>NZ_JAOCQE010000004.1 GCF_025290915.1 Streptomyces sp. 15-116A | reverse complement strand
AGGCGAGGCGGCCGGGACGACGAGGCCGTCCCGGCCGCCTCGGTGCCCGGCCCGGCCACCGCCGCCGATGCGCACGGCAAGCGGTGATCCCGGTGCCGGCCGGGCCGACGGCGGGGGCTCTACCACCAGGTGAACCGGATGCAGAGCTTCCCGCCGAGCCAGTGCTCCACCCAGTCGCCGAGGTCCAGCTCCGAGCAGTTCTCGGGCTCGGGCGTGGTGGGCGCCTCCGGGGTCTCCGTGGGCGCGGGCGTGGGTGTGGGCGTGGGGACCGGGTTCGCCGGATCGGTGCGTCCGGAGAGGACGGACTGGTAGACGCGCGACGACTCGGGGTTGGCGTCGCACTGCCACACCCCGTGCGGGCAGTAGTCGGTGATCGTGTTGTACAGCGGCTTGTGCTGCGCGATCCAGGCGAGCATGCGCCGCATGTACTCGGGATTGTCGCCGTTGCGGAACAGTCCCCATTCCGGGTACGAAATGGGCTTCCCGTGCGCCTTGGCGAAATCGACGTGTTCCTGGAGCCCGTACGGTTCGCTCACCTGCCGGTCGAACGACATTCCGGCGGGCTGGTCGTAGGAATCCATTCCGATGATGTCGACCGTGTCGTCCCCCGGGTAGCACTCGGTCCACGCGACGGCGTCCCGGCCGCGGCTCGGGGTGAAGTCGAACCGGAAATTTTGGCCCGGCACCGCACGCATCGTGGTGACGATCCGGTTCCAGTACGTCTTCCACGCCTGAGGGTCCGGCCCGCACCGGTGGGTGTAGGTGGTGCCGTTCATCTCCCAGCCGAGCACGATCACCGTGTCCGGCACCTTGAGCCGGACCAGCCGCTCGGCGAGGACGCGGAAGTGGTGGTCGAAGTCCCCGGCCGCGCCCCGCCGCACCAGCTGACGCACCTCGTCGTCCGGCACGCCCTCCTCGTTGCGGGCCTGCATGGGGACGTTGAGGACGAGCGTCCGGTCCGACTTTTCGTTGCGCCAGCGGGCCCAGGCGTCGAGCCAGTGGGCCCTGCCCTCGATGTCGCTCCAGTGGTTGCCGGGCAGGTAGGTGTGCCCGACGGTGAGCTCGGTGCCGCCCAGCCAGCGGCTGAACTGCGCCATCCGGGCCACGCCCCGCCCGTCGGAGGCGAGGAAGACGCCGAACGGCGGGACCTCCTTGACCGGCGCCCGCTCGGCCGACTCGGGCAGCAGCGGCACGGGTGCGGCGGGTGGGGTCGTGGGGGCCGCGGACGGTTCGGGGGTCGCCGTGGCGCCCGGGCCCGGGGCGCGGGCGTCGTCGGTGGGCAGCACCGTCGCGTCGACGCCCGTGACGAGACCGGCCGCCAGGGCGGCGGACACGGCGATCGCCGCCACGCCCCTGGCCGGCCTGCGCTTCCTGACCCGCTGGTCGTGAGGGCCCATGTCTGCTCCTTGGGTCGGGTCGGTCGCGTTCGGTTCAGTCACGTTATTGACGCACAGTCACATGAAAGTCAGTCACAGGAGATCCATTGGCGCCACTGTCGTTGCGGCTTTCGAGTGCCGTTCTCGCCCGAGCGGGTGAGCGGACGCATGAAAACGGCCCCGGCGAAAAGCCGCCAAGCCGCCCAGAGAGAAAGCGAGAATTCGTGTCGCTGCTCGACACCGGTGTCCCGGCCGTGGTGCTGCGGACCGACCGGAATCCTTTTCACCACGGAACGCTGGGCGCCGTGCGTTCGCTCGGCCGGGCGGGCGTCGAGGTGCATGTCGTCGCCGATGTGACGGGCAGTCCGGTCGGCCGGTCGCGCTATGTGAGCCGGCTGCATCCCCCGCCGCCCCCGGGCGCGTCCGACGGCGATCTGCTCGCCGTGCTGCGCCGGGTGGCCGACGGCATCGGGCGGCCCGCCGTGCTGGTGGCGATGGACGACGCCTGCGCGATCGCCGTGCACCGTCTGCGCGAGACGCTCACGCCCTCCTACCTGCTGCCGGAGCTGCCGGAGGCGCTGGCCGAACGTGTCGCCGACAAGGCGGAGTTGGCCGCCGTGTGCGCGTCGGCCGGTCTGCCGCACCCGCGGACGCTGGTCCCCGACAGCCCGGTGCGTGCCGCCGACGACGCGCGGCGGCTGGGGCTGCCGGTGGTGGCGAAGTGGAGCAGGCCCTGGCTGCTGCCGGCCGGGAGCGGGCTGCGCAGCACCCAGCTGATGCACTCCGCCCAGCAGGCCCGGCAGCTGTACGAGCGCACCGAGGAGGCGGGCAGCCCGCTGCTGCTGCAGGAGTTCCTGCCGCCGGGGCCGGACCGCGACTGGTTCTTCCACGGCTACGCCGACCGCACCGGCGCCCTGCGCACGGGCGGGCCGGGCCGCAAACAGCTGTCCTGGCCGCGCGGCGCGGGTCTGACGGCGGTGGGCCGCTGGACGCCCAACCCCGAGGTGCGGGAACTGGCCGAGCGGCTCACGTCCGCGCTCGGCTACCGCGGCATCCTCGACCTGGACTTCCGGCGCTGCGGCGCCACCGGCCGCTACCACCTGCTCGACTTCAACCCGCGCCCCGGCGCGCAGTTCCGGCTGTTCGCGGACAGCGCCGGCGTGGACGTCGTACGGGCCCTGCACCTGGATCTGACGGGCCGTGCGCTGCCGGACGGGGAGCAGGTGGCCGGGCGGGAGTTCGTGGTGGAGAACTACGCGCCGCTCGCCGCGCTGCGTCCCGCTCCGGGCGGGCGCGAGCTGGCCTGGTACGCGGCGGACGACCGCGGTCCCGGGTGGGCGATGTGGGCCCTGTGGGGCCGCCATGTCTCCGGCCGTCTGCGGCAGCGGCTGATCCCGAGGCCGGCGGCGCCGGCCACCCCCTTGATTCCCCGGGCGGCCTCGCCCTTGCCGACCGACAACGAGAAAGCGAGCAGTTGATGATGTACGACCTTCTGGTGGTGGGTGCCGGTCCGTACGGGCTGTCGATCGCGGCGCACGCCGCGTCCGCCGGGCTGAGTCTCAAGGTGTTCGGCCGGCCGATGGCGTCGTGGCGCGACCACATGCCCGGCGGCATGTTCCTGAAGTCGGAGCCGTGGGCGTCCAATCTGTCGGACCCGGCGGGCCGCTGGCGGCTGGACGTGTACTGCGCGGAGAACGGGCTGACGGCGCGTCACGCGCACCCGATTCCCGTGGAGGCGTTCGCCGAGTACGGCCTGTGGTTCGCGAAGCACGCGGTGCCCGATGTGGACGAGCGCGTCATCACGCGCCTGGCGTCCGTGCCCGGCGGTTTCGTCGCGGTCACCGAGGACGGCCAGGAGCTGCAGGCGCGCACGGTGGCGCTGGCGGTCGGGGTGATGCCGTTCATCGAGGTGCCGCAGGCGCTGCGCGGGCTGCACCCGGCGCTGGTGACCCACAGCTCCCATCACAGCGACCTCGACCAGTTCCGCGGCAAGGACGTCACGGTGATCGGCGGCGGGCAGGCGGCCCTGGAGACGGCGGCGCTGCTCGCCGAACAGGGCACGCGGGTACGGGTGCTGGCCCGCGCGGACCGGCTGGTGTGGAACGACATGCCGCCGGCCTGGGAGCGCCCGTGGTGGCAGTCGGCCCGCTCCCCGCACAGCGGGCTCGGTCCCGGCTGGAAGAACTGGTTCTACTCCGAGCGTCCCGGTCTGTTCCGGCGGCTGCCCGAGTCGACCCGGGCGCGTATCGCCGCGACGGCGCTGGGTCCTGCGGGTGCCTGGTGGGTGCGGGACCGGGTGGAGCGCGCGGTGGAGGTGCTGCCGGGCCACGAGGTCACGGCGGCCTGCGCGGTGCCGGGCGGGGTGCGCCTGGACACGGTGAGCCGTGACGGGGCGGTGCGTTCGCTGGAGACCGAGCACGTCATCGCGGCCACCGGGTTCAAGGCCCGCTGCGACCGGCTGGGGCTGCTCGCGCCGGAGCTGCGCGGGGCGCTGGCCACGCTGCCCGACGGCTCCCCGGAGGTCGGCCACACCTTCGAGTCCTCGCACCCGGGGCTGTTCCTGGCGGGCCTGGTCACCGCGGCGGGCTTCGGCCCGGCGATGCGCTTCGTCCACGGCGCGACGTTCACGGCGTCGACCCTCGTCCAGGGCGTCCGCCGCCGCCTCCGCTCGACCCCGGCCCACGGCACGGTCCCCCTCCCCACGGGCGCCACCCGCACGGAAACGGCGACCCCCGTGACCCGCTGACGCGGGGCCCCTGCGGGGCGCTCAAGGGCCGCTGACGGAGGCTTCTCCGCCGGCGGCCCTTTTCGCGCGCCGCGCCGGACGCGCGATCCCGACCGCCGTTCGACGCCGAGTCACAGCGTGGCGTTGCCCCCGTACGCAAGGCGACAGTGCCGTGCGGCAGACGGCGCGTTTCCATCCGGCACAGCACCTACAAATGGCGCGAACCCCACGGGACAAGACACCCCCGGCATCGACCCGCCGCGGGATCGCCACGCGAAGCGGCACCATCGCGTGCAGCGGGATCACCGCGCGGGCGGAACGGGCCCGCCGCGCGGCTAATCGGGTCGGGGCGCAGCTACAGCTCAGGGACCGGCGACAGCTCAGGACCGGCGACAGCTCAGGACCGGCGACAGCTCAGGACCGGCGACGGCTCAGGGCCCGGCGTCGGCCCAGGACGGGGCGTCAGCTCAAGGCGAGCGACGGCTCGAAGCGCGGCATCGGCTCCGGGCATGACGACGCCCCCGTCCGGGCGGCCACCGGTGTGGTGGGCGTCGTCGGAGCGGGGGCGTCGTCGGCCGCTGAGGCCGCGGGGGCGGGCTCGGGAGCCGGTGCTCGCGGTGTTGGCCGGCGCCGCGCGGAAGCGCTACGCGCGGGACGCGGCGCGGCCGCGGCGGTAGAGAACCGCGCCGCCGAGCAGCAGGCCTGCACCGGCCGCGGAGGCGGTGAGGATGCCGTCGCTGCCGGTCTGGGCCAGATGCGGAGCCTCGGGCTCCTCCTCCTCGACCGCCGGGGGCTCGACGACCCGGGAGGTCGGCGGCTTCTCCTTGGTGGGCGGCGGCGTCTTGGTCTCCTCCTCGGGCTTGTCCGGCGTGGAGACGCTGTTCTCGCAGTAGTTGTCGTACGCCGAGTTGAACACACCCACGACGTCGACGTTGTTGCCGCACGCGTTGATCGGCGCGTGGATCGGCAGCTGGATCAGGTTGCCCGACAGCACACCGGGCGAGCCCTCGGCGACACCCACCGCCTGCGCGCCGCCGTCCTTGGACGAACCGCCCTCGGAGTGGTTGACGCAGGTGTTGTCGCTGGTCTCGTTGAACAGCCCGCCGCCGGCGACGTTGTTGCCGCAGACGTTCACCGGGGCGTGCACCGGCACCTGGACATTGTTGCCGGACCCGACACCGGGCGAGCCCTTGGCGCTGCCCTCGGCCTGCGCGCCGCCGCCGGAGCCGCCGTGCTCACCGGACTTCGACGAGGAACCGGACGAGGAGGCGGATCCGGACGAGGAGTGGGAGGAGTCGTCCTTCTCCGACGCGTGCGAGGTGTTGGCGCACACGTTGCCGGCCGCTTCATTGAGCGCGCCGACCGCACCGACGGTGTTGCCGCACACGTTCACCGGCGCCTCGACCGGCACCTGGACGTTGTTCCCGGACAGCACGCCGGGAGAGTCCTCGGCGGCTCCCACCGCCTGCGAGTCGGCGAGGGCCGGGGCACCGTACAGGGACAGAATGCCCGTGGCGGCGGCCGCCGCGAACACTCCCCTGCTCAGGGTCTGTCGCAATGTCGTTGTCTTCCTGCTTGAAGAATGGGAAAGCCGGCCTTGGCAAGGAGGCCGACATCCGGAAGTCGGCCTTCTCGTGGCGTCGCATGCCCTACTCCTTCAACAACCCGGCCCACAGGATTCGGTTGCGCAGGTTCACCCGGTTGGCCCGCACCGGGTACGGCGAAGTGGACGGCTAGGACACCACGTCCTTGCGGGCGAACCCGCGGAAGGCCAGCGCGAACAGCACCAGCGCGTAGGTGACGGAGATCGCCGCGCCCTGGACCATCCCGGACCACTCGGGGGTGGGCTGGACGGCGTCCACCCAGGCGAACTGCCAGTGCGCGGGCAGGAAGTCCCGCCAGTGGCCGAGCGCGGTGACCGCGTCCAGCACATTGCCGACGATGGTCAGGCCGACCGCGCCGCCCACCGCGCCCAGCGGGGCGTCCGTGCGGGTCGACAGCCAGAAGGCGAGCCCGGCGGTGACCAGCTGGGAGACGAAGAGGTACGCCACGACCGCCACGAGCCGCTGCGCCGCCGTGCCGGGATCCAGCGCGCCGCCCGTGGGGATCTGCAGCGAGCCCCAGCCGTACGCGGCCGTACCGACCGCGAGGGCCACCACCGGCAGCAGCACCATCGCGGCGAGGCTGAGCCCCAGTCCGACGACCAGCTTCGACCACAGCAGCCGCATCCGGGGCACGGGCGCGGCCAGCAGATAGCGCAGGGAGGACCAGCTCGCCTCCGACGCCACCGTGTCCCCGCAGAACAGCGCGACGGGGATGACCAGCAGGAAGCCCGCCGAGACGAAGAGGTTCACGGCGGCGAAGTTGGCGCCGGATGCGGTGGCCGTGTCCATCAGCGTGATGCGGTCGCCGCGGCCGTCCGGCTCGCCGCCGATGGCGAAGGCGATCGCCAGCACGAACGGCAGGGCGGCGAGGATGCCGAACATGATCAGTGTCCGGCGCCGCCTCAGCTGACGGACCAGCTCCACCCGCAGCGGCAGGGTGCGGCCGGCCCGGTAGCCGGAGGCGGTCTCCGGGTGTTCGGTGAGCGTGCCGCTCATGCCGAGCCTCCGATCAGGGTGAGGAAGGCGTCCTCCAGACGACGGTGGGGACCGACGGACCGCACGGGCACCTCCAGGCGTACGAGTTCGGCGACCAGGCGTTCCGCGCTGCCGCCGGTGTCGAGCCGGACGAGCAGCCCGTCGTCGGTGCGCACGGCCGAGGCCACGCCGGGCAGGGCGGCGACCTTCTCGACGACCGGCTCCTCCAGAGCGGTGGGCGTGCCGACGAGCAGCATGTCGCCGCTGCCGACGATCTCGCCGACCGGGCCCGCCTGGACGAGCCGGCCGCGGTCCATGACGACGAGGTGCGTGCAGGTCTGCTCGACCTCCGCGAGGAGATGGCTGGAGACGATCACCGTGCGCCCGGCGGCGGCGTACCGGATCATCACCTCGCGCATCTCGCGGATCTGGGGCGGGTCGAGGCCGTTGGTCGGCTCGTCGAGGATGAGCAGGTCGGGCAGGCCGAGCATGGCCTGGGCGATGGCGAGGCGCTGGCGCATGCCCTGGGAGTAGGTGCGCACCGCGCGGGAGAGGGCGTCGCCGAGCCCGGCGATGCGCAGGGCCTCGTCCAGGTGGGCGTCCTCGGGCGGGCGGCCGGTGGCCTGCCAGTACAGCTCCAGGTTCTCCCGGCCGGACAGGTGCGGCAGGAAGCCGGCGCCCTCGACGAAGGCGCCGACCCGGGAGAGCACCGGGGAGCCGGGGCGGATGGCGTGGCCGAAGACGCGGATCTCGCCGTCGTCGGGCCGGATCAGGCCCATCAGCATGCGCAGGGTGGTGGTCTTGCCGGCCCCGTTGGGTCCGAGGAGGCCGAGGACCTGACCCCGTTCGACGCGGAAGGAGAGGTCCTTGACGGCGTACCGGTCGGCGGAGCGGGCGTAGCGCTTGCTCAGGCCGGTGATCTGGAGCGGTACGTCGGCGAGTTCGGGGTCGGGGGCCGTGGCGGCGGTGCGGCGGCGGCCGGTGAGGATCAGGGCGAGCGCGGTCACGGCGGCGGCGAGGGGCAGCCACCACACCCAGGCGGGCAGCGGGGCCGCGGCGGTGGTCACGCCGGGCGCGGTCGGCACCGTGAGGTGGCTCTTGAGGGCGACGGTGTACGTCGCCGGGGCGGCCGGGGAGGCGTAGCCGAGGTCGGTGGAGGCGAGGACGAGGCGCAGCCGGTGGCCCTTGTCGACCTCGTGGTCGACGGCCGGGAGCGTGAGCGTGACGTCCTTGCCCTTCTTG
The DNA here is from genome assembly GCF_025290915.1 of Streptomyces sp. 15-116A. Taxonomy (GTDB): domain Bacteria; phylum Actinomycetota; class Actinomycetes; order Streptomycetales; family Streptomycetaceae; genus Streptomyces. The sequence continues at coordinate 77,808 of NZ_JAOCQE010000004.1, read as the reverse complement.
GCGTCCTCGACGCGGACCGGTGTGACCAGCTGGGAGGGCAGCACCTGCTGTCGTCCGTCCGGGCCGACGTCGTACACCTTGGCGAAGAGGACGGCGTCGTCGCTGGTCGAGGTGACGTGGACGGTGACCGTCGGCGATCCGGTGATGCGCAGGTCGCCGCCGAGGGGTGCGGACTCGAAGCGGGCGTGCTGGCCGGGGAAGTCGAGGGAGACGCCGACGCCGAGGGAGGACAGCTGGGACAGGCCGCCGGAGCCGCCGAGTCCGGGGAGCGCGGAGACGGCGGGCGGGGCGGCGCCGGCCGGGTTGCCGAAGCTCTGTTCGCGGCCGAGTTCGCGTCCGGTGAGCGGGATCTGCTTCGGTCCGCTGTCCAGGCCCGGGTAGCGGTCGGCGCTCGCGCCGCGCAGCAGGGCCTGGCCGTCGGTGGAGTCGACGCCTCCGGTGCGGGTGACGCGGAAGGCGGGCCCGGTCTCCGCCGTCTCGTCGTCCTTGAGGTAGCGGTCGAACCAGGCCCGTACGCGGTCCTGGACTCGGGCGGTCTCCATGTCGCCGCCGTCGTGCCCGCCGGCGATCCAGTCGACGTCCACGGGGGCGCCGTTGCCACGGATGGCGTCGGCCGCCGCGTCGGCGTGGCCGAGCGGGAAGAGGGAGTCGGACTGGCCCTGCACGAGGAGGGTGGGGACGTCGATCCGGTCGGCGACGGCGGACGGTGAGCGTTCCTCCAGCAGCCGGCGGGCCTCGGCGTCGGGGACGCCGGACTCGGCGACCCGCTCGTACATCCGGCACAGCTCGGTCTCGAACTGCGCGCAACCGCCGCCGGAGTTGATGAAGATGCCGGCCCACAGCTTCTTGAACACGCCGTTCGGGAAGAGGGCGTCGGCGAGGTTGAAATACGTGATCGCCGGGGCGATGGCGTCGATCCGGTCGTCGTGCCCGGCGGTGAGCAGGGCGACGGCGCCGGCGTAGGAGGCACCGGCCATGCCGACGCGCGGGTCGCCGGCCTTGTCGAGGCGGACCTCGGGCTGCTTCGCCAGCCAGTCCACGAGCCGGGAGGCGTCGGCGACCTCGCCCTTCGGATCGTTCAGCCCGATCTTCCCGGTGGACTTCCCGAAGCCGCGCGCGGACCAGGTGAGCACCGCGTATCCGTCGCGGGCGAGCTTCTCGGCCTGCTCGCGCACATCGTTCTTGCTGCCACCGAAGCCGTGCCCGAGCAGCACGGCGGGGCGGCGGCCGTCCGGGCCCGCGGTGAAGTACGACGTGTCGATGCGCACCCCGTCGGCCATGGCCATGACCCGGTCGGCGCGCTGGACGGCGGACGGCTCGTCCGAGGCGACGGCGCTCCATGTCCCGGCGCCGGCGAGCACGACGACGGCGGCCGCGGCGGCGAGGGCCTGCCGGGGTCGCCGTGACCGGAACCACCGCGTGCCGGACAGTCGAAGATCCATGCGACAACCGTACGGGGTGATGCTGTGGCGGCGTGGCGACCGGGGACGGAACTTCGGCACCTCCCCCAGGCGTACGCGGCCCCTAACGCGTACCGCGTCCGTGGTAGTCCGGGGCGGCGCTAGACCGTGTCTGTGCGCGTGTCCTCCGGGATCGTCACCAGCCAGCGGGTGGTGGTGCGGGGGCGGAGGTAGAGGGCCCAGTAGAGGGTGGCCGCCGCGGTGATACCGCCGGTCCAGGCCAGGTGGGCCGGTTCCTGCTGGGTGAGGACGTAGCCGAGGACGACGATCAGCAGGGCCGGGACGGCGGGCCACAGGGGCATGCGCCAGGCGGGGGCGTGGCGGTGGGCGCCGCGGCGGGAGAGCAGGGCGGCGATGGCGACGAGCAGGTACATGCCGGTGACGGAGACGCCCGTGACGCCGTAGAGGGTGTCGAGGTTGACGAAGCACAGGGCGGCGCCGGGGACGCCGACCGCGAGGGTGGCGACCCAGGGGGAGCCGAAGCGGCCGAGCTTGGCGAAGACGTGGTTCACCGGCTCGGGCCACGCCTTGTCGCGGGCGGAGGCGAACAGCACGCGCGAGTTCTGGATGACCATCACGATGCCCGCGTTGATGATGGCGAGCGCCACGCACAGGCTGACGAAGGTGCCGACGGCGGAGTTGGACCAGGCGGTGACCATGGAGGAGATGTCGCCGCCGGTCAGCTCGGCGAGGTCGGAGGCGCCGAGGGTGATGGCGACGACCGGGACGAGGATGATCACGGCGGAGATGCCGAGGGTGGCCAGCACCGTACGGGCGACGTTGCGGCGCGGGTTCTCCAGTTCCTCGGAGAGGTAGACGGCCGTGGAGAAGCCCTGGGTGATGAACAGGGCGATGGCGAGACCGGAGACGACCAGCAGGGCCGTCACGGCGTCCGGGCCGCCGTCGGGGCCGGCCACCTCCATGGAGGCGAGGCTGCCGAGGCCGCGCTCGCTGTGCGCGAAGCCCAGGACGGCGACGACGGCCGCCGCGATCACCTCGAGGACCAGGAAGACGCCGGTGATCCAGGCGTTGGCGCGCAGGTCGAGCAGTCCGGCGAGGGTGGCGAGCAGCATCACCGCGGCGCCCGCCATCGACGGGTCGAGATGGACGACCGGTTCGAGGTAGTCGGCGGTGCCCATCGCGATCACCGGCGGCACGATCATGACGACCAGCAGCGACAGCACGAACACCAGCCAGCCCGCGAGGCGCCCGGCCAGCGTGGAGACCATCGCGTACTCGCCGCCCGCGCTCGGGACGAGCGTGCCGAGCTCCGAGTAGCAGAACGCCACCGCCACGCACAGCAGCGAGCCGATGGCGATGGTGAGGGCGGTGGCGGTGCCGAGGGAGCCGAGCAGGTCGGGGACGACCACGAAGAGGGTGGACGCGGGGGTCACGCACGAGAGGGTGAGGAGAGTGCCGCCGATGACCCCGATGGAACGCTTGAGCTTCTGGGGACTGTGCGTGGCCGGATGAAGGTCGGCCTCGACAGGGCGGAGCGTGTCGGTCATGCGGCGGTTCCGATCGACTCGTGCAGCGGCGCGAAGAACTGGCGTGCATCACACACCGACGAAAACTGATGCGTCAATGGCTGTCTTGCTACGGAATCCGCAGAGAACGGCGGCATGCGGTGTCGTTTATCGCAGCGGTGAGCCCGCAGTCACGGCTCACACACCACGTGCGGGAACCGCACCGGGCGCCTGCAAAAAAATGGGGCCGTCCGCATAACGGACGGCCCCATCGGGGTGTTCGGTGACGCTCAGTGGTTGCGCGGGAAGCCCAGGTCGACGCCCGCCGGAGCGTCCGCCGGGTCCGGCCAGCGGGTGGTGACGACCTTGCCGCGCGTGTAGAAGTGCGTGCCGTCGTTGCCGTAGATGTGGTGGTCGCCGAAGAGCGAGTCCTTCCAACCGCCGAAGGAGTGGTAGCCCACGGGGACCGGGATCGGGACGTTCACGCCGACCATGCCGGCCTCGACCTCCAGCTGGAAGCGGCGGGCGGCGCCGCCGTCCCGGGTGAAGATCGCGGTGCCGTTGCCGAACGGCGAGGCGTTGATGAGTTCCAGGCCCTCCTCGTACGTCTCGGCGCGCAGCACGCACAGCACCGGGCCGAAGATCTCGTCCTGGTACGCCTTCGCGGAGGTCGGCACCTTGTCGAGCAGGGAGATGCCGATCCAGTGGCCGTCCTCGTGGCCGTCGACCGTGTAGCCGGTGCCGTCCAGGACGACCTCGCAGCCCTCGGCCGCCGCGCCCTCGACGTAGGACGCCACCTTGTCGCGGTGGGCCTTGGTGATGAGCGGGCCCATCTCGGAGGTCGGGTCGTTGCCCGGACCGATCTTGATCTTCTCGGCGCGCTCGCGGATCTTCTCCACCAGTTCGTCGCCGATCGCGCCGACGGCGACGACCGCGGAGATCGCCATGCAGCGCTCACCGGCGGAGCCGTAGGCGGCCGAGACGGCCGCGTCGGCCGCCGCGTCCAGGTCGGCGTCCGGGAGGACCAGCATGTGGTTCTTGGCGCCGCCGAGCGCCTGCACGCGCTTGCCGTTGGCGGAGGCGGTGGTGTGGATGTAGCGGGCGATCGGGGTGGAGCCGACGAAGGAGACCGCCTTGACGTCGGGGTGCTCCAGGAGGCGGTCGACGGCCACCTTGTCGCCGTGCACGACGTTGAACACGCCGTCGGGCAGACCCGCCTCGGACAGCAGCTCGGCGATGCGGACGGACGCGGAGGGGTCCTTCTCGCTGGGCTTCAGCACGAAGGTGTTGCCGCAGGCGATGGCGATGGGGAACATCCACATCGGCACCATCGCCGGGAAGTTGAACGGCGTGATGCCGGCGACCACACCGAGCGGCTGGCGGATGGACGCCACGTCGACGCGGCTGGCGACCTGCGTGGACAGCTCGCCCTTGAGCTGCACGTTGATCCCGCAGGCCAGGTCGACGATCTCCAGGCCGCGCGCGACCTCGCCGAGGGCGTCGGAGTGCACCTTGCCGTGCTCGGCGGTGATCAGCTCGGCGATCTCGTCGCGGTGCGCGTCCAGCAGGGCGCGGAAGCGGAACAGGGTCGTGGTGCGCTGGGCGAGCGAGGACTGGCCCCAGCTCAGGAACGCCTCCTTGGCGGCGGCGACCGCGGCGTCCACCTCCTCCACGGAGGCGAAGGCGACCTTGGTGGTGACCTCGCCGGTCGCCGGGTTCGTCACCGGACCGTAGGTACCCGAGGCGCCTTCGGCGGTCTTGCCGCCGATCCAGTGGTTGACGATCTTCGTCATGACCGAGAACTCCTTCACAGATGGCGGCGTCGGGTGGAGACGTGCCGTTCGTACAGCTCACGTGCCTTGACCGCGGACGGGCGTGTCGCGGTCTCGGCCACAGGTACATCCCACCAGGCCTGCGCGGGAGGCGCGCCCGACACAGTGTCGGTCGTTTTGGTCTCCACGTAGACACATGTGGGAGTGTCGGCGGCCCGCGCCTCGGCGAGCGCGTCCCGCAGCCCGGCGACGGTCCGCGCGCGCAGCACCCGCATCCCGAGGCTGGCAGCGTTGGCGGCGAGATCCACCGGCAGCGGCGGCCCGGTGTAGGTGCCGTCGTCGGAAGGAAAGCGGTACGCCGTGCCGAACCGCTCGGCGCCGACCGACTCGGACAGGCCGCCGATGGACGCGTACCCGTGGTTCTGCAGGATCACGACCTTGATCGCGATGCCCTCCTGCACGGCGGTCACGATCTCGGTGGGCATCATCAGATACGTGCCGTCGCCGACCAGCGCCCACACCGGCCGCTCGGGCGCCGCGAGCTTCACCCCGACGGCCGCGGGGATCTCGTAGCCCATGCAGGAGTAGCCGTACTCCAGGTGGTACTGGTCGCGGGAGCGGGCGCGCCACAGCTTGTGCAGGTCGCCGGGGAGGGAACCGGCCGCGTTGATGACGATGTCCGTCTCGTCCACAAGCGTGTCGAGGACGCCGAGCACCTGCGGCTGGGTGGGCCGGACGTCCGGCTCGTCGGCCTCGTAGCAGGCGTCGACGCGCTGCTCCCAGCGCTCCTTGTCCTCCGTGTACTCGGCCGCGTAGGCGGCGTCGACCCGGTGACCATGCATCGCCAGCGCCTCGGTCAGCTCCGCGAGGCCGCTGCGGGCGTCCGCGATCAGCGGGGTCCCGGCGAGCTTGTGGCCGTCGAAGGGGGCGATATTGAGGTTGAGGAAGCGGACGCCCGGGTGCTGGAAGAGGGTGCCGGAGGCGGTGGTGAAGTCGGTGTAGCGGGTGCCGACGCCGATCACCAGGTCGGCGGTGCGGGCGAGTTCGCAGGCGGTGGCCGTGCCCGTGTGGCCGATGCCGCCGACGTCCTGGGGGTGGTCGAAGCGCAGGGATCCCTTGCCGGCCTGGGTGGAGGCGACCGGGATGCCGGTGGCCGAGGCGAACTCGGCGAGGGCTTCTTCCGCGCGGCTGTGGTGCACTCCCCCGCCGGCGATCAGCAGGGGGCGGCGGGCGGCCCGGATCGCGGTGACGGCCTCGGCGAGTTCCGCCGGGTCGGCGCCCGGGCGGCGCACGGCCCAGGTGCGCTCGGCGAAGAACTCCTCCGGCCAGTCGTACGCCTCCGCCTGCACGTCCTGCGGCAGCGCGAGCGTGACGGCGCCCGTCTCCACCGGGTCGGTGAGCACCCGCATCGCGTTCAGCGCGGCCGGGATCAGCGCCTCGGGGCGGGTGATCCGGTCGAAGTACCTCGACACCGGGCGCAGACAGTCGTTGACCGACACATCACCCGCGTAGGGCACTTCGAGCTGCTGGAGCACCGGGTCGGCGGGGCGGGCGGCGAAGACGTCGCCGGGGAGGAGCAGCACCGGGACGTGGTTGATCGTGGCGAGCGCGGCACCGGTGACGAGATTGGTGGCACCCGGGCCGATGGAGGTGGTGACGGCGTGGGTGGACAGCCGGTTCGACTGGCGGGCGTATCCGACCGCCGCGTGCACCATGGCCTGCTCGTTGCGTCCCTGGTGATACGGCATCACGTCGGCGTACTCGACGAGCGCCTGGCCGATCCCGGCGACGTTGCCGTGCCCGAAGATGCCCCAGGTCGCGCCGATCAGCCTGCGGCGCACGCCGTCCCGCTCCGTGTACTGGGCGGCGAGGAAGCGGACGAGTGCCTGGGCGACGGTGAGCCGCGTGGTCGAGGTGTGCGCCGTCATCGGGTAACCCCCTGTGCTGTCGGCCTGGGCCGGGTGGAAGCGGAACCGCGCCGGGGTATACGCGCGGGCGGCCCGCCGCGTTCGCCCGGTACGGGCCGGTCGGGAGACCTCCGGCGCGGGGCCGAAGCGGGCGGGGAGTCGTCGCTCGCACTTCGCTCCTGCCAAAGCAAAGCGGCCTCCCACGCCGGAGGTGATCGGTGCCTGGGCGCGCGTCCCGTGCGTACGGCCCTCCCTCGGTTTCTAGCCGGGGAGCGAAGCGCTGTCAATGTTTTGTCCGGACATACGGACCAGTTCTCGTCGCCCCTGTCACAAACACCCCGTCCGTGTCACACATGTCGCACGTACGCGGGACTTGTGTCACACCCGCCGCACAGCCCCTGCCCCGCTCCCGGCGGAGGTCGTTCACCGGGCACAACGCTTGGTGATCGCCAGCGCAGCACCCGGCTCCCCCTGACGGCCGCCCCCGGCCGCCGCCGTGGTGCGCGCGGGGAGGTACGACGCATGACCGACCGAAGGCTGTGGTCCTACAAGGACATCGCGGCGCACATCAAGGTGCAGCCGGACACCGTGCGCTCCTACCGCAAGCACGGCCTGCTGCCGCCGCCCGATCATGTGGAAGGGGGCAAGCCCTATTGGTACGCGGACACCGTCCGGGCGTGGGTGGCGTCGCGGCCGGGGAACCGGGGGCGGAGAGAGGGATGAGCGGAGCCGGACGACGATGACCTGACGTCTGACGGCGGCTGTGTCCCACCGGTGGGACACAGCCGCCGCGCCGTCCACGGAACGTCAGCTACGGCTCTCCACCTTGTCGCGGGCCGCGTCCACCGCCTCGGCCCCTTGCCCGGCGCCCTCGGCGGCGGGCGCCTCCGGTCTCGACTCCCCTTCGCTCAGCCCGAACCGCTCGTGGAACCGCCGCAGCGGCCCCGGCGCCCACCAGGTGGCCCGGCCCGTGAGCCGCATGACCGACGGGACCAGGAGGCTGCGGACGATCATCGCGTCCATGAGCACGGCCAGCGCGATGCCCAGGCCCAGCATCTTGGTGTTGGTCACGCGCGAGGTGCCGATGGCGACCATGACCACCGCAAGGATGACCGCCGCCGCGGTGATCAGTCCGCCGGTGCGCTGCAGACCGTGCCGGACGGCCTGGTCGTGGTCGCCGGTCTTCTCGTACTCCTCCTTGATGCGGGAGAGCAGGAACACGCCGTAGTCCATGGAGAGCCCGAAGGCCACGCAGAACATCAGCACCGGCAGGGTCGTCTCGATGGAGCCGGGGCTGGTGAAGCCGAGCAGGCCGGAGAGATGGCCGTCCTGGAAGACCCACACCACCGCTCCGAACATCGCGGTCAGACTGAGCGCGTTGAGCACCACCGCCTGCACGGGGATCAGCACGCTGCGGGTGAGCAGGAAGACCAGCAGCAGGGTGACCAGGACGATGAAGACGGCCGCGAGGGGGAGTTGCTCCGCGATGGCGTCCTTGGAGTCGACCAGGACGGCCGCCGCGCCCGTCACCTGGGTGTCGAACGGGGCCTCCACCGCCCGCAGTTCGCCCACCAGCCGCTGGGCCGGATCGTCCACGGACTCCCCCTCGGGCAGCACCGTGAAGTAGGCCGAGTCGTCCTTCACCAGCGGCCCCTCCACCCGTACGACATCGGGCAGACCGGCGATGCGCTCCTTGTAGGCGGCGTACTGCGCCTCGGTCGCGCGGCCCTCGGCGAGGACCTCCAAGCCACCGCCGGGGCTGCCGGGGAACCCGTCACGGATGTGCTGCTGCACTATGTGCGACTCGGCACTGGAGGGCAGCTGGCGGTCGTCGGCGGTGCCGAACTTCACGCCGAGGAAGGGCAGCCCGAGCAGCACCAGCACGGCGGTCGTGCCCAAGGCGAAGAAGGGGGCGCGGCGCATCACCAGCCGGGCGGTACGGCCCCAGGCGGCGCCCTCCTCCACGGCGGCGGCCCCCTCAGTGGCCCGCTCCGGGCGCCCGCGCCGGAACAGACGCCGGAGATCGAGCGAGTTGACCCGGTGGCCGAGGAGCACCAGAGCGGCGGGGAGCAGGATCAGCGCGGCCGCGGCGGCCAGCAGCACCACCGCTATCCCGGCGTAGGCGAAGGACCGCAGGAAGTACTGCGGGAAGAGCAGCATCGCGGCGAGGGAGACGGCGACCGTGAGCGCGGAGAACAGCACGGTCCGTCCGGCCGTGCGCAGCGTGGCGCCCACGGCGGTCAACGGGTCGGCGCCCGTGGACAGTTCCTCCCGGAAGCGCCGGACGATGAACAGGGCGTAGTCGATGGCGAGGCCGAGTCCGAGTGCCGTGGTGAGGTTCATCGCGAAGACCGACACATCGGTGAACTCGGTGAGTCCGCGCAGGACGGCGTTGGTGCCCAGGATGGCGACGATGCCGATGCCGAGGGGCAGCAGGGCCGCGACCGCGCTGCCGAAGACCATCACCAGCAGGACCAGGGTCACCGGCAGGGCGATCATCTCGGCCCTCAGTAGGTCCTCCTGGATGATCGTCTGCATCTCGTGCCGCACGGCGACCGGGCCGCCGATCTTGACGTCGACCGCGCCGCGTTCGCCCCGGTAGGAGGGCGCGATGCGGTCCAGGGTCTCGTTCATCGTCGTCTCGTCGCCCGTGATGCGGGCGGCGATCAGCGCCTCGTGACCGTCCTCGGCACGCAGGGCGGGCGAGCCGGTCCCCCAGTAGGAGCCGACGCCGGTCACTCCCTCCTCTCTCGCCAGCCGCTCGGTGAGCCGCTTCGCCTCGGCGGCGACGGCCGGGTCGTCGACCGAGGCGTCGCCCGCGTCCACGAGCAGCAGGAAGTTGGGCTGGGAAGCGGGGAACTCGCGTTCCAGGGCCTTGGTCGCGTAGGTGGACTCGGTGTCCGGGTCCTCCCAGCCGCCGCTGCCCATGCGGTCGGCGACTCCGCTGCCGGCCAGCACGGCGAGCACGGTGAGGACGAGGGCGGCGAGCAGCGACAGGCGGGGCCTGGCGGTGACGAGCCGCGTCCAGCCCCCGATCTTCGGCGGCTTGTTGACTTTGGTCATCCTGCGCTGTCCCCTTCACCATGAAGTTCACGCTGTGACGCCGTGACAGAGCCGACGCCATGACAGAGCCATAGACTGGCAAACACGAGAGATCGCTCGCGTTTCACCAGAATGCGAGTGACCGCTCGCGTTTGTCAATCACTGATCGAGAACTGGGGACAACCACGTGCCCGCCAAGACCGAGAAACCAGGGAACGAGCAGCCGCGCCGCCGCCAGGCCCGCGGCGAGCGGCGCATCGCCCAGCTGCTCGAAGCGGCGGCGTCCGTCTTCTGCACGACCGGTTACACGGCCGCCAGCACCAACGCCATCGCCCGCGAGGCCGGCGTGTCGCCGGGCACGCTGTACCAGTTCTTCCCGAACAAGGAAGCGATCGCCATCGAGCTGGGCGAGCGCCTCATGCACGAGATGCGCCAGACGTACGGCGAGGCCCTCGCCCCGATCGATCCCGCCACACCCCTTGAGGAGGCGATCGGGGCGGCCGTGGACCGGTTCATCGACTTCAACTGCCGCCACCCCGTCTTCTTCACGCTGATGCACGGCTCCGACGTCCCCGGCCGCATGGCCGAGGAGCACGACGCCCTGCACGCCACGCTGATCAGCAGGGTCGAGGCGCTGCTGAGCCCGTTCCTGACGGACACCCCCGAAGCGGACGTCCGGCGCACCGCCCAGGTGTGCGTGGGGATCTACAAGGCCGGGCTGGAACTGGTCCTCACCCATGAGGGGGCGGAGCGCGAGGCGTACATACAGGAGCTGAAGAACGTCCTCATCCGGTACCTCGATCCGCTGGTCGTGGACTAATACCCCCTAGGGGTATAGTCTGGGTGGTGTGGGCCCCCGTGGGCCCCGTCGACCCCATACGCCTCGACGAGGAGTAACGACATGACCGCCCAGACCGACACCCAGGGTTCTGTCACCGCTGTCTACAAGGTGAGCGGGATGAGCTGTGGGCACTGCGAGGGTGCCGTTTCCGGAGAGATCTCCGAGATTCCCGGCGTCAGCTCTGTGAAGGCTGTTGCGTCCAGTGGTGAGGTGACCGTGGTTTCCGCGGCGCCGCTGGATGAGGCGGCGGTGCGTGCGGCTGTGGACGAGGCCGGGTTCGAGCTGGTTGGGCTCGCCTAAGAGCTCGGGGGCCTGTGCCGTCCGGCGGGTGCGGGGGCGTTGTGGCTTGTCGCGCCCACGCGGCGGAAGCCGCAAATCGACACAGCCCCGCGCCCCTGAGGTCGCGCACCTGACCCGGCGTTTGTATCGCACTGGAGTTTGGATATGAGCAGCACCACCGCCGCCGTCCCGCAGCAGGCGGGCGTGTCCGAAGTCGAGCTGCTGATCGGCGGGATGACCTGTGCCTCCTGTGCCGCGCGGGTCGAGAAGAAGCTCAATCGGATGGACGGCGTCTCGGCCACGGTGAACTACGCGACCGAGAAGGCGCGGATCACGTATCCGGCGGGGATCGAGGTGGCCGATCTGATCGCCACCGTGGTGAAGACCGGCTACACCGCCGAGGAGCCCGCGCCTCCGCGGGAGGAGGCTCAGGCACCGGAAGAAGATCCCGAGCTCACCGCCCTGCGCCGGCGCCTGCAGGTCTCCGTGCTGCTCGCCCTGCCCGTCGTCCTGCTGGCCATGGTGCCCGCCCTCCAGTTCGACAACTGGCAGTGGCTCTCGCTGACCCTCGCCGCGCCCGTCGTCGTCTGGGGTGCGCTGCCCTTCCACCGGGCCGCCTGGACCAACCTCCGGCACGGCGCGGCCACCATGGACACGCTGGTCTCGGTCGGCACGCTCGCCGCGTTCGGCTGGTCGCTGTGGGCGCTCTTCCTCGGGGACGCGGGCATGCCCGGCATGCGGCACCCCTTCGAGCTGACGGTCTCGCGCACCGACGGCGCCTCCACGATCTATCTGGAGGTCGCCGCCGGTGTCACCGCGTTCATCCTGCTCGGCCGCTATCTGGAGGCGCGCTCCAAGCGCCGCGCGGGAGCGGCCCTGCGGGCGCTGATGGAGCTGGGCGCCAAGGACGTGGCCGTCCTGCGCGACGGACGCGAGGTGCGGATACCGGCGGAGCGGCTCGCCGTGGGCGACCGGTTCGTCGTCCGGCCCGGGGAGAAGATCGCCACCGACGGCACGGTGGTCGAGGGTTCCTCGGCCGTCGACGCCTCCATGCTGACCGGCGAGTCGGTCCCGGTGGACGTCACCGTCGGCGACAGCGTCACCGGCGCCACGGTCAACGCGGGCGGCCGCCTGGTCGTCGAGGCCACGCGCGTGGGCGCCGACACCCAGCTCGCCCGGATGGCCCGGCTGGTGGAGGAGGCGCAGAACGGCAAGGCCGAGGTGCAGCGCCTGGCCGACCGGATCGCCGGGGTCTTCGTGCCCGTGGTGCTGCTGATCGCGGCCGGCACCTTCGGGCTGTGGCTCGGCTCGACCGATGACACCGTGGCCGCGTTCACCGCCGCCGTCGCCGTCCTGATCATCGCCTGCCCGTGCGCTCTCGGCCTCGCCACGCCGACCGCGCTGATGGTCGGCACCGGGCGCGGCGCCCAGCTCGGCATCCTCATCAAGGGCCCGGAGGTGCTGGAGAGCACCCGCCGCATCGACACGATCGTCCTCGACAAGACCGGCACCGTCACCACCGGCCGGATGACCCTCCAGGACGTGTACGCCGCCGAGGGCACCGACGAGAGCGAGGTGCTGCGGCTCGCGGGCGCCCTGGAACACGCTTCCGAGCATCCCGTCGCGCGGGCGATCGCCGCGGGCGCCGAGGAGCGCCTGGGCGCGCTGCCGCCGACCGAGCAGTTCGAGAACGTCCCCGGCCGGGGCGTACGCGGCCGGGTGGACGGCCATGAGGTGACCGTGGGGCGCCTGCACGAGGAGCTGCCGCCCGAATTGGCCCGGCTCCGAGAGAAGGCCGAACGGGACGGTCGTACGGCCGTCGTGGTGGCCTGGGACGGAGCGGCACGCGGGGTGCTCGCCGTCGCGGACGCGGTCAAGGAGACCAGCGCCGAGGCTGTGCGCGAGCTGCGCGGCCTGGGCCTCACACCGGTGCTGCTGACCGGCGACAACCGGACGGTGGCCGAAGCGGTGGCCCGCGCTGTGGGCATCGACGAGGTGATCGCCGAGGTGCTGCCCGAGGACAAGGTCGCAGCCGTACGACGGCTCCAGGCCGAGGGCCGTACGGTCGCCATGGTCGGCGACGGCGTCAACGACGCGGCGGCGCTCGCCACCGCCGATCTGGGGCTGGCGATGGGCACGGGCACCGACGCGGCGATCGAGGCGGGCGATCTGACGCTGGTGCGCGGGGATCTGCGGGTGGCGGCGGACGCGATCCGGCTGTCCCGCAGGACACTCGCCACGATCAAGGGCAATCTGGTGTGGGCGTTCGGATACAACGTGGCCGCGCTGCCCCTCGCGGCGGCCGGACTGCTGAACCCGATGATCGCCGGGGCGGCGATGGCCTTCTCCTCGGTGTTCGTGGTGACGAACAGCCTGCGCCTGCGCACATTTCATTGAGAACTCAACCGGTGAGTAGGCCTGGAGTCCGGTAGGACACTCACATAAGCTCTTCACAAGGCTCGCGCATCATCCTTACGCTTGAGTCCCGCCAACGGTATGCGGCCTCTTGCGTATCAAAGGGACAGATGCAAGAGACGCAGATCACAGTGATGTGAACGTAACCATCGAAGGGGTTCGAAGGTCTAAGTTGGCGATGTCAGGCAGCGTCTTGGGGGGCGCTCCCTGGCATCTGGGATTGTCTTGGGGGACTTTCCCAGAGATTGCGTTGCCGGGGCACGTACACACCGGGGAGCTTTGAGCGGCCCTCCCGACCCGTGTGCTGTCCCGGCAGACCGCAGCGATTCAGGCGCTGTCCTCACAGACGCCCGGCCGGATCCCGTGGGGGGAATCCGCACCGGGACATGGGAAGGCGCCCTGGACGTCGGCCCGTGGGGGGACTGGCGATCAGGGCGCCTTCTTCTTTATGCGGTTGTACAAGCGCCCCAAAGGGGCGCGGGGAACTGCGCGACCAGCCACAGCCGGCCCGCAGCCGCCCACACCCCTCGAGTGGCAACCCATCAGGCGAACGGCGCCCCCACCGGCAGGTGTCAGCGCTGCTCGACCGGCACGAAGTCCCGCTCGACGACACCCGTGTAGATCTGGCGCGGACGCCCGATGCGCGACCCCGGCTCCTTGATCATCTCGTGCCACTGGGCGATCCAGCCCGGCAGCCGGCCGAGGGCGAACAGCACCGTGAACATCTCGGTCGGGAAGCCCATGGCCCGGTAGATCAGACCGGTGTAGAAGTCGACGTTCGGGTAGAGGCTGCGCGAGACGAAGTAGTCGTCGGAGAGCGCGTGCTCCTCCAGCTTCAGCGCGATGTCCAGCAGCTCGTCGGACTTGCCGAGGGCGGACAGGACGTCGTGCGCGGCGGCCTTGATGATCTTGGCGCGCGGGTCGAAGTTCTTGTAGACCCGGTGGCCGAAGCCCATCAGGCGGACGCCGTCCTCCTTGTTCTTCACCTTGCGGATGAAGGAGTCGACATCGCCGCCGGAGTCGCGGATGCCCTCCAGCATCTCCAGCACGGACTGGTTGGCGCCGCCGTGCAGCGGGCCCCACAGGGCGTTGATGCCGGCGGAGATCGAGGCGAACATGTTCGCCTGCGAGGAGCCGACGAGGCGGACCGTGGAGGTCGAGCAGTTCTGCTCGTGGTCCGCGTGCAGGATCAGCAGCTTGTCGAGCGCGGAGACCACGATCGGGTCGAGCTCGTACTCCTGGGCGGGGACCGAGAAGGTCATGCGCAGGAAGTTCTCGACGTAGCCCAGGTCGTTGCGCGGGTAGACGAACGGGTGGCCGATCGACTTCTTGTACGCGTAGGCGGCGATCGTCGGGAGCTTGGCGAGCAGCCGGATCGTGGAGAGGTTGCGCTGCGTCTCGTCGAACGGGTTGTGGCTGTCCTGGTAGAAGGTGGACAGCGCCGAGACGACCGACGACAGCATGGCCATCGGGTGGGCGTCGCGCGGGAAGCCCTTGTAGAAGTTCTTGACGTCCTCGTGCAGCAGGGTGTGCTGCGTGATGTCGTTCTTGAACGTCGAGAGCTCGTCGACGGTCGGCAGCTCGCCGTTGATCAGCAGGTAGGCGACCTCCAGGAAGGTGGAGCGCTCGGCCAGCTGCTCGATCGGGTAGCCGCGGTACCGGAGGATCCCCGCCTCGCCGTCCAGGTAGGTGATGGCGGATTTATAGGCGGCGGTGTTGCCGTAGCCGCTGTCCAGCGTCACCAGACCGGTCTGGGCTCGGAGCTTCCCGATGTCGAAGCCCTTGTCACCGACGGTGCTGTCGATCACCGGGTAGGTGTACTCACCGTCGCCGTACCGCAGTACTACAGAGTTGTCGCTCACGTCTTCCCTCACCGACGTAGTGCCTCATCTTCGAGGTGCCCTGACTGTCTCTACCATCCCCCACTTGGCTCAGGAGAGTGCACTCGGGGTCGACCATCGGGCCTATCGGCGGCACTGAGTGCCGCCAACTTGCCCATCCTGCCCCCTGTGTTCTCCTTCCGGAAGTGCTCTGTGACCTTTGCGACTCGTTTGATCGATCATTTTTTTGTGTCGCGGAGCTCACGGCCCCGGGGCGGGCCCCGGAGAGGCGGATCCGGAAGCGGAACCGAAAGCGGATCCGGCAGCGGAACCGGCGAGGCGGAAGTCCAGCGCCGTGCAGCGCCGGCCCGCCGAGACCGTGCGCACCGCCTGCCCGATCGCCTTGCGGGAGCCGACGAGGACGACCAGGCGCTTGGCCCGGGTGACCGCCGTGTACAGCAGATTGCGCTGCAGCATCATCCACGCGCCCGTGGTCACCGGGATGACGACCGCCGGGTACTCGCTGCCCTGGGAGCGGTGGATGGTCACCGCGTAGGCGTGTGCCAGCTCGTCGAGTTCGTCGAACTCGTACGGCACCTCCTCGTCCTCGTCCGTCAGCACCGTCAGGCGCTGGTCGACCGGGTCGAGTGAGGTGACCACACCCACGGTGCCGTTGAAGACCCCGTTCTTGCCCTTCTCGTAATTGTTGCGAATCTGGGTGACCTTGTCGCCGACGCGGAAGACCCGGCCGCCGAAACGCTTCTCGGGCAGGTCCGGGCGGCCGGGGGTGATGGCCTGCTGGAGCAGCCCGTTGAGCGTGCCCGCACCGGCCGGTCCCCGGTGCATGGGCGCGAGAACCTGCACGTCACGGCGCGGGTCGAGGCCGAACTTGGCGGGGATGCGCCGCGCCGCGACATCCACCGTCAGCCGCCCGGCCTCCTCGGTGTCGTCCTCCACGAACAGGAAGAAGTCCTTCATGCCGTCGGTGACCGGGTGCTGCCCGGCGTTGATCCGGTGCGCGTTGGTGACGACCCCGGACTGCTGGGCCTGGCGGAAGACACGGGTGAGGCGGACGGCGGGGACGGGGCTGCCGTCGGCGAGGAGATCCCGGAGCACCTCCCCGGCGCCGACGCTGGGGAGCTGGTCGACGTCACCCACGAAGAGGAGGTGGGCGCCGGGCGGGACCGCCTTGACCAGCTTGTTGGCGAGGAGGAGGTCCAGCATGGATGCCTCGTCGACGACCACGAGGTCGGCGTCCAGCGGGCGGTCCCGGTCGTAGGCGGCGTCGCCCCCGGGTTTCAGCTCCAGCAGGCGGTGGACGGTGGAGGCCTCGGCGCCGGTCAGCTCGGCGAGCCGCTTGGCGGCCCGGCCGGTAGGGGCGGCGAGCACGACCTTCGCCTTCTTCGCGCGGGCCAGCTCAACGATGGAGCGCACGGTGAAGGACTTGCCGCAGCCGGGACCGCCGGTGAGGACGGCGACCTTCTCGGTGAGGGCGAGCTTGACGGCGGCCTCCTGCTCGGGGGCAAGGTCGGCGCCGGTACGGCCCTTGAGCCAGGTCAGGGCCTTGTCCCAGGCGACGTCCCGGAAGGCCGGCATCCGGTCCTCGTCGGTGCGCAGGAGGCGCAGGAGCTGAGAGGAGAGGGACAGCTCGGCGCGGTGGAAGGGGACGAGGTAGATCGCGGTGACGGGATCACCGCCGTCCGGGCCGGGGACCTTCTCCCGTACGACACCGGGGTCCTCTCCGTCCGGGGGCTCGGCGGCCAGCTCGGCGAGGCACTCGATGACGAGCCCGGTGTCGACCTGGAGGAGCTTGACCGCGTCGGCGATCAGCTTCTCCTCGGGCAAGTAGCAGTGTCCCTGGTCGGTGGACTGGGAGAGCGCGTATTGCAGCCCGGCCTTGACCCGCTCCGGGCTGTCGTGCGGGATGCCGACGGACTGGGCGATCTTGTCGGCGGTGAGGAAGCCGATGCCCCAGACGTCGGCGGCGAGACGGTACGGCTGGTTCTTCACGACCGAGATCGAGGCGTCGCCGTACTTCTTGTAGATCCGCACGGCGATCGACGTGGACACCTCGACGGTCTGGAGGAACAGCATGACCTCCTTGATCGCCTTCTGCTCCTCCCAGGCGTCGGCGATCTTCTTGGTCCGCTTGGGTCCGAGCCCGGGGACCTCGATGAGCCGCTTGGGCTCCTCCTCGATGATCTTCAGGGTGTCCATGCCGAAGTGCTGGGTGATGCGGTCGGCGAAGACGGGTCCGATGCCTTTGACGAGGCCCGAGCCGAGATAACGCCGGATGCCCTGGACCGTGGCCGGGAGGACGGTCGTGTAGTTCTCGACGTGGAACTGCTTGCCGTACTGGGGGTGCGACCCCCAGCGCCCCTCCATCCGCAGCGACTCCCCCACCTGCGCACCGAGCAGCGCCCCCACGACGGTGAGGAGATCCCCGGATCCTCTGCCGGTGTCGACGCGGGCGACGGTGTAGCCGTTCTCCTCGTTGGCGTAGGTGATGCGCTCGAGGACGCCTTCGAGCGTGGCGAGTCGCCGTTCCCCGGCGCCGGGGGCCGCTGCGGACTGGTCGGTCATGATCCGACGGTAGCGGGGGGCTGTGACAGCGGGCGGTCGAGTGGGAGATCGCTCGGTACGCTTGCGCCGTGGACTACGCAAGGATGCGCGCCATCGCCGCGGATCTCGGTGCGTACGCCGAGCGGCTCGAAGGAGCGTGGAGCGTGGAGATCGGGCCGTCCGGTCCGGTCCTGGCGATGACGTGTCGTCCGAAGCGGCACGAGGGCACGATACGGCGCATCCGCAACCAACTGGACGCACAGCTTCTTCGCACGCACCCCGGCTACATCTGCGCGAACGGCCCGGAGATCGAGCACCCGGCGATCGGCCGCATGCGCCTGCCGGACGCCGTCGTCATTCCCGAGGCCGTGCTCGACGAGGAGGGGCTCGCCGTCGACGCGACGCAGGTGCTGGCCACCGTCGAGATCGTCTCGCCGTCCAACCCGGGCAACGACTACGACGAGAAGCTCGCCGACTATCCGGCCATGGGCATCCCGCTCTACATGATCGTCGACCCGCGCACCGGCACGATCGAGGTGCACTCGGACCCCTGCAAGGGTCGTTACACCCGGAAGGAGCCGTACATCTTCGGGGACTCGGTGCCCTTCGGCCCGTGGACCGTGGAGACCTCGGAGTTCCGGCGGTACGGCAAGGACATGGGCGGCGCGGGGGCTTCTGCAGAAACCGGAAAAATCTGCGCAGAACCTATTGACTCAGGGCACAGAGAGGGTACTAGTAGTCAATAGACGACAACACCGAAAGCGTCGCAAAGTCGGCAAGGACGTCTAGTCGACGGAGTGACGTGGACAGGATGCCGTTCAGGCCCCCGGCAAGCCGGCGCGACACCGAGGCGACAGTGACGACTGAAGCTTCAGGACACGCGCAGCACTACCGGGGACTGTTTATGTTCAGGGGGTTTTGAGGGCTTCGAGGAACGGGGTGAAGACCTTGGCCGGGAAGGTCAGGGTTGCCCGGGCGGGGGCCTTTGAGTCGCGGACGGCTATGTGGGTGGGGGAGGTGGCGATCTCCACGCAGGCGTTCCCGTCGTCGGGGCCGGAGTAGGACGACTTACGCCAGTTGTCCATGGGGTGCCTCACAGCTCTTTCGCCAGTCGACTGATGAAGTCACGTGACCGTTCGGGGTCGAGTGCTACGTCCCCCACCTTACGGAAGCGCGTTCGAAAGGCGGTGAGTTGTGCCTCGGAGTCGATGAAGGCCAGGCCCGTGGGCACGTCACGCACCACGGTGTCCAGCTTGGGGATGGGACCGCCGACGTACGTCATGGAGCTGGCGGCTCTGCCGAAGCCGTCCAGGTCGAACGGGATGACACGCAGGGTGAGGCTGTCGGATTCGGAGAGCTCCACGAGCTTGGTGAGCTGAGCCCGGGCGGCGGCCTTGTCGCCGACTCTGATCCGCAGGGCCGCCTCATGGATCAGCAACTCGTACGGGACGGTGAGCTGCTGGCGCCGCAGTCGGTGACGCAGGCGCAACTCCAGCTCGCCAGGGGTGAGTTCCGGCACCCTCGCGGAGAAGACGGCTCGGGCGTAGTCCTCGGTCTGGAGCAGACCCGGCACGTAGAGGATCGCCACCTCGCGCAGGAACGTGGCGTGGTGTTCCAGTTCGGCGAGGTCCAGAAAGGACGTGGGCAGCAGGCCCCGGTACTCCTCCCACCAACCCCGCGTGCGGTCGGTGGCCATGGCAGCGAGGGCGTCGATGAACTCGCTGTCCGTACAGGCGTAGTGAGATGCGAGCCGGCGCAGACGCTCCTCGCTGACGCCCGAGAGGCCGGACTCGATGTGGCTGATCTGGACGGGATTCACCCCCAGCAGCGCTGCCGCCTGGCGAGCGGTGAGGTCCGCCGCCTCACGGAGCCTGCGCAGCTCGACCGCCAGGCGCAGCTGACGTGCCGTTGGTTCGCGCCGTGTCGTCATCGACTGCTCCTTGTCCAACGCGCCAGCGGGCGCGACACGTTCGGGGGCACATTACGCGATCGGGCTTGCTGAACCGAAAGATTAACCCCTACCGTCAGTGACGCGACGCACACCGTGCGACACCGGGGCACCGGAAGCGCACCGCTCCGTCCTGCCATGACGGCTGCGGCAATGACACCGGCGCCCTCGCTGAACCCACCTTGCCTCGACCGGAGTTGACGCATGCCTGAAAACCAACCGTGGGAGTACTCCCTCGCCATCCCCAACGACCTCCGCGCGGTGACCGTGAGCCGCCGTACCCTCCGCCTGATCCTCACGATGCACGGACTGATCGGCCTCGTGGACGTGGCGGAGCTGCTGGCCGCGGAGTTGGTGTCCAATGCCGTACGCCATACCAAGGGGCCGGCCGCGCTACGGGTGCGGTGGGAGCCGCCGGGGACCTTGCGGATCGGGGCGTGGGACGCGGACCCGGAACCGCCGGAGCCGCCGGTGCCGTTGGAGCGGGTCGCGGAGGAGCTGGAGGCGGGGCGGGGGCTTGCGTTGGTGCGGGCCTGCGCGGATGTGTGGGGGTGGCAGCCGTTGGCGAGAGACGGAAGCCGGGGGAAGTACGTGTGGTGTCAGCTGGGTGCGGCGTAGGGCGTTGCGGGTGAACGTGGGAGCGGTGGCGGGAGGGAGCGGGCAGGATCGCCGTGGACAGTGGGCGCGCAGCCGAAGGGGTACCGCATGAACGACTACGACCTCCTCGTCGTGGGGTCTGCCAACGCCGACCTGGTGATCGGTGTGGAGCGGCGGCCGGGCGCCGGGGAGACCGTGCTGGGGTCCGATCTCGCCGTGCATCCCGGCGGCAAGGGGGCCAACCAGGCCGTTGCCGCCGCCCGCCTCGGCGCCCGTACCGCTCTCCTCGCCCGGGTCGGTGACGACGGGCACGGGCGGCTGCTGCTGGACTCGCTGCGGGCGGCCGGGGTGGACACGGTGGGTGTGCTGGTGGGCGGGGCGCCGACCGGGGTCGCGCTGATCACGGTCGACCCGTCCGGGGACAACAGCATCGTCGTCTCGCCGGGCGCCAACTGGCAGCTCACCCCGGGGGACGTACGGGCCGCCGGGAGTCTGTTCCACGCCTCCCGGGTGGTGTCCGTCCAGCTCGAGATCCCGCTGGAGACGGTCGTGGAGGTGGTGCGGAGTCTGGCGCCGGGGAGTCGTTTCGTACTCAATCCGTCTCCTCCGCGCCCGCTGCCCCGCGAGGTGCTGGACGCCTGCGATCCGCTGATCGTCAACGAGCACGAGGCCCGGGTGATTCTGGGCGACGCGTGTGTGAGCGATCGGGCCGAGGACTGGGCGACGCTGCTGGTCGCCAAGGGGCCCCGGTCGGTGGTCGTGACGCTGGGGGGCGAGGGCGCGCTGGTGGCCGACAAGGAGGGTGTCTCCCGGGTGCCGTCCGTGCCGGTGCGGGCCGTGGACACCACCGGTGCCGGGGATGCCTTCACCGCCGCGCTGGCCTGGCGGCTGGGCGCGGGCGAGGACCTCGCGGAGGCTGCGGCGTACGCGGCGCGGGTCGGCGCGGCGACCGTCACCAAGGAGGGCGCCCAGGACTCGTTCCCGACGGAGGCGGACCTCACGGCCCTGTGAAGAAGGTGGGCGGACAAACTTCGAGGGGGCCCGATCCGTCGACCGGGCCCCCTCGGTTTCCTCCCCCGTCAGAACCCCCAAGTCCCCCCCGGGTCCCCCTCCAGAAGTTCTGACATCAAGTACGACCGGCGAGGTGGTGGAAGGGTTGCACGCCTTCCCCAAGAATTTTTCCGGCCGGTGAGAGATCCACCTTCGACGTGCCTCGTCGGGTGCACATCTGACGAGAGTCTTACCGTCGCCCTGCCGCAGGTGCCCGCCTGCCGATGACGGTGCAGGCTGGGCGGAGAGAACGTACGCGGCGCCTCTGAGCCGACCGGAGAGCGGGAGGTGCG
The DNA here is from genome assembly GCF_025290915.1 of Streptomyces sp. 15-116A. Taxonomy (GTDB): domain Bacteria; phylum Actinomycetota; class Actinomycetes; order Streptomycetales; family Streptomycetaceae; genus Streptomyces. The sequence goes on along the minus strand of NZ_JAOCQE010000004.1, from coordinate 56,356 downwards.
AAGAGCTGATGCCGGACGTGTACGCCATGATCAACGAGGTCGACGAGGCGACTCTCGACCAGGTCGCACAGGCGATGGAGATCAGTGCGGCCGACCCCCAGCATCTGGACATGCTGCGGGACTATCTGTCCGATCTCGGCCTGGACAAGGGTGCGGAGGCTCCCACGGGCGGCGAGGCTCGGGCGCGCGTGCTGGAGATCGGCTGCGGCACCGGCGCCATCAGCCGCGTACTGGCCGGCCTGCCCGGAGTGCGCGAGGTCGTGGGGGCGGACCCCTCTGCGGCCTTGCTCGACAGGGCCCGTTCCCTGAGCTCCACCCGCTCGAATCTGTCGTTCCTCCAGGCTGACGGCCGCGATCTCCCCCTGCCGGAAGCCGATTTCGATGTCGTCGTGCTGCACCGGGTGTTGTCGCACGTGCCCGGACCCCAGACGCTGCTGGCTCAGGCGCACCGGGTGCTGCGCCCCGGTGGCCGACTGGCGGTCTTCGACGGTGACTACTCCACCATCACCCTGGCCACGGGGCCGACCGACCCGCTGCAGACCTGCGTGGACGCGTTCATCCCCGCCTACATCACCGACCCGTGGCTGGTCAGGCGGCTGCCCGCGCTGCTGGACGGAGCGGGCTTCACGCATGGGCGCCTGCGTAGTCACGGATTCGCCCAGATCGAGGACCCTGGCTACATGCTGACCATCGCCGATCGCGGTGCCGAGGCACTGGTGGCCGCCGGGCGGATCGGTCAGGCCCTGGCCGACGCGCTCAAGGCCGAGGCCCGCCGCCGTGTCTCCGACCACACCTTCTTCGGCCACATCGCCTACGCCAGCCTCACCGCCCGCAGAGCGACCGGGTGAGCATCGTGCCGCGGCTTCGGCACCGCGTGTACTACAGCTCCTACAGCTACTGCAGCGCGTGCTCCACGAAGCGCCGGGTCGTCTCCGCCAGTACCTCACGGCCGTCCCTCGCCCAGAGGGTCTCGTTGAACAGCTCCACCTCGATCGGCCCGGAGTACCCGGCCGCCTCCACATGGCCCCGCCACTCGCGCATGTCGATCGCGCCGTCGCCGATCTGGCCGCGGCCGTTGAGGACGCCCTCGGGGAGCGGGGTCGTCCAGTCGGCGAGCTGGAAGGTGTGGATGCGGCCCTCCGCGCCCGCCCGGGCGATCTGCGCGGGGGCCGTGTCGTCCCACCAGATGTGGTACGTGTCCACGGTCACGCCGACTTGCCGTGCCGGGAAGCGTTCGGCCAGGTCGAGGGCCTGGGCCAGGGTGGAGACCACGCAGCGGTCCGAGGCGAACATCGGGTGCAGCGGCTCGATGGCCAGCTTCACCCCGTGCCGCTCGGCGTAGGGGCCCAGCTCGGCGAGGGCGTCCGCGATGCGTTCGCGGGCGCCGCGCAGGTCCTTCGAGCCGGCCGGGAGGCCGCCCGAGACCAGGACCAGGACGTCCGTGCCGAGCGTCGCCGCCTCGTCCACGGCACGGCGGTTGTCCGCCAGTGCCGCCGCCCGCTCCGCCGGGTCGATCGCCGTCAGGAAGCCGCCCCGGCACAGCGTCGTCACCGCCAGGCCCGCGTCGCGGACCAGCTTCGCCGCCGCCTCCACGCCGTACGCCTGGACCGGTTCGCGCCACAGGCCCACGCCGGGGACGCCCAGGTCGCGGCAGGCGTCGACGAGGTCCGGCAGGGACAGCTGCTTGACCGTCATCTGGTTGATGCTGAACCGCGCGAGATCGGTCACGGCGTCACTCCGTACAGGTGCAGCAGGGTCCGCATCCGTTCCTCGGCGAGCTTGGGGTCAGGGAACAGGCCGAGGCCGTCGGCGAGCTCGTAGGCGCGCGCGAAGTGCGGCAGGGAGCGGGCCGACTGCAGGCCGCCGACCATGGTGAAGTGCGACTGATGGCCCGCGAGCCAGGCCAGGAAGACCACGCCCGTCTTGTAGAAGCGGGTCGGGGTCTGGAAGAGGTGGCGGGAGAGTTCGACGGTGGGGTCGAGCAGGGACCGGAAGCCGTCCACGTTCCCGGTGTCCAGGACCCTTACCGCCTCCGCCGCCAGCGGGCCCAGCGGGTCGAAGATGCCCAGCAACGCGTGGCTGAAGCCCTGGTCGTCGCCCGCGATCAGCTCGGGGTAGTGGAAGTCGTCGCCGGTGTAGCAGCGCACGCCCTGCGGGAGGCGGCGGCGCAGGTCGATCTCGCGCTGGGCGTCCAGGAGGGAGACCTTGATGCCGTCGACCTTGTCGGGGTGGGCCGCGATCACCTCCAGGAAGGTGTCGGTGGCCGCGTCGAGGTCCGTCGAGCCCCAGTAGCCCTCCAGCGCCGGGTCGAACATGGGGCCCAGCCAGTGCAGGATCACCGGTTCGGCGGACTGGCGCAGGAGGTGGCCGTAGATCTCCAGGTAGTCCTCGGGGCCCTTCGCCGTCGCGGCCAGTGCCCTGGAGGCCATGAGGATCGCCTGGGCGCCGGACTCCTCGACGACGGCCAGCTGCTCCTCGTAGGCCGCGCGCACCTCGGCGAGCGACCCCGAGGTGATCTGGTCGGTGCCCACACCGCAGGCGATACGGCCGCCGACCGCCTTCGCCTCGGCGGCGCTGCGGCGGATCAGCTCGGCCGCGCCCGCCCAGTCCAGGCCCATGCCCCGCTGGGCGGTGTCCATGGCCTCGGCGACCCCGAGGCCGTGGGACCACAGGTGGCGGCGGAAGGCGAGGGTGGCGTCCCAGTCGACGGCGGCGGGCGCGTCGGGCGAGACGTCCGCGTACGGGTCGGCGACGACGTGCGCGGCCGAGAAGACCGTACGGGAGGTGAAAGCGCTTCCCGGGCGGACGGTCAGGGGCTCGGTGCGCGGCTCGTAGGTGCGCAGGCGGCCCTGGGCGTCGGGCAGTCGGATGGTCACAGCGAGATCTCCGGTACGTCGAGGCGGCGGCCCTCGGCGGAGGACTTCAGGCCCAGCTCGGCGAGCTGGACGCCACGGGCGCCGGCCAGCAGGTCCCAGTGGTAGGGGGCGTCGGTGTGGACGTGCTTGAGGAACAGTTCCCACTGGGCCTTGAAGCCGTTGTCGAACTCCTGGTTGTCCGGGACCTCCTGCCACTGGTCGCGGAAGACCTCGGTGGCGGGGATGTCGGGGTTCCAGACGGGCTTGGGTGTGGCGCTCCTGTGCTGGACGCGGCAGTTCCTGAGCCCCGCGACCGCGGAGCCCTCGGTGCCGTCGACCTGGAACTCGACGAGTTCGTCGCGGTTGACGCGGACCGCCCAGGAGGAGTTGATCTGGGCGATCGCGCCGCCTTCGAGTTCGAAGATGCCGTAGGCGGCGTCGTCGGCGGTGGCGTCGTAGGGCTTGCCGTTCTCGTCCCAGCGCTGCGGGATGTGGGTGGCGGTGAGGGCCTGGACGGAGGTCACGCGGCCGAACAGCTCGTGCAGGACGTACTCCCAGTGCGGGAACATGTCGACGACGATGCCGCCGCCGTCCTCCGCGCGGTAGTTCCAGGAGGGGCGCTGGGCCTCCTGCCAGTCGCCCTCGAAGACCCAGTAGCCGAACTCGCCGCGCACGGAGAGGATCCGGCCGAAGAAGCCGCCGTCGATGAGCCGCTTGAGCTTGAGCAGGCCCGGCAGGAACAGCTTGTCCTGGACGACGCCGTGCTTGATGCCGGCCTCGTTCGCGAGGCGGGCGAGTTCCAGGGCGCCGTCGAGGCCGGTGGCGGTGGGCTTCTCCGTGTAGATGTGCTTGCCGGCGGCGATCGCCTTCTTCAGGGCCTCCTCGCGTGCGGAGGTGACCTGGGCGTCGAAGTAGATGTCGACGGCCGGGTCGGCGAGGACCGCGTCCACGTCCGTCGAGATGTGCTCCAGGCCGTGCCGCTCGGCGAGCGCCCTCAGCGCGTGCTCGCGGCGGCCGACGAGGATCGGCTCGGGCCACAGCACCGTGCCGTCGCCGAGGTCGAGGCCGCCCTGTTCGCGCAGGGCGAGGATCGAGCGGACGAGGTGCTGGCGGTAGCCCATGCGCCCGGTCACGCCGTTCATGGCGATACGCACCGTCTTGCGTGTCACGTCATTCCCTTCGTACGCGGTTGGCGCGCCGCGTACGTTCCACTGGTGAACGTGACAGCAAGCGCTTTCTATCTAGGGAGAAGCTAGCCTCTGAGGCGGGGTGTGGACAAGACCAATGCGAGTCCGAGTTGTTCGAGGGGGCGAACAACGGAGCGTGTGGGCCTTAAGGTCTGGTCGGGACCCGGTCCGGACGGTGGAACGCGCGAGGCGGAGGACTTGACATGACGGTGACTCTGGCGGACGTGGCGGCCCGCGCGCAGGTCTCCCCCGCGACGGTGTCGCGCGTGCTGAACGGCAACTATCCGGTGGCGGCGTCCACGCGGGAGCGGGTGCTGAAGGCCGTGGACGAGCTGGACTACGTGCTGAACGGTCCCGCCAGTGCGCTGGCCGCGTCGACGTCCGACCTGGTCGGCATTCTGGTGAACGACATCGCCGACCCCTTCTTCGGGATCATGGCGAGCGCGATCCAGTCCGAGATCGGGGGGCCGGGTGGGCGCGCGGGCGGGGAGCGGCTGGCGGTCGTGTGCAACACGGGTGGGTCGCCGGAGCGGGAGCTGACGTATCTCACGCTGTTGCAGCGGCAGCGGGCGGCGGCGGTCGTGCTCACGGGTGGGGCGATCGAGGACGCGGCGCACAGGGCGGCGATGGACGCGAAGCTGCGGAAGCTGACGGAGGCGGGGACGCGGGTCGTGCTGTGCGGGCGGCCGCCGGCGCTGGAGACGGGGGCGGTCGCGTTGACCTTCGACAACCGTGGGGGCGGGCAGGAGCTCGCGGAGCATCTGATCGGGCTGGGGCATCGGCGGATGGGGTACATCGCCGGGCCCGAGGAACGGACGACGACGCGGCACCGGCTGGAGGGGCATCGGGCGGCGCTGGCGGCGCACGGGATCGAGGAGGATCCGCGGTGGACCGTGCACGGGCGGTACGACCGGAGGTCGGGGTACGAGGCGACGCTGGAGCTGCTCCGGCGTGATGCGTCGTTGACGGCTGTCGTCGCCGCGAACGACTCCGTCGCGCTGGGGGCGTGTGCGGCGCTGCGGGACTCGGGGCTGTCGATCCCGGGGGATGTGTCGGTGGCCGGGTTCGACGATCTGCCGTTCAGCATCGATGCGGTGCCGGCGCTGACGACGGTGCGGTTGCCGTTGGCGGAGGCGGGGGCTCGGGCGGGGCGGATCGCGATGGGGCGGGAGGAGCCGCCGCCGGGGGGGATCGCTTCGGTGCGGGGGGAGTTGATGGTGCGGGGGTCCTCCGGGGTGCCGCGGTCTTGATCGTGCGGGTGCGTCGGGGTCGGCCAGTGGTGGGTCGCGCACCCCGGCGCTGACGGGGCACCGTCCGCGCCCACCCTCCCCCGCTCTCGACTCCGCTCGAGCGGAGGGACCCCCATCGCCCTGCGGCACGACTGCCCGCGGGAGGGACGGGGTGGCCGGGGCCGTCGCCCGGCTGCTCGCGGGGTGGACGGTGTCGGCTGCGCGCGGGAGGGACGGGACGGCCGAGGCCGCCGCCCGCCGTATCCACCAGCGGCAGGCTTCAGGCTGGGCGGCGAGAAGCCGCACCGCTCCTTCGGCAAGGACCTGGTCGGCCAGGACTGGCGGCTGGACCTGCGGGCGACACCGGAGTGACGACCGGAGCAACGAGGGGGAGCTACCCGGCGGCGTCGCGGGTAGGGTCCCGATTATGAAGCTGGCGTTCTCCACCCTCGGTGTCCCCGGCCTGCCCGTGGCCGATGTGCTGCGCCTCGCGACCGCGCACGGCTATCACGGCATCGAACTGCGCGCCCATCCCGAGGAACCCGTCCACTCGGGCCTCTCCCCCACCGAACGGGCCGATGTCGCCGCCGAGTTCAAGGCGGCCGGTGTCGAGATCCTGGGTCTGGGCGGGTACGCGAAGGTCGCGGCGCCCTGCGACGACGAGATCGTGATCACCGAGGTGCGCGCCCTGCTGGAGCTGGCCCGGGATCTGGGCGCCCCGTATGTGAGGGTCTTCCCGGGCGCCGATGCCGAGCAGAGCGGCGAGGAGGCCGACGCCGCCGCCGCGCGCCGGCTGGGCACGGCCGCCGAGTACGCCGCCGATCTCGGCGTCCGCATCCTGCTGGAGACCCACGACTCGCACCGCACCGGCGCGGACATGATGCGCATCCTCGGGCTGGTCGGGCATCGCCAGGTGGGCGCCCTGTGGGACGTGATGCACACCTGGCTGGGCGGCGAGCAGCCCGCGGAGACCTTCGCGGCGCTCTCCCCGCACCTCGGCTACGTCCAGGTCAAGGACATCGCCTCCCCCGACGACACCACGCCCCTCGCCCTCGGCGCGGGCATCCTGCCGCTGACCGACTGCGTGGAGGTCCTCTCCCGGCACGGCTGGGACGGCTGGCTGTGCTGGGAGTACGAGAAGCGCTGGTATCCCGAGGCCACCCCGCTGCCCGAGCTGCTCGGGTCCGGGCGCGAGCATCTGGCGCGGCTGCTCAACGACTCGGCGTGAGTCCCGCTGCCTCCACCGGCTGAGGCTCCGGCACCGGGGCGGCCGTCCGGCGGCGCGGGAGCGTGATCGACGCCAGCGCCACCCCGCCGACCAGCAGCGCCGCCGCGCACCAGCGCAGCGGCGTCACCGACTCGCCCAGGAACAGGGCGGCCGAGGACATGCCGAAGACCGGGACGAGCAGGGAGAACGGCGCGACGGTGGACGCCGGGTGACGGCGCAGCAGCCAGCCCCAGGCGCCGAAGCCGAACACCGTCGCGACCCAGGCCACGAAGAGCACCGTGCCCGCGCCCTGCCAGTCGAGCCCGCGCAGCGCCTCGGCGTCCCGCGAGGGGCCTTCGAGGAGCAGCGACAGGGCCAGCAGGGGCAGGACCGGGACGGTGCTCACCCAGATCATGAAGTTCAGGGCATCCGGTGGTGCCGCCTTGCGGGTCAGGATGTTCGACACGCCCCAGCAGGCCGCCGCCGCGATCACCAGGGCGAACCCGAGCAGGGGGCCCGAGGTGCCCTCGTCGATGGCCGCGACGCCGACGCCGGCCAGGGCCACCGCCATGCCGGCGAGCCGGATCCGGGACGGGCGTTCGCCGAGGAGCGCGAAGGCGAACAGGGCGGTGAAGACCGCCTGGACCTGAAGCACCAGGGAGGAGAGCCCGCCCGGCATCCCCGCGTCCATGCCGACGAACAGCAGCCCGAACTTGGCCACGCCCAGGGCCAGGCCGACGCCCACGATCCACTTCCAGGCCACCTTGGGCCGCCCCACGAAGAACACCGCGGGCAGCGCCGCCACGAGGAAGCGCAGCGCGGAGAACAGCAGCGGCGGGAAGTGGTCGAGGCCGACCTCGATGACGGTGAAGTTCACGCCCCAGACGGCGGCGACGAGGACGGCCAGCAGGAGATGGGAAGGTCGCATGCGTCGAGGATCACCGGAGTACACACTTCAGCACCAGCGATGATTCCTGCATGGTTGGATGAAGCATCGCTAATCGATCGGGGAGTGGCCATGCTCGACCTCCAGCGGCTGCGCGCCCTGCACGCCGTCTCCGTCCACGGCACGGTCGGGGCGGCGGCCGTGGCGCTCGGGTACACCTCCTCCGCCGTCTCCCAGCAGATCGCCAAGCTGGAGCGGGAGACCAGGACCGTGCTGCTCGAACGGGAGGGCCGTGGCGTACGGCTGACCGACGAGGCGCATCAACTGGTCGCCGCCGCTCAGGAGTTGCTGGCGATCGTGGAGCGGGCGGAGACGGAGCTGGAGGAGCGGCGCGGGGTGCCGGCCGGGCGGCTGACCATCGCGGCGTTCCCGTCGGCGGCGCGCGGGCTGATGCCGCCGGTGCTGGCCGATCTGGCGCGGCGTCACCCCGCCCTGGACACCCGGCTGAGCGAGGTCGACCCCCATCTGTCGGTGGACCTGGTGGCCAAGGGGGCGGTCGATCTCGTGGTCGCGCACGACTGGGACATCGCGCCGCTGCCGGCGCCCGCGGGGGTGGAACAGGCGGTCGTCGGGGACGACCTGTGCGATCTGCTCGTACCCGAGGGGCACGCCTTCGCGGGACGTACGGCGGTGCGGCGGGAGGAGCTGGGCGGTGAGCGGTGGATCTGCCAGCCGCCGGGGCGGGTCTGCCACGAGTGGCTGGTGCGCACCCTGCGGGCGGCCGGGCACGAGCCGGAGATCGTCCACCAGGCCGACGAGAACCCGACGCTCGTCGCTCTGGTCGCCGCCGGGCTCGGCATCGCCCTGATCCCCCGCCTGGGCCGGGGCCCGCTCCCCGCAGGCGTGGTCGAGGTCCCCCTCGACCCCATGCCCGTACGCCGCCTGTACGCCCTGTGGCGCACGGGAGCGGCCCGCCGCCCGGCCATCGCGGAAACGGTCCGCACGCTGCGCGAACACTGGCCGAAGGTGTCGGCTCGAGTGCCCCGCTGAGCACACCCCCCTCTCTCGCACCGACTTCGGGAAATCCTCCTCACCCCGGGAACCCACCCCCACCCCCGCCCGTCCAACTCGCGAGTTGCCGGACGAGTCTCCGTGGTGCGGTGTCGGCTTCGCTGCTGGCTGCGATCGCTGACCCACCCTCTCCGCCGTACCGCGGCCGGCAGCACGCCGCCATCGGCGCGCCCCCCTCCAACTGCGCCGATGGCGGCCCCTCGTTGAGTACTGTGCATTCCCTTGACTGGCAGAAACTTCCCGGATATTGGTGACCTCTTGGAAGTTTCCTTCAGCGGATCCCCGCGGATCACCTCCGGAAGGAGTGCACGTGCCCGACAGCAGCACGGGAAGCACGGGAAGCACCGCACGTCCGTCCAGACGCACCGTCCTCGCCGCCACGGCGGGCGTCACCACCGTCCTGGCCGCCGGCGGCACCGTCCACGCGGCGACCGGCAGGCCCGACACCCGCCACGACGCCGCGCTCCGCGCGCTCATCTCCGGGATGACCCTGGAGGAGAAGGTCGGCCAGCTGTTCGTGATGCGGGTCTACGGCCACTCCGCCACCGCACCGGACCAGGCCGACATCGACGCCAACCTCAAGGAGATCGGCGTCCGCACGGCCGCCGAACTGCTCGCCAAGTACCGCGTGGGCGGGATCATCTACTTCGCCTGGGCGCACAACACCCGCGAGCCGCACCAGATCGCGGATCTGTCCAACGGCATCCAGAAGGCGTCCCTGGACCTGCCGCGCGGACTGCCGGTGCTGATCTCCACCGACCAGGAGCACGGGATAGTCGCCCGTGTGGGCGAGCCCGCCACCCTGTTCCCGGGCGCCATGGCGGTCGGCGCGGGAGGCTCCCGGTCCGACGCGCGCACGCTCGGGCGGATCGCCGGGCAGGAACTCCGCGCCATGGGCATCCGCCAGAACTACTCCCCCGTCGCCGACGTCAACGTCAATCCCGCCAACCCCGTCATCGGCGTACGGTCCTTCGGTTCTGTACCGGAGGCGGTCGGCGGCCTTGTCGCGGCGGAGGTCAAGGGCTACCAGTCGTCCGGTGTCGCCTCGACGGCCAAGCACTTCCCCGGCCACGGCGACACCGTCGACGACAGCCACGCCAAGCTGCCCTGGATCCACCACACCCGTGAGCAGTGGGAGCAGCTGGACGCGCCGCCGTTCCGGGCCGCGATCGCCGCCGGCATCGACTCGATCATGACGGCGCACATCGTCGTCCCGGCCCTCGACCCCGCCGAGGACCCGGCCACCCTGTCCCGCCCGATCATGACCGGCATCCTGCGCGAGGAGCTGGGCTACGACGGTGTGGTGGTGACCGACTCCCTCGGCATGGAGGGCGTGCGGACCAAGTACGGCGACGACCGGGTGCCGGTGCTGGCGCTGAAGGCGGGCGTGGACCAGCTGCTCAACCCGCCCTCCCTGGACGTGGCGTGGAACGCCGTGCTCAACGCGGTGCGGGACGGCGAGCTGACCGAGGCCCGGCTCGACGAATCGATCCTGCGCATTCTGCGGCTGAAGGCGAAACTCGGGCTGTTCAAGGACCCGTACGTCTCCCACGCGGACGTGGACCGCACGGTCGGGACCCGGTCCCATCTCGCCTCCGCCGACCGGATCGCCGAGCGGACGACGACCCTGCTGGTCAACGAGGAGCGGCTGCTGCCCCTGTCCCGGCGCCGGCACAAGAAGCTGCTGGTCGTCGGCGCCGATCCGGCCTCCCCGTCCGGTACGACGGGACCGCCGACCGGTGTGCTCGCGGGCGCGCTGACCGAGCTGGGCTTCACCGCCACCGCCCTGTCGACCGGCATCGCCCCCTCGGCGGCGTCCATCGCCAAGGCGGTCGCGGCGGCCCAGGACGCCGACGCGGTGGTCGTCGGGACGTACAACGTCTCGGCGGCCGGCAGCCAGAAGACGCTCGTCGAGCAGCTCCTCGCCACCGGGAAGCCGGTGGTGGCGGTGGCGATCCGCAACCCGTACGACGTGGCCCATCTGCCCGGCGTACCGGCGTATGTGGCGGCGTACGCCTGGACCGACGTCGAACTGCGGGCGGCGGCCCGGGTGATCGCCGGCAAGGTGGATCCGCGCGGTGAGCTGCCGGTGCCGGTGCAGCGGGCGGACGATCCGGCGCAGGTGCTGTTCCCCGTCGGGCACGGCCTGCGGTACCGGTGACACCGGTGCGCGTACGCATCCCGGCGTAGCCCGCGTACGCCGCACACCCGGCGCACCACCCCCAAGGTGCGCAAACCACCCCGTATGTCTGGCGTGGTCCGCCGCGGCGGGTCACGCTGGACGGGGGTGTCCGGGGGGATGCTATGCGGGTGAGAAGTTCTGTGGGGGCGTTGTGCGCGCTCGTGGTCCTGATGACGGGCTGCCAGAGTGCGCCGGGCGGCGGGGGCGAGGAGGACGGGCGGCTGGGTGAGCGGTCGTCCGCGACGGCCTCGCCGGTGCCGACCCGGCCGTCCGGGTACGGGGCGGTGTTCCTCGCGGTCGACGAGTGCAGCTCGTTCGGCCGGACCAGTTTCACCGAGGTGTCGTGCGCCAGTGAGCGTGCGGCGGCCCGGGTGGTCGCCCGGCACGACGGCACCATGAAGAACGGGCCGCGCTGCCCGGGGACCACCGACTTCGTGCTGCACATCAGCGAGCAGCGCCCCTCCTCCGACGAGGACGGCGACGGGGCGGTGCCGCGCGGCTACGCCTGTATGCGCAACCTCCAGCCGCCGCACCCCGGGGATCCGGGCGGCGGGGGCGGGCCGCGCACCGTCGTCGGCGACTGCGTCTACAGCCTGGACGACGGCAAGGTGCGCGAGACGGCCTGCGACGGCAAGGGCGAGCACCAGCCGGAGTACAAGGTGACGAAGGCCGTGGACAGCCGGTCGAAGTGCCCGGCGTCCACGGCCCTCTATGTCCGGCTCGGCGGCGACGCACCGGTGGGCTGCGCCCGCCCGGTGTAGTGCCGCGTCACCCGTGTCACGGACGCAGCGTCCGCTCCTGCTCCACGTTGCGCTTGTCCAGCTTGGCGTCGAACTTCGCCAGCGGCTTCGCCGCCGCCGGGTTGTCCTGCACCGCGCTCGGCGTGACGTCCGCCCAGTCGAGGATGCGGGCGGTGGCGAGCGCCTTCTCCTCGGGGACCAGACCGGCCACGTTGGCGCCGTGGTTCATGCCGGGGGCGGTCAGGACGTAGGAGTCACGCGCGCCGTGTCCGAGGCGGAACGGCTCGGCGCCCCAGGGGTCGTTCTCGCCGTAGACGAACAGCATCTGGCGGGCGTTGTGCTTCACCCAGGTGTCGACGTCCCGCATGGCCCACGGCTCGAACTTCATCGGGATCGAGCGGGGCACGAAGTTGCGCGGCGGCTGGTAGCCGTAGCGGATGTACTTCTTCTCGATGTGCGGGAACTGGATGGTGGGCGCGCCCAGTTGGGTGCCGGCCTGGTAGTAGTACGGCGTGTACTGGCCGAGGCCCTGGTCGGTGTAGAAGGAGAAGCCGGAGATCGTGTCGATCGACGTCCAGATCTCGTCGTCGGTGGCGTTCTTGGCGTCCGCCGGGATGCTCGTGCAGTCCTTCAGGGTGCTGTACTGCCAGAAGCCCCACACGTAGTCGAGGACGACGGCCTCGTAGGCGCGGTCGAGGCTGCCGATGGTGTCGAAGGTGTACTCGTTCTCGGCGGCGTAGGCCTCGTACTTCTTCTTGAGGGCCTCGCGGCGCACCAGCGCCTCGCGCTGCACGCCGTTCAGGCGGTCGCGGCACTCCTTGGTGCCGACCTTCGCGAAGAAGCGGTCGTAGGCCGAATCCTCCTTGTTCACCACGTCGTTGGGGGCGACGTAGGCGACGACACCGTCCATGTCGCGCGGGTAGAAGCGCTCGTAGTAGGTGGCCGTCATGCCGCCCTTGGAGCCGCCAGTGGAGATCCAGTTCTCGGAGTAGATCTTCTTCAGCGCCTTGAAGATGCGGTGCTGGTCGCTGGCGGCCTGCCAGATGTCCAGCTTGGACCAGTCGGCCGGGTCGGGCCGGGACGGGGTGAAGAAGCGGTACTCCATGGAGACCTGGTTGCCGTCCACGATCTGGGTCGGCTCGCTGCGGCGGGGCGTGGTGGAGACGTTGTAGCCGCTGGTGTAGAAGACGGTCGGCCGGCTGACGTCCTTGTGCAGCACGGTGATGCGCTGCTGGAACGTGCCCTTGGAGGGGCGGCGGTGGTCGACGGGCTGGGTGTAGTTGAGGACGAAGAAGCGGTAGCCGGTGTACGGCTTCTCCTCGACCAGGCTCATGCCGGGTACGGCGAGCAGCCGGTCCTTGATGTCGGTCGTGCTGTCGGTGGTGCTGCTGTCGGTGGTGCCGTTGGCCTCCGGCTCGGCGGCGGTGGCCGCGCCCGCCGTGCTCATCGTGCCTATCAGCACCGTGAGCGCCAGCAGCCATCTGAGCGCCTTGCGCATGCGCACTCCCCTGTGAGACATATGTGCGCCGGAAGCTAGCGGACCAACTCCATGGGGCACCAGGGGACATAGGGAAAACCCTATGGACATGCCTTATGGGTGGCGGGAGTTCAGCACAGGATCCAGCCGGAGCTGACCGAGCCGCCGCTCACCCTGCCCTTCACCCAGACGCAGCGTCGCCCGGCGTGCACGGTCACCGGGCCCGCGTGGCGCTGGTAGCGGCCCTCGTCGACGACCGGCCGGCCGCCGCGCGCCCGGACACTGACCGACATCAGCCGCTTGGCGCCCGGCTTCTTGGCGAGCGTGACGGCGCAGACGTAGCCGCCGCGCTTGTAGACGACGACGGTGCCGGTGGAGAACGGCAGGGTGCGCACCTTGCGTCCGGGGCAGGGCGAGGCGGCGTGCGCCTCCGCGGGAGCGGCGACCGCGAGCAGCCCGGAGGCGGTCAGCACGGCCAGACCGAGCGCGAGTCGCCGGCGTATCGCTCCACTGCCCACAGTCGTCCCTCCCGTATCGCGCCCGAGCGCGTCCAACGGCGTACGGGTGTACGGACGCATGACGTAGGCGGAACGGTTGCGCGGCTGTTACGAAAGCACCGCCGCGGTGTCCTCCCCGATGAAGGTCCGCCACAACTCCGCGTACTTCCCGCCCTGTTGCAGCAGCTCGTCGTGGGTGCCGTCCTCGGCGACGCGTCCGCCGTCCATGACGACGACCCGGTCCGCGCGGGCGGCCGTGGTCAGGCGGTGGGCGACCACCAGGGTCGTGCGGCGGCCGGCCAGGCGGTCGGTGGCCTGGTTCACCTGGGCCTCGGTCGCGAGGTCCAGGGCGGCCGTCGCCTCGTCCAGGAGCAGGATGTCCGGATCGACCAGCTCGGCGCGGGCGAGGGCGATCAGCTGGCGCTGGCCGGCGGAGAGGTTGCGGCCGCGTTCGGCGACCTCGTGGAGGTAGCCGCCCTCCAGCGTGGCGATCATCTCGTGCGCCCCGACCGCGCGGGCCGCCGCCTCGACCTCGGCGTCGGTGGCGTCCGGGCGGCCGTAGGCGATGGCGTCGCGGACGGTGCCGGGGAAGAGGTACGCCTCCTGCGGGACGACGCCCAGGCGGTGCCGGTACGCCGTGAGGTCGAGGTCCCTGAGATCCGTGCCGTCGACGGTGACCCGGCCGCCGGTGGGGTCGTAGAACCGGGCGACCAGCTTGACCAGGGTGGACTTCCCGGCGCCGGTCTCGCCGACGAACGCGACGGTCTGTCCGGCGGGGATGCGCAGGTCGATGCCGCTGAGCGCTTCTTCGTCGTCGCCGTACTTGAAGTGCACGTCCTCGAAGGCGATTTCCCCGCGCAGGACCGGTACGTCGAGGGGCTTGACCGCGGGCCGGGTGGAGGTCGGCTCCTGGAGCAGCTGCTGGATGCGGCCGAGGGAGACGGACGCCTGCTGGTAGCCGTCGAAGACCTGGGACAGCTGCTGCACCGGGGCGAAGAACAGGTCGATGTAGAGCAGGTACGCCACCAGCGCACCGGTCGTCAGCGTCCCGTCGTCGACCCGGGCGCCGCCCACGATCAGCACGGCCGCCGCCGCCACGGACGACAGGAACTGCACGAACGGGAAGTAGATGGAGATCAGCCACTGACCCCGGATACGGGCACTGCGGTAGGCCAGGCTCCGCTCGGCGAACCGCCGCCCGCCGTCCCGCTCGCGCCGGAAGGCCTGCACGATCCGCAGCCCGGCCACCGACTCCTGGAGATCGGCGTTGACGGCCGAGACCCGCTCGCGGGCCAGTTCGTACGCCTTCACGCTCGCCCGGCGGAAGAAGTACGTGGCGACGATCAGCAGGGGCAGCGTGGCGAACACGACGAGCGCGAGCTGTATGTCGATCACCAGCAGGGCGACCATGATCCCGAAGAAGGTGACCAGCGAGACGAACGCGGTGACCAGGCCGGTCTGCAGGAACGTCGACAGGGCGTCGACGTCGGTGGTCATCCGGGTCATGATCCGGCCGGTCAGCTCGCGCTCGTAGTAGTCGAGGCCGAGCCGCTGGAGCTGGGCGAAGATCTTCAGCCGCAGCGCGTACAGGACACGTTCGCCGGTGCGGCCGGTCATCCGGGTCTCGCCGATCTGCGCCGCCCACTGCACGGCCACCGTGAGCAGGGCGAGCAGGGAGGCCGCCCAGACCGCGCCGAGGGCGTTCTGGGTGACACCGGAGTCGATGCCGTGCCGGATCAGCACCGGCAGCAGCAGGCCCATCCCGGCGTCGACGGCGACGAGGCCGAGGCTGACGAGGAGCGCGAGTCCGAAGCCCTTGAGCAGGCGGCGCAGGCCGTACGACTCCTCGGGCTGGACGGCACGCTTCTCGTCGACGTCGGGCACGTCGGTGGCCGGGGGCAGGGCCTCGACCTGGGCGAGCAGTTCGGGGGTGGCCGGGGAGCCGGACAGGGCGGTGTCCTTCGGCTCGCGGTCGCCGGTCCACAGCCGGGGGGTGACCCCGCGCTCGGCGTCGAACTCGGCGTCCAGCTCGGCGCGGACGGAGGTGTCCTCCTGCCGCGGCTCGGCGGGCGGGGTGTGGCCCGGGGAGACGGCGCCGAGCTCGTCGGGGTCGGTGAGCAGACGGCGGTACAGGGGCGAGCGGCGCTGGAGTTCCTCGTGGGTGCCGAGGTCGGCGAGCCGGCCGCCGTCGAGGACGGCGATGCGGTCGGCGAGGTTGAGGGTGGAGCGGCGGTGGGCGATCAGCAGGGTCGTACGGCCCCGCATGACCTCCTTGAGCGCCTCGTGGATCTCGTGCTCCACGCGCGCGTCGACGGCGGAGGTGGCGTCGTCGAGGACCAGCAGGCGGGGGTCGGTGAGGATCGCGCGGGCGAGCGCGATGCGCTGGCGCTGGCCGCCCGAGAGGGTCAGGCCGTGTTCGCCGACCGTGGTGTCGTAGCCGTCGGGCAGCTCGGCGATGAAACGGTCCGCCTGGGCCGCGCGGGCGGCGGCCACGATCTGCTCCTCGGTGGCGTCCGGGCGGCCGTAGGCGATGTTGTTGCGGACGGTGTCCGAGAAGAGGAAGGAGTCCTCGGGGACCAGGCCGATCGCGGCGCGCAGGGACTCGGTGGTCAGCTCGCGCACGTCGTGGCCGCCGACGAGGACGGCGCCGCGCGTGACGTCGTAGAAGCGCGGCAGGAGGAGGGAGACGGTGGACTTGCCGGAGCCGGAGGAGCCGACGACGGCGAGGGTCTCGCCGGGGCGGATCTCGAAGGACAGGCCGTCGAGGACCGGCTGCCCGGGTTCGTAGCCGAAGGAGACGTCGTCGAACTCGACGGTCGCGGGCGCGTCGGCGGGCAGCTCCTTGGTGCCGTCGGCGATGGACGGCTCGGTGTCGATCAGCTCCAGGACGCGTTCGGTGCCGGCGCGGGCCTGCTGGCCGACGGTGAGGACGACGGCGAGCATCCGGACCGGGCCGACGAGCTGGGCGAGGTAGGTGGAGAAGGCGACGAACGTGCCGAGCGTGATGTGGCCGCGCACGGCGAGCCAGCCGCCGAGGGCGAGCATCGCGACCTGGCCGAGCGCGGGGACGGCCTGGAGGGCGGGGGTGTACCTGCTGTTCAGGCGGATCGTGCGCAGCCGCCCCGCGTACAGCCGCCGGCCGACCTCGCGCAGCTTGCCGGTCTCCTGGTCCTCCTGCCCGAAGCCCTTCACCACGCGCACGCCGCTGACCGCCCCGTCGACCACACCGGCGACGGCGGCGGCCTGCGCCTGCGCGTACCAGGTGGAGGGGTGCAGCCGGGTGCGGCTGCGCTTGGCGATCCACCACAGGGCGGGGGCGACGGCGAGGGCGACGAGGGTGAGCGGCAGGGACAGCGAGGCCATGATCCCGAGGGAGATCAGGAACAGCAGGATGTTGCCGATGGTCATCGGCAGCATGAACAGCAGACCCTGGATCAGCTGGAGATCACTGGTGGCCCGTCCGACGACTTGCCCCGTGGACAGTTCGTCCTGACGTCTGCCGTCGAGCCGGGTGATCGCCCGGTACATGTCGGTCCGCAGGTCGTGCTGGACGTCGAGGGCGAGCCGGCCGCCGTAGTAGCGGCGGATGTAGGTCATGACGTAGACGAGCAGCGCGGCGCCGATGAGGGCGGCGGCCCAGGGCATCATCGCGCGGGTGTGGTCGCCGATGACGTCGTCGATGATCACCTTGGTGATCAGCGGGACGAGGGCCATGACCGCCATCCCGGCGAGGGAGGAGCCGAGGGCCAGGACGACGTCCTTGGGATACCGCCACGCGTATCCGGCCAAGCGCCGTGCCCATCCCCGTTGCGCGTCCACGCGGTGCCTTCCGTTCGTTGTGCGTCGTTCTTCCGTCCTGATCTACCGGAAGGCACCAACGCGCTCGGGGGCGGATTTCATCCCTTCTTCTGTGGCGGGTTCCGCCGGGGGAAGAGCGTGTAGGACCAGGACCAGAGGGTGTCGATGATCCAGATGGTGAGCCAGATACGTGCGGCCAGGGTCACGTCCAGGATCCACAGGAGCGACGCGCCGGGCACGAAAATGCAGGTGTGGGTCAGCCAGTCGCGGCGCTCTTTGCGGGCGTGGTCCTGGGGGGAGAGGTCGTCGTCGGGGGCGTCGGTGTCCCGTAGGGTCGTCTTGGGCGCGGGCTCCTCGGGCAGCCGGAGGGCTTGGATCGCCCAGGGCGCGAAGGCGGCGGCGGTGAGGGCGATGGCCGCCGAGGTCAGGCAGGCCGCCGTCCAGCCGTGTGACTCGTAGACGAGCCCGAGCAACGGCGGGCCCACCAGCACGCCGACGAGGCGGGCACTCTCGTACCGCCCCATGGCCCTGCCGGTCCGCCCGCCGGCCGCGGCGGCGACGGTGGCCTGCTCCACGGGGATCTGCGCGGCGAGACAGGCCGCGACGAGCGTCCACAGCACGGCGACCGGTCCCGGGCCGGAGACCACGGCCAGTCCGCCCGCGAAGAGCGCCGACGCCGCGAAGGACACCCCCATGGTCCAGCTGCGGCCCACCCGGTCGGTGATCCGGTGGGCGTGCTCCGGGAGCAGGATGAACACGATGAAACCGGGCGCGAAGACGAGCGCGGTCTCGGTCGGCGTCAGCCCGTACTCGCCCTGGAGCTGCAGCAGCAGAAGCATCCACAGCCCGGCCTCGGCACCGGCGGTGACGGCGGCGAGGACCATGAGCGGCAGCAGCCGCCGCTGCGTGCCGTCGCCGGGTGCTTCGGACGGCGCCGGGGCCTGCACTCCCCGCTCGGTTTCCGGCCGTACGACCAGCAAGGCAGCGGCGACGGCGCAGGCACCGCACCCGACCCAGAACAGGGGCCGGTAGCCGGCGTTCTGCAGCACGGTGAACGCGATCAAATAGCCGACGAAGGCGCCCTGCCCGGAGGCGGAGAGCAGCTTGCCGTACGCGGCGGTGCCGTTGCCGGCGGCGCGGCGGCCGGTCCAGGTGTCGAGGGCGACCCAGAACAGCGCCCCACCGGCACCCCCGAGCGCCGCCGCGACGAAGGCGGGCGCGAGACTGCCGGCGAGCGCGTACCCGGCGAAGGACAGCGCGTACAGCACGGCCCCGGCTGCCGCGACCCGCCGCGGATCGAGCCGGTCGGACAACTCACCGGCGACCGGCCTCACGACCAGCGAAAGCACCGCCTCGACGGCGATCAGCGCACCGACGGTGGAGGCACCCGCCTTCAGCTCGGACCCGGCCCACAGCGGCAGCAGAAAGTCGAGCACCTCCATCGGCGCACTGCCCACCGCCGCCGCCCCGAGCACCCGCCGCCCACCCGCGCCTGGTTCCGGCTCGAAGGTCTCCTGACCCCGTACGTCCCTGCTCACGGAGCAGCAGATGCTCCCGCGACCGGAAGGGTTCCTTCCTCTACAAGGTCCCGGCAGGCGTGGCGGGCCAGGCGCACACCAACCCCGATCCCGCCTGGGTCCGCGAACAGCTCCCGCCCGCTCTCAGCCCAGGTGCGTAGGCGCGAACATTCGCAGGACCGCCGGGAGGACGACCACGGACGGGCCCGGGGTTGACAGGGCCTTGGTGAGGTCCTGTTCCAAGGTTTCCGGGGTCGTGCGGATGCCGGGGACGCCGAAGGACTCCGCCAGGGCCACGTAGTCCGGGCGGGTCAGTTCCGTGGCTGTCGGGCGGCCGAAGGCGTCGGTCATGTACTCGCGGAGGATGCCGTAGCCGCCGTCGTCGACGATGAGCCAGGTGACCGGGAGGTCGTGCTGCCTCGCCGTGGCCAGTTCGGCGATGGAGTACAGGGCGCCGCCGTCGCCGGAGACGGCGAGGACCGGGCGGGTAGGGTCGGCGGTCGCCGCGCCGAGGGCGGCCGGGAAGCCGTAGCCGAGGCCGCCCGCGCCCTGAGCGGAGTGCAGGAGGTTGGGGCCCTTGGCGTCGAAGGCGGACCAGGCCCAGTACGCCAGGATCGTCATGTCCCAGAAGGACGGGGAGTCGGCGGGGAGGGCTCGGCGGACCGAGGCCAGGATCTCCTGCTCCAGGGTGAGGTCCTGCGCGGCGATGCGGGCCGCGACCTTCGACAGCAGCTCCGTCACGCGCTCACGCGCCGTGTCGTCCTCTCGTCGCTCCACCGTCTCCAGCAGGGCCTGAAGGGCCAGGCGGGCGTCCGCGTGGATGCCGAGGGCGGGGTGGTTGGACTCCAGCTTCCCGGCGTCGGCCTCGATCTGGATGACTCGGCCCCGGGGCTTGAACGTGTGGTAGTTCGAGGAGAGTTCGCCCAGGCCCGAGCCTACGACCAGCAGGACGTCCGCGTCCTCCAGGAAGTCCGTGGTGTGGCGGTCCTCCAGCCAGGACTGGAGGGACAGGGGGTGGGTCCAGGGGAACGCGCCCTTGCCGCCGAACGTCGTGACGACCGGGGCCTGGAGGCGTTCCGCCAGCTGCTTCAGCTTGCCCGACGCGTCCGCGCGGACCACTCCCCCGCCCGCGATGATCGCCGGGCGGGCCGAACCAGACAGCAAGTGGGCGGCCACAGCCGTCAGTTCGGGGCGTGGGGGGAGCTCGTCCGGCGTCGCGTCCATCGCCGTCACCACCGGCAGCCGCGTCTCCGCCAGCAGCACGTCCTGCGGGATCTCCACCCACACCGGGCCGTGCGGAGCCGTCAGCACCGACTTCCAGGCCGCGGCGATCGCCGACGGGATCTGCGACTGTGTACGGACCGTGTGGACGGACTTGACCACTCCCCTGAACGACGCCGCCTGGTCGGGGAGTTCGTGGAGGTAGCCGTGCCGGCCGCCGCCCAGGCCCGCCGTGGGGATCTGGCTGCTGATCGCCAACACGGGGGCCGACGCCGCCGCCGCCTCTTGCAGCGCGGCCAGGGAGGTGAGGGCGCCAGGGCCCGTCGAGAGCAGCAGCGGGGCCGCCTCACCCGTGATCCTGCCGTACGCGTCCGCCGCGAAGCCCGCGTTGTTCTCCACCCGCAGGCCGATGTAGCGCAGGTCGGAGCGGCGCAGGGCGTCGAACATGCCGAGGGCGTGCTGGCCGGGCAGGCCGAAGACGGTGGTCGCGCCGAGCCCGGCCAGGGTCTCCACGACCAGGTCTCCGCCGTTGCGGCCGGGGGGAGGATTCAGCGCGGCCTCCGTCTGGGCCGGCGTCGGGCGGAGTACCAGGTCGTGGTCGTGCGTCACTTCGCGCGGGCCTCTGCAATCTGGCGGGACATGATCGTGGTCAGTTCGTATGCGGTGTGGGAGGCGGCGACCGAGGTGATCTCCGCGTGGTCGTAGGCCGGGGCGACCTCGACCACGTCCGCCGAGACCAGGTTGCAGGACGCCAGCCCGCGCAGGATCTCCAGCAGTTCGCGGGAGGTCATGCCGCCCGCCTCGGGGGTGCCGGTGCCGGGCGCGTGCGCCGGGTCGAGGCAGTCGATGTCGATGGAGATGTACAACGGGCGGTCGCCGATGCGCTGGCGCAGCTGGTCGGCGATCTCGTCGGCGCCCCGGCGGTAGACGTCCGCGGAGGTGACGATGCCGAAGCCCATCTTCTCGTCGTCGGTGAGGTCCTGCTTGCCGTAGAGCGGGCCGCGGGTGCCGACGTGGGACAGGGCGGAGGTGTCGAGGATGCCCTCCTCGACGGCCCGGCGGAACGGGGTGCCGTGCGTGTACTCGGCGCCGAAGTAGGTGTCCCACGTGTCCAGGTGGGCGTCGAAGTGGAGCAGGGCGACCGGGCCGTGCTGCTTCGCCACCGAGCGCAGCAGCGGGAGCGCGATCGTGTGGTCGCCACCGAGGGTCATCAGGCGGGCGCCGGTGCCGAGCAGGTCGTCGGCGGCGGCCTCGATCGTCTCCACGGCCTCGTTGATGTTGAACGGGTTCACGGCGATGTCGCCGCCGTCCGCGACCTGCGCGAGGGCGAAGGGCGAGGCGTCCTGCGCCGGGTTGTAGGGGCGCAGCAGCCGGGACGCCTCGCGGATCGCGTTGCCGCCGAAGCGGGCGCCCGGCCGGTACGAGACGCCCGAGTCGAACGGCACACCCACCACCGCGACATCGGCGGTGCCGACCTCGTCGAGGCGGGGCAGCCGGGCGAAGGTCGCGGGGCCGGCGTACCGCGGTATGCGGGAGGAGTCGACGGGGCCGCGGGGCGTCTCGTTGCTGCTCATGAAAACTGCCTTCTTTCCTACGCTTCGTCGCGTATGTACTGCTTGCCCATCGACTCTACTGGGCCGCGGGCACCGCTTCGGACACGGATTCGGTTTCGGGGCCGCCGCGCCCGGCGAGGCGTTCACGCCAGGCGGCGAGGACGGCCGCGTCGGTCGCCAGGGTCGCCAGGGAGACCACGACATAGGCGGCGAGGGAGGCGAGCAGACCGTAGTAGATCGGCTCGTTGGCGAGGATGCCGTAACCGGCCATCAGTCCGACGACGGCCAGTCCGCCGACGGCGACGGCCGCGAGGGCGCCCTGCGCGGTGCCGCGCTTCCACAGCAGCCCGCCGAGGATCGGCACGAGCAGCCCGCCGACGAGCAGGTTGTACGCGACGGTCAGCGCCTCGACGACGTTGTTGAGCGCGATGGACGTGGCGATCACCGCGACACCCATGATCAGGATGAAGGCGCGGTTGCCCTTGACCTCGTCGTGCTCCTCGCCGGACGGCTTGACGATGCCGCGCAGCCGGGACCAGATGTCGTTGTTGGCGACGGTGGCGCAGGCGATCAGCGCACCGGAGGACGTCGACATCACCGCGGCGAGCGCGGCGGCCAGGACCAGTCCGCGCACGCCGATCGGCAGCTCGTCCTTGACGATGGTCGCGAAGGCGTCGTCGGGGCTGGCGAGCTTCGGGTACATCACCTTGGCTGCCGTACCGATCACCGCGCCGGCGACGGCGTAGGCGAGGCAGTAGGTGCCGGCGACGGTGCCGCCCCACTTGGCGGTGGTGTCGCTGCGGGCGGTGAACACGCGCTGCCAGATGTCCTGCCCGATCAGCATGCCGAAGGTGTAGATCAGGACGTACGTGAAGATCGTCTCGCCGCCGATGCCCAGCGGGTCGAAGTACTCGGTGGGCAACTGGGCCTTCATCTCGCTGAACCCGCCCGCCTTGACGACGGCGATCGGCAGCAGCAGGAGCAGCACACCGATCGTCTTGACGACGAACTGCACCATGTCGGTCAGCGTGATCGACCACATGCCGCCGAGCGTGGAGTACGCGACGACGATCGAGCCGCCGAGGACGATCGCGAGGGTGCGGTTGATGTCGAACAGGACATCGAAGATCGTGGCGTAGGCGATGGTGGAGGTCACCGCGAGCATCAGGGTGTACGCCCACATGACGACACCGGAGATGACGCCCGCCCGGCCGCCGTAGCGCAGGTCCAGCATCTCGGAGACGGTGTAGACCTTCAGCCGGGCGATGCGGGCGGAGAAGAAGATGCTCAGCGCGAGCAGGCCGAGGCCGATGGTGAAGACCATCCAGGCGCCGGAGAGGCCGTACTGGTAGCCGAGGCCCACGCCGCCGATGGTGGAGGCACCGCCGAGGACGATGGCGGCCATGGTGCCGGAGTACATGGCGGGACCCAGGCGGCGGCCCGCCACCAGGAACTCACTCTTGGACTTGGCGCGGCGCATGCCCCACCAGCCCATGGCCAGCATGCCGGCCAGATAGACGACGATGACCAGATAGTCCACGGCCATACGGGGGCCTCCTTCGCGCACTCTCGGTGGCGTGTCGTGCAGATGGAAGGTGTCCGGTGGCTCGTCGCGGGGACATCCGCCCGTACCCGCGGGCTGCCGGTCTGACCCGACCTTAGGTGGCCGGAAAGCGACTGCGAAGTGTACGTTTCATCCATACGGGCCGAACGGAATGGAGGAAACGTCCACCATGCCGGATCCCACGGTCCCCCCGACACCCCCCGTCCCCCTCGACGCCCTCCTGGCCCGCGATGACCTGGGGCTGCGCCGTATCGCCGGCCCGGCCGACCCCGGCATCGTGATCCACTGGGCGCACACCTCGGAGATGGCCGACCCGTATCCGTACCTGCTGGGCGGTGAGCTGCTGCTCACGGCGGGCGTGCACATCCCGGACGGCGCGGGCACGGGCTACTTCGACGCGTACGTCTCCCGCATCGTCGCGGCGGGCGGCGCGGCCCTGGGCTTCGGCCTGGCCCCGCTGCACGACACGGTCCCGGCCGCGCTGATGGAGTCCTGCGAGCTGCACGGCCTCCCCCTCCTGGAGGTCCCGCCCCGCACCACGTTCTCGGGAGTGGCCCGAGCCGTCTGGCAACTGATGGCCCGCGCCCGAGTAGCGGAACTCCGCCGCGTCACAGAGGCCCAGCAGAGCCTGGCCACAGCGGCATCCCGCCCGGACCCGATCCCGTCGGTCCTACGCCAACTGGCCCGCCGCCTGGACGGCTACGCGGTGCTGTACGGCCCGGAGGGCACGGAACTGGCGTCAGCGGGCCGGGAACAGGGCCCGGAGGTGAGGGAGGGGTTGGCGGGGCTGGCGAAGGTGGTACGCCCAGCGGCTGACGTAACTGCCATGGCTGCGGGAGGCGGGGCGAGCGGATCCGCCGCAGCTGCGGGAGGCCGGGCGAGCGGATCCGCCCTAGCTGCGGGCAGTCGTGCCGCTGGGGCGATGGGGGTCCCCCCGCTCGAGCGCAGCCGAGAGTGGGGGAGGGTGGGCGCAGCGGCACCCGGCGAGCGCCGGCGAGCGAACCCACCCCCGCCCAGCCCCCACCCCGCCAGCGCCACCGACACCCTCGCGGACACTCACCTCGCCGCCTACGCCCTCGGCTCAGAGAACGGCTTCGTCCTCGCCGTGGCCACCCCCCACCGCGAGTCCGCCGACCACACCATCGCCTCGGTCGCTGCCGTACTGCTGTCCCTGCTCACAGGAGAGCATCAAAGCGCACCCGGCGCCGCCCGCTCCTCCGCCCTCGTACGTCTCCTCCTGGGCGGCGACCCCGAGGACGTAGCCCCCCTGCTCGGCAGCGACCGTTGGCGCGTCGTCCACGCCACCCCCACCACACAACCCCCCGACGCCCTCGCCGCCTCCGCCCTCGGCGCCGCCCTGGGCACCGCCCTCGTCGACCTCACCGACGACGTCGTACGCGTCCTCCTCCCGAGCGACCGCGAACCGAACCCCCTCCCCGGCTGGACCCTCGGCATCAGCGCCCCCGCCGCCCCCGCCGACTGGCCCGCCGCCGACACCCAGGCCGCCCGCGCGCTCGCCCGCGCCCGCGCCACCCGCACCCCGCTGGTCCGGCACAGCGACCGCCCCGCCCTCACCGACCTCATCGCACCCCCGGACGCCGACACCCACGCCCGCGCCCTCCTCGCGCCCCTCGACGGCAACCCGGCCCTCACGGACACCCTGCGCACCTGGCTCTCCCTGCACGGCAGTTGGGACCGCACCGCCGTCGCCCTGTCCGTGCACCGCAACACCGTGCGCCAGCGCATCGCCCGCTGCGCCACCCTCCTGGACGCCGATCTCGACGACCCGGACGTCCGCATGGAGCTGTGGTTCGCGCTCAAGCGGACCTAGGTATCCGTACGTAGTCGCCTGAGTACGTGACGCACGTCCCAGCGCTCGATACGCCAGGGACGCGCACCGCGCGCTGCCTCACAATGGTGGGCATGCCGATATCCGGGACACCCAGCCGCGCCGAGCTCATCCAGCACCTGATCGCCACCCGCATCGCGGGCGATGTCGCGACCCCGCGCGAGAACAACCTCTCCCACTACCGCAAGCTGGCCAACGGCGACCGCCACTACTGGCTGGGCCTGGAACTCGGCGAGCGCTGGACCGACGAGCAGGACGTGCTCGCGGTGATGGCGGAGCGGGTCGGGGTGAACGACGACCCCGAGTACCGGTACGGCCAGGACACCATCGATCCGGAGCTGACCGTCGCCGGTCTGGAGCGGATGGCGGGCCGGCTGCGCAAGGCGGCGGACGGGCAGCAGCGGGTGCTCTTCGCGACCGGTCACCCCGGCGGCCTGCTGGACGTGCACCGCGCCACGGCCGCGGCGCTGCGCGCGGCGGGCTGCGAGATCGTGGTGATCCCGGACGGGCTGGCCACGGACGAGGGGTATGTGATGCAGTTCGCGGACGTGGCGGTCCTGGAGCACGGCGCGACGCTCTGGCACACGCACTCCGGCGAGCCGATGAAGGCCATCCTGACCGCCCTCGAGCGCGAGGGCCGCCCGCTGCCGGACCTGGTGGTCGCCGACCACGGCTGGGCGGGCTACGCGGGACAGCACGGCGTCGACTCGGTCGGCTACGCCGACTGCAACGACCCCGCCCTGTTCCTCGCGGAGGCGGAGGGTACCGTCCAGGTAGTGGTGCCCCTCGACGACCACGTCGTCAGCCCCCGCCACTACGACCCGATGACGGCGTACCTGCTGGCGGAGGCGGGGCTGGAGCAGTAGGGGCCCGCAGGGGGGCGCTAGTCGCGCGGGACGCGGACCACGCCCTCCTGGATGACCGAGATGGCCAGGCGCCCGTCCTGGGTGTAGATGCGGGCCTGGCCGAGACCCCGGCCGCCGGACGCCGACGGGGAGTGCTGGTCGTACAGCAGCCACTCGTCGGCGCGGAACGGGCGGTGGAACCACATCGCGTGGTCCAGGGAGGCGCCCACCACGTCACCGACCGCCCAGCCGCCCCGCCCGTGCGCGAGCAGCACGGAGTCGAGCAGGGTCATGTCGGAGACGTACGTGGCGAGGACGACGTGCAGCAGCGGGTCGTCGGCGAGTTTGCCGTGGGTGCGGAACCAGACCTGTGAGTGCGGTTCGCGCGGCTCGCCGAAGCTGCCGAACGGGGGGTCCTCGACGTAGCGCAGGTCCACCGCGGCCCGTGCCTCGATGAAGCGTTCGACCGTCTCGGCGGGCAGGTGCGGGTAGCTCCGCAGCCGCTCCTCGCCCGTGGGCAGGGTCGCCGGGTCCGGTGCGGGCGGCATCGGCTCCTGGTGGTCCAGGCCCTCCTCGTACGTCTGGAAGGACGCCGAGAGGTGGAAGATCGGCTTGCCGTGCTGGACCGCGACCACCCGGCGGGTGGTGAAGGAACGGCCGTCGCGGATGCGGTCGACGGAGTAGACGATGGGCGCGCCGGGGTCGCCCGGGCGCAGGAAGTAGGCGTGCAGGGAGTGGGCGTGCCGGTCCTCGGGAACCGTGCGCCCGGCGGCGACGAGTGCCTGCGCCGCCACCTGCCCGCCGAACACGCGCGGGACGACGGCGGACCGGGACCGCCCGCGGAAGATGTCCTCCTCGATCCGCTCCAGGTCGAGCAGATCGAGGAGGGACTGGAGTGCCTCGCTCATACGCTGCGGATCACGTGGCTCAGAGGCCCATGTCCTTGGCGATGATCGTCTTCATGATCTCGCTGGTGCCGCCGTAGATGCGGTTGACGCGGTTGTCCGCGTACAGGCGGGCGATCGGGTACTCGTTCATGTAGCCGTAGCCGCCGTGCAGCTGGAGGCAGCGGTCGATGACGCGGTGGGCGACCTCGGTGCAGAACAGCTTGGCGCTGGCGGCCTCGGCGGGCGTGAGCTCACCGGCGTCGAGGGCCTCCAGGGCGCGGTCGGCGACGGCCTGGGCGGCGTCCACCTCGGCCTGGCAGGCGGCCAGCTCGAACTTGGTGTTCTGGAAGTGGGCGACCGGCTTGCCGAAGACGGTGCGCTCCTGCACGTACTGCTTGGCGAAGCGGACGGCGGCGGCGGCCTGCGCGTAGGCGCCGTAGGCGATGCCCCAGCGCTCGGAGGCCAGGTTGTGGCCGAGGTAGTAGAAGCCCTTGTTCTCCTCGCCGAGCAGGTCCTCGACGGGGACCTTGACGTCGACGAACGCCAGCTCGGCGGTGTCGGAGACCTTCAGGCCGAGCTTGTCCAGCTTGCGGCCGACGGAGTAGCCCTCGGACTTGGTGTCCACGCAGAACAGGGAGATGCCGTGGCGGCGGTCCTCGGCGGTGGGCGGCGCGGTGCGGGCGCAGACGATCACCTTGTCGGCGTGGACGCCGCCGGTGATGAAGGTCTTGGCGCCGTTGAGGACGTAGTGGGAGCCGTCCTCACTGAGCTTGGCGGTGGTCTTCATGCCCGCGAGGTCGGAGCCGGTGCCCGGCTCGGTCATCGCGATGGCCCACATTTCCTCGCCGGTGACGAACTTCGGCAGGAAGCGCTTCTTCTGCTCGTCGGTGGCGAGCATCTTCAGGTAGGGCAGGGCGAGCAGGACGTGCACACCGGAGCCGCCGAACATGACGCCCGCGCGGGAGGTCTCCTCGTACAGGACGGCCTCGAACTTGTGGGTCTCCATGCCCGCGCCGCCGAACTCCTCGGGCACGCTGATGCCGAAGATGCCCAGCTCACCGAGCTTGTAGTAGAAGTCGCGCGGCGCCTGGCCGGCCGCGAACCACTCGTCGTAGACGGGGACGACCTCGGCCTCGATGAAGGCGCGGATGGTCTCCCGGAACGCCTCGTGATCCTCGTTGAAAACCGTACGGCGCACTCCGCCACCTCCACGAACTCGGTCATGTCTAAGCGCTTGCTCAGACTCGAAGATACCGGTGAGTATCCATGGCCGTAAAGAGCCGTAGAGAGGGCAGCCCCGTAACGCTCGTCACGCCCGGCGTGCGCGGGAGCCTCAGGGGGTGCCCGCCGCCGCGAAGGCGCCGCGCGCCATCCGGTGCAGCAGCTGCGCCGTCGTCGCGCGGCCCGGCAGGGAGCCGGGGCGGCCGAGGTGCGGGGTGGAGTTGAGCAGCCCGAACACCGAGTGCACCGCCGAACGGGCGGTGGGCTCGGTCAGCTCCGGGTAGACCTCGCGGACCACCGCCACCCATAGCTCGACGTACTGCCGCTGCAGCTGGCGCACCAGCTTGCGGTCGCTGTCCCGGAGGCGGTCCAGCTCACGGTCGTGCAGGGTGATGAGGGGACGGTCGTCGAGCGCGAAGTCGATGTGCCCCTCGATCAGCGAGTCGAGGACCTCCTCGGCCGGCACCCCGTCGGCCTCCGCCAGACGTCGCTTCGCCCCCGTCAGCAGCTGCCCGCTGATCCCGACCAGCAGCTCCGCGAGCATCGCGTCCTTGCCCGCGAAGTGCCGGTAGAGACCGGGTCCGCTGATGCCGACCGCCGCGCCTATCTCGTCCACCCCGACGCCGTGGAAGCCGCGCTCGGCGAACAGGCGGGCGGCCTCCCTGAGGATCTGCTCGCGGCGGGTGGGGGCGTCGGTTCTGGTGGCCATGCAGATGATTCTAGACAGGGAGGTTAGCGCTCGTTAACCTGGAGGAAATGCGTTAACGCTCATTAACAAGGTGAGGGGACCGCAAGGATGCACGAGGCACCGGAGCTTCACAGCGCGGCCGACCCCGCGTCGGAGGCCTTTCGGGCCAACGAGGAGGCGCATCGCGCGCTCGTCGAGGAGCTGCGCGCCAAGCTGGCCGCGGCGGCGCTCGGCGGCGGCGAGAAGGCGCGGGCGCGGCACACCGCGCGGGGCAAGCTGCTCCCGCGCGACCGCGTGGACACCCTCCTCGACCCCGGCTCGCCCTTCCTGGAGCTCGCCCCGCTGGCGGCCGACGGGATGTACGAGGGGCAGGCCCCGGCGGCCGGTGTGATCGCCGGGATCGGCCGGGTCAGCGGCCGCGAGTGCGTGATCGTCGCCAACGACGCCACGGTCAAGGGCGGCACGTACTACCCGATGACGGTGAAGAAGCACCTCCGCGCACAGGAGGTCGCCCTCGACAACCGCCTCCCCTGTGTCTATCTCGTCGACTCGGGCGGCGCCTTCCTGCCGATGCAGGACGAGGTGTTCCCGGACCGGGACCACTTCGGGCGGATCTTCTACAACCAGGCGCGGATGTCGGGCGCGGGGATCCCGCAGATCGCGGCGGTGCTCGGCTCCTGCACGGCCGGAGGGGCGTACGTCCCGGCGATGAGCGACGAGGCGGTGATCGTGCGCAACCAGGGCACGATCTTCCTCGGCGGTCCCCCGCTGGTGAAGGCGGCCACGGGTGAGGTGGTGACGGCGGAGGAGCTGGGCGGCGGCGAGGTGCACGCGCGGGTGTCGGGTGTGACCGACCATCTCGCGGAGGACGACGCGCACGCGCTGCGGATCGTCCGCACGATCGTCTCCACGCTCCCCGCCCGCGGGGACCTGCCCTGGCAGGTCGAGCCGTCCGTCGAGCCGAAGGTGGACCCGGCCGGGCTGTACGGCGCGGTGCCGGTGGACTCCCGCACTCCTTACGACGTCCGCGAGATCATCGCGCGGGTCGTCGACGGCTCCCGTTTCGCCGAGTTCAAGTCGGAGTTCGGGCAGACGCTGGTCACCGGCTTCGCCCGGATCCACGGCCACCCGGTGGGGATCGTCGCCAACAACGGCATCCTGTTCTCCGAGTCCGCCCAGAAGGGCGCCCACTTCATCGAGCTGTGCGACCAGCGCGGCATCCCGCTGGTGTTCCTGCAGAACATCTCCGGCTTCATGGTCGGCCGCGACTACGAGGCGGGCGGCATCGCCAAGCACGGCGCCAAGATGGTCACCGCGGTCGCGTGCACGCGCGTGCCGAAGCTGACGGTGGTGGTCGGCGGCTCGTACGGCGCGGGCAACTACTCGATGTGCGGCCGGGCCTACTCCCCCCGCTTCCTGTGGATGTGGCCCAACGCCAAGATCTCGGTCATGGGCGGCGAGCAGGCCGCGTCCGTGCTCGCCACGGTCAAGCGGGACCAGCTGGAGGCACGGGGAGAGTCCTGGCCCGCGGAGGACGAGGAGGCCTTCAAGGCCCCGATCCGTGCGCAGTACGAGCGCCAGGGGAACGCTTATTACGCGACGGCCCGCCTCTGGGACGACGGGGTCATCGACCCCCTCGACACCCGCCAGGTGCTGGGCCTGGCCCTGACCGCCTGCGCCAACGCGCCCCTGGGTGACCCCCAGTTCGGCGTCTTCCGGATGTGAGGGGACGGACGACGATGTTCGAGACAGTGCTTGTGGCCAACCGGGGCGAGATCGCCGTGCGCGTCATCCGCACGCTCCGCTCGATGGGCGTGCGCTCGGTGGCCGTCTACTCCGACGCGGACGCCGACGCCCGGCACGTCCGCGAGGCCGACACGGCGGTACGGATCGGACCGGCCCCCGCGTCCGAGAGCTATCTGTCGGTGGAGCGGCTTCTGGAGGCCGCCGCCCGCACCGGCGCCCAGGCGGTGCACCCGGGGTACGGATTCCTGGCCGAGAACGCCGGCTTCGCGCGCGCGTGCGCGGATGCGGGCCTGGTGTTCATCGGTCCACCGGCGGACGCGATCGCCCTGATGGGCGACAAAATCCGCGCCAAGGAGACGGTCAAGGCGGCCGGTGTCCCGGTGGTCCCCGGCTCCAGCGGCACGGGCCTGACGGACGAGCAGCTCGCCGAGGCCGCCCGCGAGATCGGGATGCCGGTGCTGCTGAAGCCCTCCGCGGGCGGCGGCGGCAAGGGCATGCGGCTGGTACGGGACGCCGCCGTGCTGGCCGACGAGATCGCCGCGGCCCGCCGCGAGGCCCGCGCCTCCTTCGGCGACGACACGCTGCTGGTGGAGCGCTGGATCGACCGCCCCCGGCACATCGAGATCCAGGTCCTGGCCGACGGCCACGGCGGCGTGGTCCACCTGGGCGAGCGCGAGTGCTCCCTCCAGCGCCGCCACCAGAAGATCATCGAGGAGGCGCCGAGTGTGCTCCTCGACGAGAAGACCCGGGCGGCGATGGGCGAGGCGGCCGTGCAGGCGGCCCGCTCCTGCGGCTACCGGGGCGCGGGCACGGTGGAGTTCATCGTCCCCGGCGGCGACCCCTCGTCGTACTACTTCATGGAGATGAACACCCGCCTCCAGGTGGAGCACCCGGTCACCGAGCTGATCACGGGCCTGGACCTGGTGGAGTGGCAGCTGCGGGTGGCGGCGGGCGAGCCGCTGGGCTTCGCCCAGGAGGACGTGACGCTCACCGGTCACGCGGTGGAGGCCCGCGTCTGCGCGGAAGACCCTGCGCGCGGCTTCCTCCCCTCGGGCGGCACAGTGCTGCGGCTGCACGAGCCGCAGGGCGACGGCGTCCGCACGGACTCCGGGCTCAGCGAGGGCACGGAGGTCGGCAGCCTGTACGACCCGATGCTGTCCAAGGTGATCGCGTACGGCCCCGACCGCGCGACCGCCCTGCGCAAACTCCGGGCGGCCCTCGCGGAGACGGTCACGCTGGGCGTGCAGACCAACGCCGGATTCCTGCGGCGGCTGCTCGCCCATCCGGCGGTGGTCAGCGGGGACATGGACACGGGGCTGGTGGAGCGGGACGTCGACGCGCTCGTACCGGACGAGGTGCCGCTGGAGGTGTACGCGGCGGCTGCGCTGCTGCGCCAGGCGGCACTCGCCCCGGCAGGCACGGGAGGCTGGGCGGACCCGTTCGCCGCCGCGGACGGATGGCGGCTCGGCGGAGAGCGGGCCTGGACGGCGCATCATCTGCGGGTGCCGGGCCGGGAGGCGGTGACCGTGCGGGTGCGCAGCACACCGGACGGCGGGACGGAGCTGCTGCCGGACGGTGCGGACCAGCCGCTGAGGGCGTCCGCGGTCGCGCCCCCGGAGGCCGGCGACGGTCACCGGTACACCGTCCGGCTCGACGGCGTCACCCACACCTTCGCCGTGCTGCCGGACGGCACCTGGCTGGGCCGGGACGGCGACGCCTGGCATGTCCGGGACCACGACCCGGTCGCCGCGTCACTCAACCGGGCCGCCCACGCGGGCGCCGACTCGCTGACCGCGCCGATGCCCGGCACGGTGACGGTGGTGAAGGTCGCCGTCGGCGACGAGGTGGCCGCGGGCCAGAGCCTGCTGGTGGTGGAGGCGATGAAGATGGAGCACGTCATCTCCGCCCCGCACGCCGGCACGGTCACCGAGCTGGACGTGGCGCCCGGCACCACGGTCGCCATGGACCAGGTCCTGGCGGTCATCGCCCCGGCGGAGGAGGAGGCGCAGTCATGACGGGCCTCCCCATGCGGGTACCTGCGGACGGCCTGCCCACGCGCGTGCGGATCTACGAGGTCGGCGCGCGGGACGGCCTGCAGAACGAGATGGCGACCGTGCCGACGGAGGTGAAGGCGGAGTTCATCCGCCGTCTGTCGGGGACGGGTCTGGCGACCATCGAGGCGACGAGCTTCGTGCACCCCAAGTGGGTGCCCCAGCTGGCGGATGCGGAGCAGCTGTATCCGGCGGTCGCGGACCTGCCGGTCGAGCTGCCGGTGCTGGTCCCGAACGAACGCGGCCTGGACCGCGCGCTTGCGCTCGGCGCCCGCCGGGTCGCGGTGTTCGCCAGCGCCACGGAGTCCTTCGCGAAGGCCAACCTCAACCGGACGGTGGACGAGGCGCTGGCGATGTTCGAGCCGGTGGTGGCGCGCGCGAAGGCACAGGACGTGGGCGTGCGGGGCTATCTGTCGATGTGCTTCGGCGACCCGTGGGAGGGCCCGGTCCCGGTCCCGCAGGTGGTGAAGGTCTGCCGGGCCTTGGTGGACATGGGCTGCGACGAGCTGAGCCTCGGCGACACGATCGGCGTGGCGACCCCGGGCCATGTGAAGGCGCTGCTGACGGCGCTGGAGGAGGCCGGCGTGCCGATGTCCGTCGTCGGCGTCCACTTCCACGACACGTACGGACAGGCGCTGTCGAACACCCTGACCGCCCTCCAGCACGGAGTGACGACCGTCGACTCCTCCGCCGGGGGCCTCGGCGGCTGCCCCTACGCCAAGTCCGCCACCGGAAACCTCGCTACCGAAGACCTCGTGTGGATGCTGCAGGGCCTCGGCATCGACACCGGGGTCGATCTCGGCCGTCTCGTCGCCACCAGCGTGTGGATGGCCGCGCATCTGGGCCGACCCAGCCCGTCCCGCACCGTACGAGCCCTCTCCCACCAGGAGCAGTGAACGACCATGGACCACAAGCTCTCCCCCGAACTGGAAGAACTCCGCCGTACGGTCGAGGAGTTCGCGCACGATGTGGTGGCGCCGAAGATAGGCGACTTCTACGAGCGGCACGAGTTCCCGTACGAGATCGTGCGGGAGATGGGCCGCATGGGCCTGTTCGGCCTGCCGTTCCCGGAGGAGTACGGCGGCATGGGCGGCGACTACTTCGCGCTGGGCGTGGCCCTGGAGGAACTGGCGCGGGTCGACTCGTCGGTGGCCATCACGCTGGAGGCGGGCGTCTCGCTGGGCGCCATGCCGATCCACCTCTTCGGCACGGAGGAGCAGAAGCGCGCGTGGCTCCCGCGCCTCTGCACCGGCGAGATCCTGGGCGCGTTCGGCCTGACGGAGCCGGACGGCGGCAGCGACGCGGGCGCGACGCGTACGACGGCCCGTCTGGACCCGGGCACCGACGAATGGGTCATCAACGGCACGAAGTGCTTCATCACCAACTCGGGCACGGACATCACGGGCCTGGTGACGGTCACCGCGGTCACGGGCCGCAAGCCCGACGGCAGGCCGCAGATCTCCGCGATCATCGTCCCGTCCGGCACACCGGGCTTCACGGTGGCGGCGCCGTACTCGAAGGTCGGCTGGAACGCCTCGGACACGCGGGAGCTGTCCTTCCAGGACGTCCGCGTCCCGGCGGCGAACCTCCTCGGCGAGGAGGGCCGGGGCTACGCCCAGTTCCTCCGCATCCTGGACGAGGGCCGCATCGCGATCGCGGCGCTGGCGACGGGCCTGGCGCAGGGCTGCGTGGACGAGTCGGTCAAGTACGCCAAGGAACGCCACGCCTTCGGCAAGCCGATCGGCGCGAACCAGGCGATCCAGTTCAAGATCGCCGACATGGAGATGAAGGCCCACACGGCCCGCCTCGCCTGGCGCGACGCCGCCAGCCGCCTGGTCGCGGGCGAACCCTTCAAGAAGGAAGCGGCCCTGGCCAAGCTCTACTCCTCCACCATCGCGGTGGACAACGCCCGCGAGGCCACCCAGATCCACGGCGGCTACGGCTTCATGAACGAGTACCCGGTCGCCCGCATGTGGCGCGACTCCAAGATCCTGGAGATCGGCGAGGGCACGAGCGAGGTCCAGCGGATGCTGATCGCCCGCGAGCTGGGCCTGACGAGCTGACCGCGCTCAGCCCTCGACCAGGGCGAACAGCGTCGACAGGAACGCCATCGGGGTCAGCGCCAGGCCCGTGCTGATGGACCAGTAGCGGAGGGCGGACACGCCCGTCCTCGGGCGGGCGTAGGCGTTCACGGGGAGCCACAGGGCCAGGAAGACCGACCAGAGCAGGGTCAGGACGATGAGCCAGGGCAACGTGCCGTCGTTGTCCGTGGGGTCACGGGGGGTCAGGGCCCAGAGGTGGGACAGGACGAACATCGCCGTCAGCCACAGGGGGACGATCGCGGCGACGCCGAGGATCAGGTTGGCGGCCACGGGTGTGCCCCAGCGGCGGTGCCATCTGACGTGGTGTTGCATGGCCGGCCCCCTTGGTGATCGGGATCACCGTACAGGGGCCCGGGCACCCTCTGGACATGAGCTGAGGTTAGGCTAGCCTAAGCCTGTTTCCAGCCCAGGGGCCCGCCAGCGTGCACCCGCCGGCTCCGTACGCACGAAAGCAGACCCACCCATGTCGAACGCCAGAACCGCCCGCTTCTCCCGTCGCGGACTGCTCGCCGCCGGCGGCGCCCTCGGACTCGGCGCCGTGCTCACGGCCTGCGGGGACGAGGACAAGAAGGACAGCGGCTCGGGCTCGGCGGACGAGGCCAAGTCCGGCCCGTGGACCTTCAAGGACGACCGCGGCAAGACCGTGAAGCTCGACAAGGTGCCCGCGAACATCGTCGCGTTCACCGGTGTCGCCGCCGCCCTGTACGACTACGGCGTCGAGGTGAAGGGCGTCTTCGGCCCCACCAAGACGAAGGACGGCAAGGCCGACGTCCAGGCCGGCGACATGGACATCAGCAAGGTGACCGTCCTCGGCAACGTCTGGGACCAGTTCAACGTCGAGAAGTACGCCGCCCTCGCGCCCGAGGTCCTCATCTCCACGACCTTCGACAGCGCCGGCACGCTCTGGTACGTCCCCGAGAAGTCCAAGGACAAGATCGCCAAGCTCGCTCCGAGCGTCGCCATCTCGGTCTTCGACCGTCAGCTGACCCAGCCGCTCCAGCGGATGTGGGAGCTCGCCGAGTCGCTCGGCGCCGACATGAAGGCCGACAAGGTCGTCGACGCGAAGAAGCGATTCGAGGAGGCGTCCGAGCGGCTGCGGAAGGCCGCCAAGGCCCACCCCGACATCAAGGTGATGGCCGGTTCCGCCAGCCAGGAGCTGTTCTACGTCTCCGGCACCAACCTGTCCGTCGACCTCGAGTACTTCAAGGCGCTCGGCGTGAACTTCGTCGAGCCGTCCGAGGAGGCGAAGAAGGCGACGGGTGGCTGGTTCGAGAGCCTCAGCTGGGAGAACGTCGACAAGTACAAGGCCGACATCATCATGATGGACGACCGGTCGTCGGCGATCCAGCCCGCGGACATCACCGAGGCGACGTGGAAGAAGCTGCCCGCGGTGAAGGCGGGGCAGGTCATCCCGCGGTCGGCTGAGCCGATTCTGTCGTACGACAAGTGTGTGCCGCTGGTGGAGAATCTGGCGGCTGCGATCGAGAAGGCGAAGAAGGTTAGCTGAGGCGGGTTCTGAGCGCCGTGGGGGCGTGTGTGAGTGGGGGGCTGCGGGTCCGTTGTGGCTGGGCGCGCAGTTCCCCGCGCCCCTGGGGCGTTTCCCCTGACGTCAATTCAGGAGTGTCCCCACGTGAGTACCGCAGTCGCCAGTCCCTTTCGTTTCTTCTCTCTGCACGTTCTGCGGACTCGGCGGGTCTCGCCGTCTCTTACCCGGGTCACCTTCGGTGGGGACGAGTTGCGGGACTTTCGGTCCCACGGGCTTGATCAGTCGCTGTCGCTGTTCCTGCCCCATCCCGGGCAGGAAGAGCCCGTCGTGCCCATCGAGCTCGGGGACTCGTGGTGGCAGGGGTGGCGGGAGCTGCCCGATGACGTGCGCGCCGTGATGCGGTCGTACACCCTTCGGGGGCTGCGGGCGGACGCGCACGGTCGCACCACCGAGATCGACATCGACTTCGTGCTGCACGGCATCGGGGGCGACAGCGGCTCCAGTGAGGCCGGGCCCGCTTCCCGCTGGGCCAGTCAAGCCGGCCCCGGCGACCGGGTGTTGCTGCTCGGGCCCGCGCTCGCCGACAACCGGGCCATCCGCTTCCGGCCGCCCGACGGTACCGATCTCGTCCTGCTCTGGGCCGACGAGACCGCCCTGCCCGCCACCGCCGCCATCCTCGAGGCGCTGCCCGCCGGGACCCGGGTCCGGGCCTGGATCGAGGTGCCGGATGTACAAGACGTCCAGGAACTCGTGACGGACGCCGACGCCGAGATCACCTGGTTCACTCACAGCACACACGACACCGCCCAGGACTCCCCCATGGCCCTGGACGGCATCCGTGCCGCTCAACTGCCGTCCGCCGAGCGGCCGTACGTATGGATCGCCGGTGAGTCCGGCAGCGTCAAGCAGCTGCGGCGGCACTTCGTCTCCGAGCGCGGGATCGACCGGCGGGCCGTGACCTTCGTGGGGTACTGGCGGCGCGGGCTGACCGAGGAGCAGTTGCGCGAACAAGGGGAGTAGCGGCGGCGGTTGACGCCTCGTCATCAAGGGAGTGACCACGGTCACGATGCGGGGCGAGAACGGGACAGTGCGACTTAGGTTAGGCTAACCTAAGTCGCGCTTCGGCATCACGCCCCGCGCGACCTCACCGCTCCCTCCCGCACCGGACTGTCCCCACCGGAGGACCCCCACATGCGCTCGCACCTGCTCAACGACACCACCGCGGAGCAGTACCGCCGCTCCGTGACCGAAGGAGTCGAGCGGGTGGCCGCCAAACTCGCCACCACCGACCGGCCGTTCACCGGCGTCACCGTCGACGCCCTCTCCCCCGCCATCGACGCGATCGACCTCGACCAGCCGCTCGGCGACATCACCGCCGCGCTGGACGAACTGGAGGACGTCTACCTCCGGGACGCGATCTACTTCCACCACCCCCGCTACCTCGCCCACCTCAACTGCCCGGTCGTCATCCCGGCCGTGCTCGGCGAGGCCGTGCTCTCCGCCGTCAACTCCTCCCTGGACACCTGGGACCAGTCGGCCGGCGGCACCCTCATCGAGCGCAAGCTCATCGACTGGACGGCCGCCCGAATTGGCCTCGGACCCGCCGCCGACGGGGTGTTCACCTCCGGGGGTACGCAGTCCAACCTCCAGGCGCTGCTCCTCGCCCGCGAGGAGGCCAAGAGCGACTCGCTCGCGAAACTGCGCATCTTCGCCTCCGAGGTCAGCCACTTCAGCGTGAAGAAGTCCGCGAAGCTGCTGGGCCTCGGGCAGGACGCCGTCGTCGCCATCCCCGTCGACCACGACAAGCGGCTGCAGACCGTCGCCCTCGCCCGCGAGCTGGAGCGCTGCACCGAGGCCGGTCTCGTCCCCATGGCCGTCGTCGCCACCGCCGGCACCACCGACTTCGGCTCCATCGACCCGCTCCCCGAGATCGCCGAGCTGTGCGAGCAGTACGGCACCTGGATGCACGTCGACGCCGCCTACGGCTGCGGGCTGCTCGCCTCGCTGAAGTACCGGGACCGCATCGACGGCATCGAGCGCGCCGACTCGGTCACCGTCGACTACCACAAGTCCTTCTTCCAGCCGGTGAGTTCGTCCGCCGTGCTGGTGCGGGACGCGGCCACGCTGCGGCACGCCACCTACCACGCGGAGTACCTCAACCCGCGCCGCATGGTGACCGAGCGCATCCCCAACCAGGTCGACAAGTCCTTGCAGACCACCCGCCGCTTCGACGCGCTCAAGCTGTGGATGACGCTGCGCGTGATGGGCGCCGACGGCATCGGGCAGCTCTTCGACGAGGTGTGCGACCTCGCGGCCGAGGGCTGGAAGCTGCTTGCCGCCGACCCGCGCTTCGACGTCGTCGTCGCGCCGAGCCTGTCCACGCTCGTCTTCCGCTACATCCCGGCCGCCGTCACCGACCCGGCCGAGATCGACCGCGCCAACCTCTACGCCCGCAAGGCCCTGTTCGCCTCCGGTGACGCGGTCGTCGCGGGCACCAAGGTCGCCGGGCGCCACTACCTGAAGTTCACCCTGCTCAACCCCGAGACCACGACGGCCGACATCGCCGCCGTCCTCGATCTGATCGCCGGCCACGCCGAGCAGTACCTGGGAGAGTCCCTTGACCGCGCTTCCTGACACCACGACGAAGACCTACGACTTCGTGGGGATCGGGCTCGGGCCCTTCAACCTCGGCCTCGCCTGCCTCACCGAGCCGATCGACGAACTGACCGGCGTCTTCCTGGAGTCCAAGCCGGACTTCGAGTGGCACGCGGGGATGTTCCTCGACGGCGCCCACCTCCAGACGCCGTTCATGTCGGACCTGGTCACCCTCGCCGACCCGACCTCGCCGTACTCCTTCCTCAACTACCTGAAGGAAAAGGGCCGGCTGTACTCGTTCTACATCCGCGAGAACTTCTACCCGCTGCGCGTCGAGTACGACGACTACTGCCGCTGGGCCGCGAACAAACTCAGAAACGTCCGCTTCGGCACGACGGTCACCGAGGTGACGTACGACGGCGACGTGTACGTCGTCCGCACCGCGGCCGGTGAGTCCTTCCGCGCCCGGCATCTCGTCCTCGGCACCGGCACCCCGCCGCACATCCCGGACGCCTGCGCCGGCCTGGACGGCGACTTCATCCACAACTCCCGCTACGTCCAGCACAAGGCGGAGCTGCAGAAGAAGAAGTCGATCACGCTGGTCGGCAGCGGTCAGTCCGCCGCCGAGATCTACTACGACCTGCTCAGCGAGATCGACGTCCACGGCTACCGGCTGAACTGGGTCACCCGCTCCCCGCGCTTCTTCCCGCTGGAGTACACCAAGCTCACGCTGGAGATGACGTCTCCGGAGTACATCGACTACTACCACGCCCTCCCGGAGCAGACCCGCTACCGGCTCACCGCCGAGCAGAAGGGCCTGTTCAAGGGCATCGACGGCGAGCTCATCAACGCGATCTTCGACCTGCTCTACCAGAAGAACCTCGGCGGTCCCGTGCCGACGAGGCTCCTCACCAACTCGGCGCTCACCGGAGCCCGGTACGAGAACGGCACGTACACGCTCTCCTTCCACCAGGAGGAGCAGGACAAGGACTTCGAGATCGACTCCGAGGGACTCGTCCTCGCCACCGGGTACAAGTACATCGAGCCCGAGTTCCTCAAGCCAGTGCGCGACCGCCTTCGCTACGACTCCCAGGGCAACTTCGACGTCGCCCGCAACTACGCCATCGACGTCACCGGGCGCGGCATCTTCCTCCAGAACGCCGGAGTCCACACCCACAGCATCACCAGCCCCGACCTGGGCATGGGCGCCTACCGCAACTCGTACATCATCCGCGAGCTGCTCGGCACCGAGTACTACCCGGTCGAGAAGACCATCGCGTTCCAGGAGTTCGCCGTATGACCTTCACGTTCCGCCCCCTCGACCCGCTGAAGGACGCAGAGCTGCTGCATTCCTGGGTCACCCACCCGAAGGCCGCCTTCTGGATGATGCAGGACGCGAAACTGGAGGACGTCGAGCGCGAGTACATGAAGATCGCCGCCGACGAGCACCACCACGCGTATCTCGGCCTCGACGAGAGCGGCCGGCCCGCCTTCCTGATGGAGAAGTACGACCCCGCCCACCGGGAACTGGTCGGGCTGTACGAGCCGCGGCCCGGGGACGTCGGCATGCACTTCCTCACCCCGCCGACGGACCGGCCGGTGCACGGGTTCACCCGGTCCGTGATCACCGCCGTGATGGCGTACCTGTTCGAGGACCCGGCCACACGGCGGGTCGTCGTCGAGCCGGACGTCGAGAACACGGCGGTGCACGCGCTGAACGAGGCCGTCGGGTTCGTGCCCGAGCGGGAGATACAGAAGCCGGAGAAGCGGGCCTTGCTGAGTTTCTGCACGCGGGAACAGTTCTTCGCGACGACGGGGGTGGCGGCATGAGCCTCGCCGACGCCGTAGCGCATCTGACGCCCGAGCACTGGGAGCAGGCCAACCGACTGCTGATCCGCAAGGCGCTCGCCGAGTTCGCCCACGAGCGGCTGATCACCCCGGAGGAGGCGGGCGACAAGAGCTATGTCGTCCGCAGCGACGACGGGCTGACCCAGTACCGCTTCACCGCCGTACGCCGGGCGCTCGACCACTGGCAGGTGGACGCCGATTCCCTCACCCGGCACCGCGAGGGCGCCGAACTGCCGCTGTCCGCGCTGGACTTCTTCATCGAGCTGCAGAAGTCGCTGGGTCTGAGCGACGAGGTGCTGCCGGTGTATCTGGAGGAGATCTCCTCCACCCTCTCCGGCACCTGCTACAAGCTCACCAAGCCGCAGATCCCGGCCGCCGAGCTCGCCCGCGCCGACTTCCAGGCGATCGAGACGGGGATGACCGAGGGCCACCCGTGCTTCGTCGCCAACAACGGGCGGCTCGGGTTCGGCATCCACGAGTACCTGTCGTACGCGCCCGAGACGGCAAGCCCCGTCCGCCTGGTGTGGCTGGCCGCGCACCGCTCGCGGGCCGCGTTCACGGCCGGTGTCGGCATCGAGTACGAGTCGTTCGTGCGGGACGAGCTCGGTGAGGACACCGTCGAGCGCTTCCACGGGGTGCTGCGCGGGCAGGGGCTCGACCCGGCGGACTATCTGTTCATCCCGGTCCACCCCTGGCAGTGGTGGAACAAGCTCACCGTCACCTTCGCCGCCGAGGTCGCCAGGAAGCATCTGGTGTGCCTGGGCGAGGGCGAGGACGAGTATCTGGCGCAGCAGTCCATCCGGACCTTCTTCAACCGGTCCAACCCGGAGAAGCACTACGTCAAGACGGCCCTGTCCGTCCTCAACATGGGCTTCATGCGCGGTCTTTCGGCCGCTTACATGGAGGCCACCCCGGCGATCAACGACTGGCTGGCGCAGCTCATCGAGGGCGACGAGGTGCTCAAGGGCACGGGTCTGTCGATCATCCGGGAGCGGGCCGCCGTCGGCTACCGGCATCTGGAGTACGAGCAGGCCACGGACCGCTACTCGCCGTACCGCAAGATGCTGGCCGCGCTCTGGCGGGAGAGCCCGGTGCCGTCGCTGGGGGAGGGCGAGCAGCTGGCGACCATGGCCTCGCTCGTCCATGTGGACCATGAGGGGGCGTCCTTCGCGGGCGCGCTGATCGAGCGGTCGGGTCTCACGCCCACCGAGTGGCTGCGGCGCTATCTGCGGGCGTACTACACGCCGCTGCTGCACAGCTTCTACGCCTACGACCTGGTGTTCATGCCGCACGGCGAGAACGTCATCCTGGTGCTGAAGGACGGCGTGGTGCAGCGGGCGATCTACAAGGACATCGCCGAGGAGATCGCGGTGATGGACCCGGACGCGGTGCTGCCGCCGGAGGTGTCCCGGATCGCGGTGGAGGTCCCGGAGGACAAGAAGCTGCTGTCCATCTTCACGGACGTCTTCGACTGCTTCTTCCGCTTCCTGGCGGCGAACCTCGCCACCGAGGGGATCCTCGACGAGGACTCCTTCTGGCGCACGGTCGCCGAGGTCACCCGCGCGTACCAGGAGTCGGTGCCGGAGCTGACCGAGAAGTTCCAGCAGTACGACATGTTCGCGCCCGAGTTCGCGCTGTCCTGCCTCAACCGGCTCCAGCTGCGCGACAACAGGCAGATGGTCGACCTCGCGGACCCGTCCGGCGCGCTGCAGCTGGTCGGCACGCTGGAGAACCCGATCGCCGGGTTCTGACACACCGCCCGCACGGAGCGGCGGGCACCGGACAGGCGGGCACCCCGGAGTACGGTCCTCCGGGGTGCCCGTCCGCGTGTGCCGGTACCGGCCGCCGTCAGTCCTCGTCGCGCAGCTGCGCGGCCAGGGACGCCAGCGGCTCGATGTCCTCCGTGTGGCCCAGCGGGGTCAGGCGGGCGATCGCCGCGTCGAGGCGGGCCAGGGCGGGGGCGGTGCGCTCCAGGTAGATGCCCTCCACGGCCGCCGCGAGGCGGACGCACTCGGCCCACTCGCCGGCGTGATCCGGGTCCTGCCCCGGGTCGCCGAGCAGGGCGACGGCCTTGTCCAGCGCCGCGAGCGCGTCCTCGTAGGCGCCGGCGTAGGCGTTGACCCTGCCGTACTCGTAGGCCAGGGCGGTGTCCAGGGAGCGGCCGTGGGCCTGGTACCCGGCGGCGCGGGCCTCGTCGGCGACCCGGCCCGCGTCCTCGAGGAAGCGGAGGGCGCCGGGCAGGCCGTCGGGGCCCTGCTGCTGGGCCTGGAGGCGGGCGAGTTCGCGCAGGCAGTTGCTGAGCTGCTCGAAGCGCGGCTCCAGGGCGTGGGCGGCGAGCGCCTGGTCCGCGGCCTCGCGGGCGCGGGTGAACTCGCCCGATTCGGCGAGGAGTACGGCCGTCTCCGCCGCGATCATGGCGTGGCTGCCCGGGTCGTCGTCCCAGCCGGCCGACTCGGCCGCGAGGGCGACGAACTCCGCGGTGGCCGCCTTGAGGTCCCCGCCCGCGTGCAGGGCGCGGGCGCGGGTCAGGCGGAGCTGGGCGAGGAGCCGGTCGTCCAGCTCGCCCGCGGCGGCGTCCGGTTCGGCCAGGAGCGAGTCGAGCAGGGCGATGCAGTCCTCGACGCGGCCCAGGTCGAGGGTGAGGCGGGCGGCGTTGCTGTAGGTGCAGAACGCGTCGAAACGGCTGCCGCGGCGCAGCTCCAGCTCGGCGGAGCGGGTGAGATGCCGCAGGGCCTCGTCGGGGCGGCCCAGGTGCAGGCAGGCCTCGGCGAGATCACCGTGGAGGTGGGCGGTGCCGCGCCCTTCGGAGGGCCACTCGGCGGCCAGGCGCAGCGCCTCGGACAGGTCGGCGTAGGCGGCCTCGGCGTCCTGGAGGCCGAGCTGGAGCTTGCCGCGCAGCCCGAGCGCGCGGGGCAGGTGCCAGGCGGGGCCGTGTTCCCTCAGCCGGCCGAGGAGGGTGTCGATCTCGGCGACGGCGGCGGGCAGCTCGCCGGTCATGGCGTAGGTGGTGGCCCGCAGCAGCCGCGCACCGGAGATCTGCGTGCCGATGCCGTGCCGGGTGGCGAACTCCTCCAGCAGGCCAGCCTCGGCGAGCACCGGCGCGCTGTGCTCCTCGCGGTGCGAGGTCTGGAAGCGCAGCGCGAGCGCGGTCACCCGCAGCCGCAGCAGCCGCGCTTCCTGGTAGGGGGTGAGCCCGCCGGTCTCCTCATGCAGCCGGACGATGGAGGCATGGGCGTCGGTCAGCGCGCTTGCCTTCGCCTGGGCCGCCACCTCTTCGTCGACCGCCTCTTGCTCCGGCGGCATCTCCGCGGTCGCGAGCAGCGCGCAGGCGTGGGTGATGGCTGCCTGGCCCGGTTCGCCGGCGTCCTCGTAGAGGCCCGCGGCCTCCTCCAGGAGGGCGGCGGCGACCGCGAAGTCGTCCTTGTCGCCCGCGCGGTTGCCCTCCTCCGCCAGCAGGTCCGCGCGCAGGCGCACCAGCGGACCCACGGCCGGGTCGTCGGGGTGGGTGTAGGCGGGGTCGGTGACCAGTGCGCGCAGGCGGGCCCAGAGGGCGCGGGCGTCCGGGTGGCCCTGTTCGTCCAG
The DNA here is from genome assembly GCF_025290915.1 of Streptomyces sp. 15-116A. Taxonomy (GTDB): domain Bacteria; phylum Actinomycetota; class Actinomycetes; order Streptomycetales; family Streptomycetaceae; genus Streptomyces. The sequence goes on along the minus strand of NZ_JAOCQE010000004.1, from coordinate 12,472 downwards.
TTCCCGCGCCCGTGCGATGAGGTCCGGGAGGGACTCGGGGACGGCGGGCGCGGCGGCCGGAGCGGCGGGGGCCGCCGCCGGGGTCACGTCGTCCAAAGTCCGGCTGCGCAGGGTCAGTTCCAGCGCGTCCAGGAGCGGCGCCCGGTCGAGGCGGGCCCTGCGGCGGTCGGTGTGGGCGGTGGTGCCGTTGCGGGCGTCGAAGCGGGCGGCGAGGTCGTCCGCGCGGCCCCGTACCTCGGCACGCAGGGCGGTCACCGTCCAGGTGCGGCCGGCGTATCCGGCGGCGGGCAGGTCGCCGTGGCCGAGGAGTTCGACGCGCTGGAGGAGGACCTCCACACCGGTGAGGAAGTCGAGCTGGTCCAGCGGCGAGTCGACCTCGCCGAACAGGGTGCGGTTCTCGGCGAGCAGTTCCAGGCCGCGCGCCTCGTTGCCGGTCAGCGCGCAGAACTCCAGGTGCCGACCGACCTCTCCGGCCATCGAGGGATTGCGGCGGGAGCCGCGGTACCCGGCGAGGTGCAGGGTGCGCGCCTCGTCCGTGCGGCCGGTGCGCAGCAGGGGCAGCAGCGCGTACGAGATGGAGCGGGCCGGCTCCTCCTGGCAGGACTCCTTCCCGGCGAGGACGGGCTCCCAGGTGGCCAGCGCGCGTGCGTCGTCGCCCGCCCGGAGGTGGTACAGCGCGCGCTCGCAGATCTCGCAGGCCTCGCAGTCGCTGAGCCGGGTGCGGGCGCGGCCCGCCCACAGCTCGTAGGCGAGGGCGGTGTCCTCGCCGATGTGGGCGGCGAGTTGGTACGCCTGGCCGTAGTACGGCTGGAGGCCGAGCCCCTCCTTCTCGTACCGGTCGTGCATCTCCGTCTGCCACTGGCGCAGGCTGGCCAGGGGTATCTCGGGCAGCTGGCGCAGGGCGTTCGCGACCCACTTGAACCGCCAGAACAGCATGTGGCGCAGCCGCTCGTCGAAGACGTCGGGCTGCTCATCGAACAGGGTGAGCAGCCGGGCGAAGACGACCGGCGACTTGCGGGGTTCGGAGCCGTAGGTGTACGCCTCCTGGAGCTCGAACAGGGCGTGGACGAGCGGCACAGGCTCGCCGAACTGCTCGGCGGCGTCGACGAGTTCCTCGGCGGTGACGGTGCGGGTGCGGCCGTAGGGGCGCCGGTCGTTCTCCTGGAGCGCCTGGTACAGCTCGTCGGTGGTCTGGGGTGCGGTCGGCATCGTCAGCTGTCCTTGCGCAGGGCGTGGGCGAGAAGGTCGAGGAAGGAGCGGTTGATCAGGCTCGACTCGGCGGGCCTGAGCGGGCGCCGGGACAGCATCGCGGCCTGCCCGTAGAGGGCCTCGGCGCTGGTGCGGGCCAGCTCGGGTTCGTCGATGGTGAGGGCGGTGCGGACCAGCGGGTTGAGCTGGTTGAGGATGAGCTGGGCGCGCGGCGCCTCCTGGCGCAGGGCGCCGAGGATGTCGCCCCAGACGCCGCCCTGCTGCTCGCGGGCGAGCTGGGAGCGGGTGCGCTCGTGGCGGGCCTCGCGGCTGTCCATGAGCAGGGCGGGTGCGGAGGCGGGCTGGAAGGTGCGCAGCGCGACGTCGCAGTCGAACACGGCGAGGGCGTCGCGGGCCTGTGCGAGGTAGGCCGCGGCGGCCAGTTCCGTCTCCCGGTCGACCGGGTCGAGGTGGGCGGTGAGGGTCGCCGGGTCGAGGTCGGCGACGCTCACCTCGGGCCGGACCTCGGGCAGCCGGTGGACCAGGTCGCGGTCGTAGGTGTAGCCGCCGTTGACGACACCGAGCCCGGCGGCCGAGGCGATCTGGGCGATCTGCCGGAACTCCTCCACGCTGGAGGTGACCAGCACGGTGCGGTGGGTGCGCGCGAACTCGTCCAGGGTGCAGTGCCCGTCGGTCGTCTCGAACGGCAGCCAGGGCAGCAGCATCCGCAGGATCTCGTCGTCGTGCACGGCGAGCGACTTCACGGCGAGGTGGTGGGCCTGGAGGAAGCGGCCGAGCAGCTCGGGGTCGCTGGCGGCGGCGCGGGCGATCCAGGCGCGCAGCTTCTCGGCGAGGGCGTCACGCACGGCGGCGAGGGTGTCGTCCTCGTACAGGGACTCGCGCGACGCGGTCGGGCGCAGGCTCTCGGCGTCGACGACGCAGCGGACGAAGAACGCCCAGTCGGGCAGGATCTCCTCGGCCTGCTCGGACAGCAGCATGCCCTTCACGTGCACGCGGTGGCCGTGCCGGCGTCCGGCCGGTACCGCCTCGGGCAGCACGCAGGCGATGCCCTTGAGGCCGACGGCGGGCAGGTCGAGCTCGATGGTGTCCAGCGGCGTGAAGCCGAAGACCTCCTCGCCGTACGCGGCGAGCGCGCGGGCGCGGGCACCGGGCGTGGGATAGGTGCGCGACCAGGGCGCGGGCTCGGGGTTGATGGACGCTCCCGGGCCTCCGGTCCCGTCGTCGAAGGTCACCGGGTGCCGCAGCAGCGAGCCGAAGTGCCGGGCCAGCGTGTGCACCTGGGCGGGGCGGGTCCACTCGGCGGCGTCGGCGCGCGGGGTGAGGGTGACGGTGGTGCCGGGCCGGGGGCGGGCGGAGGCGGGCAGGGTGCGGACGGTGTACGAGCCGTCGCCGCGGCCCCGCCACTCCACGGCGGGCGCGTCGGGGGTGCGGGCGGAGCGGCTGACGACGTGGATCTCGTCCGCGACGAGGAAGCAGGACAGCAGGCCGATGCCGAACTGGCCGATGAAGTCGGCGCGCTGCTCGGCGATCTTCTCGGCGCGCTTGCTGCTGCGCCCGATGGTGGCGAGGAAGGTGTGCACATCGGCCTCGGTGAGTCCGACACCGTCGTCCTCGACGCGGACGGCCTTGCCGTCGGCGTACAGGCGGATGCCGAACGCGCCCGCGGAGGCGGCAGGTTCGAGAGTGTGCCGGGCGGTGAGCGCGTCCACCGCGTTCTGCATCAGTTCGCGCAGATAGACGCGGGGGCTGGAGTAGAGGTGGTGGGACAGGAGGTCGACGAGACCGCGCAGGTCGACCTGGAAGGTGCGGTCGGTGGCGGTGTGCTCGGGCAGAGTCATCGGCGGTCCGGGGTGCGTGAAGTGGTGGGGCGATGGCGGGAGACGGAGGACCGGAAGGCTCAGAAGGCCTTGCGGAAGCGGGCGTACGCCTTCTGCGGGTCGGCCATGAACGTCCACGGCCACTCGGTGAACACGCCGTCCAGTTCGCGGAAGACGTTCGAGGCCTTGCTGCTGCCGGCCAGCGAGAGGGCCATGGCGAACATGTTGTAGTCGCCCTGCCAGCCCAGGCGGCGCTCGTACGCGTGGTGCAGGATGCTGCGCTCCGCCGCTTCCCTCAACTCGGCGCAGATCCGCGGCTGTTGCAGGCAGTCCCGGTTGTCCGACTCCACCCACTCCTCGATGTACGCCATGGCGATGACGCAGCCGAGCCGGTGGCCGTCGGGCGCGGCGGCGAAGGCCTTGCGGGCGAACTCCAGAGCCTGGCCCGGCTCGCCTCCCCAGCGGGGCTGCAGCTGCGACACCCACTCCAGGTGGATGTCCAGGTTGAGCGGATCGCGGCGCAGACCGGCGTCGCGGCGGGTCTCCTTGACGCTGTCGTCGAGGGACATGCCACGGGCGGACGTGAGGAGATGCCGCCACGGTGTGATCCAGTCGGGGCGGAGCTCGGCGGCCTCGAGCAGGTGCTCCTCGGCGATGCGCAGCCGCTCGTAGAAGGTCTGCCACTGCTCGCGCGACACGTCCACGGCGCGGGCGGAGGTACGTGCCTCCCAGCCCCAGTGGACGTGCCGCGCGCCCGATATCAGCAGGGCGGTGGCCCGGTGTTCCTTGTCCTCCTCGGCGGCCTGGACGATCCACTCCTGCACGCCGTCGATCACGGCCAGCTCACCGAGCACGGCCTGCTCCCGGCCGAGGTCGAACGGCGCGAGGGCCTCCTTCACGGCCGTCCAGTCCCCCGCGTCGGCTGCCTCCACCAGGGCGAGCACCCTCGGGTCGCCGAGCGCGCGCAGGGTGAGGACCCCGTGCTTGCCCTTGCGCGGGGCGAGCACCTGCGGATTCCCCGCCTGTCTGTCCCCGCCCCTGCCCAACAACTTCCCCAGCATGGCCGCCCCTCCCCGGGTACCGCGTGATCGTTGCGGTGCAGCATAAGGGCGGCCACCGACATCACTTCCACAGGGTTTCCACGAGGACTCCACGGCCTCGCGGGAGGTCAGCCGGCGTCGGCGCCCCCTTCGGCCGGCCACAGCACCTGCGGCGAGCGGTAGTAGCCGATCCCCAGCGCCTCCCAGCGCGGCGCCTGGGACGCGAGCCGCTGCCGGTAGTCCGCCCAGTCGTGCGTGGCGGCCGGGGACCAGCCCAGCTCGGCGATCCCGGGCAGCCTCGGGAAGGCCATGAACTCCAGGTGCCCGGAGTTCTCCAGCGTCTCCGTCCACAGCGGCGCCTCGACACCCCGGATCGCGGAGGCGGGAGCGCCCGGCAGATAGGCGCCCGGGTCCCAGTCGTAGGACCGCTGCACCTCCACATAGCCCGCCCAGGACAGGCCGAGCGGGGTGTCCTTGTCGTACTTCATGTCGAGGTAGGCGCGGTCGGCGGGCGAGAGGATCAGGCCGGTGCCGTTGCGGGCGGCGGCCGCCACCTGCTCCTTCTCCGCGGCACTGGTGCCGTCCAGGCCCCAGTACTGGGCGAGGGCGCCCTTGGCGGGGGTGGCGCCGGTGAGCTGGTGCCAGCCGATGACGGTCTTGCCGTACTCGGCGACGATCGGCTGCACGCGGTCCATGAACTTCACGTAGTCCTCGTGCGGGGTGGAGTGCGCCTCGTCACCGCCGATGTGGAGGTAGCGGCCCGGGGTGAGCGCGGCCAGCTCGCGCACCACGTCCTCGACGAAGTCGTAGGTGATCTCCTTGCCGACGCACAGCGAGCTGAAGCCGACCTCGGTGCCGGTGTAGAGCGGGGGTGCCACGCCGTCGCAGTTCAGGCCGGCGTAGGAGGCGAGGGCGGCGTTGGTGTGGCCCGGCATGTCGATCTCGGGGACGACCTCCAGGTGCCGGGAGGCGGCGTAGCGGACGATCTCCTTGTAGTCGGCCTTGGTGTAGTACCCGCCGGGTCCGCCGCCGACCTCGGTGGAGCCGCCGTAGGTCGCCAGGCGCGGCCAGGAGTCGATGGCGATGCGCCAGCCCTGGTCGTCGCTGAGGTGCAGATGCAGCTTGTTGACCTTGTAGAGGGCGAGCTGGTCGATGTACCGCTTGACCTCGCCGACGGAGAAGAAGTGCCGGGAGACGTCCAGCATGGCGCCGCGCCAGCCGTAGCGCGGGGTGTCCTCGATGGTGCCGCCCGCGACCAGCCAGGGGCCGGGCTGGACGGTGTCCTTCTCCACGGCGGCGGGCAGGAGCTGACGGAGCGTCTGCACACCGTGGAAGAGCCCGGCGGGCCGTGCGGCGGTGATGGTGACGCCGGAGCGGCCACTGTGCAGGCGGTACCCCTCCTCGCCGAAGGGGCCTTTGCCGAGGCGGAGTCGGATGCCGCCGCGCCCGTGGTCGGTGACGGGCAGCCGGTAGCCGGTGGAGGGCCGCAGGACGTCCGCGAGGTACTCGCCGACCGTGCGCGTCTCGCGCGAGCCGTCGACGCGGATCTGGGTGCCGCGGGTGATGCGGTAGGGGGAGCCGCCCGGCTGCACGGAGGCGGGTGCCGGGATCACGCGGTCGAGCGGGACGGGGCCGGAAGCGGGGCTGCTGGGCTCGCGGGCGGGCGCGGCCCCGGTCAGGGATGCGCCGACGGCCGTGACGAGCAGCAGGGAACCGAGAAGGCGAAACGTTCTGCGGTGCGGTCTTACAGAGCGTTCTCTCACAAGTGTGTCCCTTCCGTGCGCGGTTGCGCTCCAAGAGGTCTGGACCACTCTCTCGCGAGAGGGATGGAACAATCCAGACCATGGCGGAAATCATCCAGAAGGACGGCACCTGGGCCTTCGACGGCGATGCGCTCCGGCTGACCCCCGGACGGGACAAGAGCGTGGGTCTGCTGCGCCGGACCCTGGGCGAACTGGTCGTCCCGCTGGGCGCGTTGGCGGGGATCTCGTTCGAGCACGGCAAGAAGGCCGGGCGGCTCAGGCTGCGGCTGCGGGACGGCGCCGACCCGCTGCTGCACGCGACGGGCGGCCGGCTGACCGAGCCGCACGACCCGTACCAGCTCGTGGTGGAGTCCGACCGGTACGGCGTCGCGGAGTACTTCACGGACGAGGTGCGCAACGCCCTGCTGCTCGACGAGGTGCCGTCCGACCCGGTGGACTCCTATCTGCTGCCGGGCCCGTCCGTGCCGCTGTCCGTCTCCGCCGGGGACGGCACGGTGAGCTTCGACGGGGAGCGCGTGCGCCTGGAGTGGAACTGGAAGACGGAGGACGCCAAGGCCGCCGCCGGCACCCGCACCCTCGCCCTGGGTGACATCACCGCCGTCGAGTGGCAGCCGGCCGCCGGACTGGACAACGGCCATCTGCGCTTCCACGTCCGGAACGCGCCCACCAAGGCGCCCGCCAAGTACGACCCGAACGCGGTCGAGCTGTGGGGTTTCAAGAAGGACCCCCTGATGGCGCTGGTCGCCGCCGCCGTCCAGGCCCGCCTCCCCCATCCGGCCGCCGCAGCGGACGGACCCCACTCCCAGGACGCGGCCGCCCTCCCGGCACCGGCCCCCACCAGCCCCGCCCCCGCTCCCGCCGAGGACGACCACGATGCCCTGCTCCGCCGCCTGCGCGAGCTCGGCGAGCTGCACCGCTCCGGGATCCTCACCGACGAGGAGTTCTCCCTGGCCAAGCAGGCGATCCTCAAGCGCATGTAGCAGGACCGCTACACCTCTGCCCGGAATCGGGCAGAATTCTTGCGTCAGAGTCTCCGGTACCTCAGGATCATCGAGTGCACGACGAACTTGTTGATCATCTGACGCGGTCCACGCCCCTCAGCCGGGGCGAGGCGCTGCGGGTGATCCAGGACGTGCTCGCCTACTTCGACGAGACGACCGAGGAGTACGTCCGTCGCCGCCATCGCGAGCTCCAGGCCCAGGGCCTGGTGAACGCGACGATCTTCGAACGGATCGAGGCGGACCTCAGATACCGCGCGGTGGCCCCGCCGGAGCTCTCGCTCCGGCAGCTGCGGCGCATCGTCTACGGCTAGGAACACACCCAATATGTGCGGAATCGTCGGATACATCGGCAGGCGAGAGGTCGCTCCGCTGCTGCTGGAAGGCCTGCAGCGCCTGGAGTACCGGGGCTACGACTCGGCGGGCATCGTCGTCACGTCCCCCAAGACGGCCGGCCTGAAGATGGTCAAGGCCAAGGGCCGCGTGCGTGACCTGGAGGCGAAGGTCCCGGCCCGCTTCAAGGGCACCACCGGCATAGCCCACACCCGCTGGGCCACCCACGGCGCCCCCTCCGACGTCAACGCCCACCCGCACCTGGACGCCGAGGGCAAGGTCGCCGTCGTCCACAACGGCATCATCGACAACGCCGCCGACCTGCGCCGCAAGCTGGAGGCCGACGGCGTCGAGTTCCTCTCCGAGACGGACACCGAGGTCCTGGTCCACCTCATCGCCCGCTCGCAGGCGGAGAAGCTGGAGGACAAGGTCCGCGAGACCCTGCGCCTCATCGAGGGCACGTACGGCATCGCCGTCCTGCACGCCGACTTCCCGGACCGCATCGTCGTCGCCCGCAACGGCTCGCCGGTCGTCCTCGGCATCGGCGAGAAGGAGATGTTCGTCGCCTCGGACATCGCCGCGCTGGTCGCCCACACCCGCCAGATCGTCACCCTCGACGACGGCGAGATGGCCACCCTCAAGGCCGACGACTTCCGCACCTACACCACCGAGGGCACCCGCACCACCGCCGAGCCCACCACCGTGGAGTGGGAGGCCGCCTCCTACGACATGGGCGGCCACGACACCTACATGCACAAGGAGATCCACGAGCAGGCCGACGCCGTGGACCGCGTGCTGCGCGGCCGCATCGACGACCGCTTCTCAACCGTGCACCTCGGCGGCCTCAACCTCGACGCCCGCGAGGCCCGCCGCATCCGCCGCGTGAAGATCCTCGGCTGCGGCACCTCGTACCACGCGGGCATGATCGGCGCCCAGATGATCGAGGAGCTGGCCCGCATCCCCGCCGACGCCGAGCCGGCCTCGGAGTTCCGCTACCGCAACGCGGTCGTGGACCCCGACACCCTGTACGTCGCCGTCTCCCAGTCCGGTGAGACGTACGACGTCCTCGCGGCCGTCCAGGAGCTGAAGCGCAAGGGCGCCCGGGTCCTCGGCGTGGTCAACGTCGTCGGCTCGGCGATCGCCCGCGAGGCCGACGGCGGGATCTACGTCCACGCGGGCCCCGAGGTCTGCGTGGTGTCGACCAAGTGCTTCACCAACACCACGGTCGCCTTCGCCCTCCTCGCCCTGCACCTCGGCCGCACCCGCGACCTCTCCGTCCGCGACGGCAAGCGGATCATCGAGGGCCTGCGCAAGCTGCCGGAGCAGATCGCCGAGATCCTCAAGCAGGAGGAGGACATCAAGCAGCTGGCCCTGAAGTACGCCGAGGCCCGCTCGATGCTCTTCATCGGCCGCGTCCGCGGCTACCCGGTGGCCCGCGAGGCCTCCCTCAAGCTCAAGGAGGTCTCGTACATCCACGCCGAGGCCTACCCCGCCTCCGAGCTCAAGCACGGCCCCCTCGCCCTCATCGAGCCGGCCCTCCCCACGGTCGCGATCGTCCCCGACGACGACCTGCTGGAGAAGAACCGCGCCGCGATGGAGGAGATCAAGGCCCGCAGCGGCCAGATCCTCGCGGTCGCCCACCAGCCCGAGACCAAGGCCGACCACACCATCGTCGTCCCGAAGAACGAGGACGAACTCGACCCCATCCTGATGGGCATCCCCCTCCAACTCCTCGCGTACCACACGGCGTTGGCCCTGGGCAGAGACATCGACAAGCCCAGGAACCTGGCCAAGTCAGTAACGGTCGAGTAGGGGGTTAGGGGCGCGGGGAACTGCGCGACCAGCCACAGACAACCCGCACAGGCCGAACAACCGAACGGACCCCCACGTGTGCCACCCACACACAGGGGGTCCGTTCTCACACGCCGGGAGCCGCCCAACTCCCGGCCCGCGCAGCTAGCCGGTGGCCGTCACACCCCGGCCCGCGCGACGAGGCACCACAGTCGGCCAGTTCGCGACAGCGGCCGTCGCCGCATACCAGGCAACGACCCCCGCCGCCACGGCGAACCATCCACCCACCTTCGCCAGACTCCCGTTCTCGGCGAACGCGGCAACCGCCATCAACACCAGCGCCACCAGGAACAACCCGTACGTCCCCTTGGCGAGTTGGTCACCCGGCGCCGCGGCCAGCGTCAGCGCAACGAGCGCGAACAGCAGCAGGAACATCCCGGACGCGTTCGCGGAGCCCGGCTCCGCCACCGCCCAGGTGAACCACAGCGCGCCGAGGACCGAGTACGCCGTCCCGGAGGTCATGTCACCCTCGCGGAGCGCGAACAGCCCCACGACGAACAGGGCGACGCCGCCCACGTACTGAGCGATGGATCCGGCGTCCGCCGCCGTCACGCCGTCGATGACCTCGGTGGCGCCGAGACCGAAGGCCAACAGGGTGATACCCAGGGCGAGTCGGCCGGCCACACTGGTGATTCCGCTTCCCGCAGAGACGTCGTTGTCCACGGCGGGCTCCCTTCGTGCATGTGCAGTTGTGCGGTGTGGCATATATGCCCTTCACAAAGGCACAAACACCTCTACGCGCCAGTAGTTTTGAGCATCCGCAGAAGGGTTCCGGCGCTTCCCAGATCTCATCTCACCTGGGACAACGGCGAGTTACGGAATGACAACGACGGGGCGCTGCGCCCGCTTGGCGAGCCGGCCCGCGACCGAGCCGAAGATCCGGCCCACGATGCCGTGCGTGGAGCCGACCACGATCGCGTCGGCCTCGTACTCCCGGCCGACCTCTTCCAGTTCGTGGCAGATGTCGCCGCCGCGCTCGACCAGGATCCAGGGCACCTCGGCGAGATAGTCCGCACACGCCAGCTCCAGCCCCAGCACCTCGGTGCGGTGGTCCGGCACATCGACGAAGACCGGCGGCTCGCAGCCCGCCCACACGGTGGTCGGCAGCCGGTTGGCGACATGAACGATGATCAGGCCCGAGCCGGAACGCCGGGCCATGCCGATCGCGTAGGCGAGGGCGCGCTCGCTGGAGGTGGAGCCGTCGAAGCCGACGACCACTCCGTGCCGGAACGCGGGGTCGCAGGAATGGCGTGGCTGTTCCGCCGCCAGGGGATCGGCCGCCGTGGGGTCGGCGACCGGTCGCTTGCGGTCCGCGGGTTCGAAGAATTCGTGACCGGCCATGGCTGTCTCGGCGTTGTGATCCTTTTATGGGGGACGACAGTGTGCGGCGGAGCTGTGTCCGGGAATGGTCTTCCCAACCCCATACCCCCAAGGGTACGGCGGCACGCCTCCTAAGCCCAGATCCCGCCGACGCTGGCGGCGGGTTCCCCGGAGCATGCACGAGGGGATGCCCGTAACGCAATGGTTGCTGCGTTGTACAGGCGGTTTGCACAGGATTCAACATTCCCCGGCATCCGGACGTGCCCGGCCTCTTTCCCCGTCGTCCGCACGGGAAACGCAGTGACCGACGGGGAGGCCGCGCGTTGAACTCCGTGAGCCACGCCACAGGGAGCACACCATGCCCGGACCCGGTCCCGCCCCGGAGGCGGACCGCGCGATCACCGACGTGGTCCGCTGGGCGGCGTTCAGCTGTCTGCTCGTCCCCGTCGTCCTGCTGTGGTGCGGCTCCTCCCTGGCCGGCGCCACCGGCATCGCCCTGGGCCTCGCGGCCGTCACGGGCGCCTGCCACCTCCTGATCCGCCGCTCGGCGCGGGCCGCCGCCCGGGAGTCCTCGGAGGAGCCGTCAGGGGACCGGCCGACGGGCCGGGCGGGCGACCGGCCCGGTATCCCCGCACCCCACCGCGGCCGGCACCACCGCCCCCGAACCCCCGCCCACCGCACCGGCGGTGGCGCTCACCGGGGCGGACGGCACGGCGGCGGAGATACACCGGTCGGCTGACCGGTTTCCGCGCACGAGCCCGTCTCTTTTCAGCCAACTTCCGGTTCCTGTGCATTCCCTGTCGTGAGCACCCCCCAACCCCTGTTCCACCTGCACGGAAAGGGCCGCCGGGGGTCTGCGCACCCTACGGGGATTGGCCACTGCGACAAGGCGCACTTCCCTGCGCCCTCCCCTAGTGCAACGCTTCGTGATCGAATGCTTCACGCCAAGTTGCCAAGTCGACAATGCGCCGGGTGCCGAACTGGCCACCCGGGCGCGATCGGACGCAGTAGATTCGATCTTGACTGTTACGGCGGGGGACTCGTGCAAAACCGAGGGGAAACGTGCAGGAGCGACACGACCGAGGAGCCGCGACCACCGAGGGGGGCTTAGCAGCATGAGCCACGACTCCACTGCCACGGAGACCGCGGCCCGGAAACTCGCCGGGCGACGCCGCAAGGAGATCGTCGCGGTGCTGCTGTTCAGCGGCGGCCCCATTTTCGAGAGTTCCATACCGTTGTCGGTGTTCGGGGTTGACCGCCAGGACGCCGGCGTACCGCGCTACCGCCTGCTGGTGTGCGGCGGCGAGGAAGGCCCGCTGCGGACCACAGGGGGCCTGGAACTCACCGCGCCACACGGCCTGGAGGCGATCTCCCGCGCGGGCACGGTCGTCGTACCGGCCTGGCGCTCGATCACCTCACCACCGCCTCAGGAGGCGCTCGACGCACTGCGCCGGGCCCACGAGGAGGGCGCACGCATCGTCGGGCTGTGCACCGGCGCGTTCGTCCTCGCGGCGGCGGGACTGCTGGACGGCCGTCCGGCGACCACGCACTGGATGTACGCGCCGACGCTGGCGAAACGCTATCCGTCGGTGCACGTCGATCCACGCGAACTCTTCGTGGACGACGGCGACGTGCTGACATCGGCGGGCACGGACCACGGCAACGAGGCGGCCGGCGCGCTCGCCCGCCGCCTGGTGGTGCCGCCTCGCCGGAGCGGAGGCCAGGAACGCTACCTGGACCGCTCTTTACCCGAGGAGATCGGCGCCGACCCGCTCGCCGAGGTCGTCGCCTGGGCGCTGGAGCACCTCCACGAGCAGTTCGACGTGGAGACGCTGGCGGCACGCGCGTACATGAGCCGGCGTACGTTCGACCGCCGCTTCCGCTCGCTGACCGGCAGCGCGCCGCTGCAGTGGCTGATCACCCAGCGGGTGCTGCAGGCGCAGCGGCTGCTGGAGACCTCCGACTACTCGGTGGACGAGGTCGCCGGCCGCTGCGGCTTCCGCTCGCCGGTCGCGCTGCGCGGGCACTTCCGGCGGCAGCTGGGTTCTTCTCCGGCCGCCTACCGGGCCGCGTACCGCGCGCGGCGCCCGCAGGCCGAGCGGAACCAGGACGCCGACAGCGCCCCGGCCGCGCAGGGCGGC
>NZ_JAOCQE010000399.1 GCF_025290915.1 Streptomyces sp. 15-116A | reverse complement strand
GGCGGGCAGCGTGGGGGTTCCGGCGACGACGTGGTCGGCGAGCAGCCAGGCGGCGTCGAGCGGGTCGGCGGATCCGCCCGGCTGCGGGGGGCCGTCCGTGTCCGGGGCGCCGGAGCTTTCCGCCGGGCTCCCCGCGTCCGTGGGAGCCGGTGCTCCCGCCCAGTGGCGCGACTCGGTGAACGGGTACGTCGGCAGGGGCACCCGGCGTGCTCCGGTTCCCGCGAACAGCGACTCCCAGTCCGGGTCGGCACCGCGTACGTAGGCCGCGGCCGTGCTCGTGTCGTCCTCGGGGGCCGTCAGCCAGTACGCCCCCGCGTCCGGGGAGCCGTCCAGCAGGCGCCTGACGCCCTCGCCCAGCGCGGTGACGGTGTCGGCGGTCAGCGCGGCGCGCACCGGGAGATGCCGGCGGCCCACGGCCAGGGTGAAGGCGATGTCCCGCGCGCTCGACCGTCCCCGGGCACCTTCGGGAGCGGAGAAGGCAACGGTGGCGAGGTCCTCCAGCCGGCGCCGCAACTCGGCCTCGGTGCGGGCGGACAGCGGGAAGGTGAAGGCGCCGGTTCCCTGGCTCTCCCGCAGCGGCCGTGGCCCGGCGGGAGGTGCCTCCGCCACGACCAGGTGGCAGTTGGTGCCGCTGAAGCCGAAGCCGCTGATCGCGGCCGCGCGCACGCCCGAGGGCCCGGGCGGCCAGTCCACCGCCTCGGTGCGCACCCGGAAGGGACTGCCGTCCAGGTCGATACGCGGGTTGGGGTCCCCGAAGCCGGCGGCGGGCGGCTGGGTGCGGTGCCGCAGCGCCAGCAGGACCTTGAGCAGGGAGGCGATCCCGGCCGCCATGGTGGTGTGGCCCACGTTGGCCTTCACCGAGCCCAGACCGCAGTAGCCGGTCCGGCCGGTGCCCCGGCGGAAGGCGTCGGTGAGCGCCTTGACCTCGATGGGGTCGCCGAGCGGGGTTCCGGTGCCGTGCGCCTCGACGTAGCCGATGTCGTCGAAGGTCAGTCCGGAACGCCGGTGCACCGAGGCGATGAGCTCGGTCTGGGAGCGGGCGCTGGGCGCGGTGATGCCGTTCGTGCGGCCGTCGCCGTTCACGCCGCCGGCGCGGATCACCCCGTGCACGGTGTCTCCGTCGGCCAGGGCCCGGTCGAGGCGCTTGAGCACGACCGCGCCCACGCCCTCGCCGAGCACCGTGCCGTCGGCCGGCGCGGCGAAGGGCGCGCAGACACCGGTCGGCGAGAGCATGCCGACCTGGCCGCACCGCACGTGCAGTTCGGGGGTGAGCATCAGCGCCACTCCCCCGGCCAGGGCCATGTCGCACTCTCCCGCCCGGATCGACTGGCAGGCGAGGTGGACGGCGACGAGCGAGGAGGAGCACGCGGTGTCCACGGCGAGGGTGGGGCCCGTCAGGTCGAGGAGGTATGCGATGCGGGCGGCGAGAATGGACGGGGCGTTGCCCAGGAACGCGTATCCGCTGTCCCGTTCTCCCCGTTCGGCCAGCAGCCGGCCGTAGTCGCCGGCGCCGCTGCCGACGAAGACGCCGCAGGTGCCGGTGGCAGCCGTGCGCGGCGCTCCGTAGCCGGCGTGTTCCAGGGCGTTCCACGCCTCGCGCAGGAAGAGGCGCTGCTGCGGGTCCATGGCCTCGGCCTCCAGCGGGGAGATGCCGAAGAACGCCGCGTCGAAGGCGTCGACGTCGTCCAGCAGGGCCGCCCACCGGCTGCAGGTGGTCCCGGGAACGGTCGGATCCGGGTCGTAGCACTGCGCGGCGTCCCACCGTTCGGCGGGGATCTCGGCGATCTCGCAGCGCCCCGCGAGCAGGTTCTCCCAGTACGCGTCGAGCGTGGGTGCGCCGGGGAAGCGTCCGGCCATGCCGATGACCGCGATGTCGGTGTCCCGGTAGGGGGCCGGCACACCGGTGGCCGCGGCGACGTCTCGGCGCTGCTCCCCGGCACGGCTTTCCGCGTCCTGGACGGGCCCGGAAGCGTCGGCGGGTTCGCCGTGCGGCGGGTGTCCGGCAGGGTCGGTGGCGTGCTGGTCGGCGGGAGCGGTCTGTGCGGCCGGGGCGGCGTGCGTGTCGTGGGTGGGGCCGAGTGTCAGTACGTGGTCGGTGAGGCGCTCCACCGTGGGATGGTCGTAGACGGTCACGGAGTCCAGTTCCACACCGAAGCGCCCGCCGATCTCCTGGCGGACCACCTCCGCCGCGATCGAGTCGACACCGAGGTCGCTGAACGGCTCGGTGAGGTCGATCTCGTCCGGAGCGACCCGCAGTTCGGCGCAGAGCGCCTCCACGATCGCCTGCCGCACCACGGCACGGTCCACGGCGGCCGGCCCAGCGGGATCGTGCGGCGCGGGCCCGGAAGACGGGCTCGTCCCGGCGACCACGGATGCCACCGCCTCCTCCGTCCTCTCGTCCGTCTGCGTCTCCGTCAGCTTCTCCGTCTGCGTCGCCGCTGCTGCCGTCTCCTCGTCGGCCGACGTCCGGTCCTCCGCCGTTCCCCCGGCCTCCGTGTCCCTTCTGGCCGCCCACTCGCCGGGCCAGTGACGCTCCAGGGAGAAGGGGTAGTTGGGCAGCAGCGGAACCTTGCGCAGGCCGTCGGTCTCCGTGGGCAGGCCACGGGTCGCCCAGTAGTCGGCTCCGTCGGCAGGGGCGGGCCCCTGCTCGGCGACCCATGCGGCGGCCGTCCGGGCCAGGCCGTGCAGGTCCGTGGGATCCGGCTCGATGCCCGCGTACGTCCAGAAGTCCCCGTCGGCCGGGGGCTTGCCCGTCGCATAGCGGTGCAGCGCCGACCGCAGGCCCGCGAGGTCGGCGGTGACCACGGCCAGCCGCACGGCCATGGCGGTGCGGCCCGTGCGGGAGGTGTACGCGAGATCGGCGAGCGAGGGCCGCGGGACGTCGTCGTCGGTGTCGGTGAGGGCGTCCAGGTGGTCCACCCACCGGCCGGCGTAGGCGCGCAGGGCCGTCTCGTCCCGGGCGGACAGCACGAACAACTGCTCCGCCGGGAGCGCGGCCGGGGCCTCGGAACGCGCGGGTCCCTCCGTCAGCACCAGGTGGACGTTGCTGCCGCCCGCCCCGAACGAGCTGATGCCGGAGGTCCTGGGGGCGCCGTCGGCGCGCGGCGGCCAGACAGCGGCCTCGCGCTGGACGCGCACCGGCGCGCGCTCGAAGTCGATGTGCGGGTTGGTCTCGTCCGCGTGCAGCGTCGGCGCGAGGCGCCGGTGGTGGAGCTGGAGGAGCACCTTGGTCACCGCGGCGATCCCGGCGGCGCTCTCCAGGTGTCCGATCGCGGACTTCACCGAACCGATCGCGCACCGGTGGTCCCCGGCTCCGGTGAGCGCCTGCCGCAGTCCCTCGACCTCGATCGGGTCGCCCAGCGAGGTGCCGGTGCCGTGCGCCTCCAGGTAGTCGATCCGCTCCGGGGCCACGCCCGCGTCGCGCAGCGCGGCACGTACGACCTGTGCCTGCCCGGCAGGGCTCGGTACGGTGAAACCGCTGGTGCGTCCGGTGTGGTTGACGGCGCTGCCCCTGATGACCGCGTACACGTGGTCGCCGTCGAGCAGGGCCTGCCGCAGCGGTTTCAGCAGGACCGCGCCGACGCCCTCGCCGGGGACGTATCCGGTGCCGCCCCGGCCGAAGGCCCTGCACCGCCCGTCGTCGGAGAGGAACCGGCCCTGCGCGAGCTGGAGGTACTTCTGCGGGTGGACGATGAGGTTGACCCCGCCGGCCAGCGCCGCCTCGCACTCGCCCGCGCGGATGCTGCGCACGGCGAGGTGCAGCGCGGTGAGGGACGAGGAGCAGGCGGTGTCCAGGGCCACGCTGGGTCCGCGCAGGTCGAAGGTGTACGAGACGCGGTTGGCCACGGCCGAGTGTGCCGCCATGGGGGCGACGCCGTCGTCGGCGGAGCCGACCAGCTGGTAGTGGTTCCACATCACGCCGGCGAACACGCCCACGGCACGGCCGGCGAGCGTGGCGGGCGGGTGGCCGGCGTCCTCCAGCGTGTGCCAGGCGGTCATCAGGAACAGCCGCTCCTGCGGATCCATCCGTTCGGCGTCCCGCCGTGAGATCCCGAAGAAGTCGCGGTCGAACCGGTCGTAGGCGTCGACGAAGCCGCCCCACCGCCCGTAGGTGCGGCCAGGGGTGCCGCGCTCGGGTGCGTAGTAGCTGTCGTGCGGCCAGCGCTCCGGGGGGATCTCGGTGATGCAGTCCCGGCCCTGGACAAGGTTGCGCCACAGCTCGTTCACGTCGGTCGCGCGCGGGTACTGCCCGGCGACTCCGACGACGGCGATGGCGTCGGGGGCGATGTCGTCGGGGGCGGGGTCCTTCGCGGGGCCGCCGTCCTGGCCGTCCCCGTCGAGCCGTGCGGTCGCGGGGTTGGCCGGCACGGGCCCGGGGCGGTGAGCGGGCATCGGCCCCGAGGCGTCCTCGTCGCGCGGATCGCCGCCCGTGGCGGGCAGCAGCCGCTCCACGCGTCCGGCGTCACCGTGCA
>NZ_JAOCQE010000398.1 GCF_025290915.1 Streptomyces sp. 15-116A | reverse complement strand
AGCGCCTACGGGTGGTGGGTGAGTCGGGGCCGGGTCGGTGGTGTCCGTCCTCGGTCTGGCGCGAAATAGGTCGACACAGAAAGCGGGTCGGCGCGGACGCACCAGCCACTGCGGGCAGACACCACCGCCCCGTCCCCTCCCCGCCGCGGGCGAGTGCGGCCCGCCATCCGCGTAGCTGCGGGCAGTCGTGCCGCTGGGGCGATGGGGGTCCCCCCGCTCGAGCGAAGCCGAGAGTGGGGGAGGGTGGGCGCAGCGGCACCCCGCAAGCGCGGGTGAGCGAAACGCCCCCGGGCCCGCACCAACCCCGGCACCCAACGCAACCCCCCCGCCCCAAACCCCCTGTAGCCCCACCCCCACCTCGGCAGATACCGTCTCCCCATGCCCGACTACCTCGACGACCTGCGTCTCGCCCACGTCCTCGCGGACGCCGCCGACGCCGCGACGATGGACCGGTTCAAGGCCCTCGACCTCAAGGTGGAGACCAAACCGGACATGACGCCGGTGAGCGAAGCGGACAAGGCAGCGGAGGAGCTCATCCGCGGCCACCTCGCCCGCGCCCGCCCCAGAGACGCGGTGCTCGGCGAGGAGTACGGCGTGGAGGGGACGGGTCCCCGCCGCTGGGTGATCGACCCGATCGACGGGACGAAGAATTACGTGCGCGGCGTCCCCGTGTGGGCCACCCTCATCGCCCTCATGGAAGCCGGCGAGGGCGGCTACCAGCCGGTCGTCGGCGTCGTCTCCGCCCCCGCCCTCGGCCGCCGCTGGTGGGCCGCGAAGGGTCACGGCGCCTTCAGCGGCCGCAGCCTCACCTCCGCCTCCAAGCTGCGCGTCTCCCGCGTCTCCAAGCTGACGGACGCGTCGTTCGCGTACTCCTCGCTCAGCGGCTGGGAGGAGCAGGGCCGGCTGGACGGCTTCCTGGACCTGACGCGTGAGGTGTGGCGCACGCGCGCGTACGGCGACTTCTGGCCGTACATGATGGTCGCCGAAGGCTCGGTGGACATGTGCGCCGAGCCGGAGCTGTCCCTGTGGGACATGGCCGCCAACGCGATCGTGGTGACCGAGGCCGGCGGTACCTTCACCGGCCTCGACGGCCGGCCCGGCCCGCACAGCGGGAACGCGGCGGCGTCGAACGGGCTGCTGCACGACGAGTTGCTGGGGTATCTCAACCAGCGCTACTGAGAAGCACGAGCTGAGCGTGCGCGCCCTCGACGGGCCGCACGCGCCCCCTTGTTGACCCCCGCTTTACCTGCCACTCTGAGAGTCCCCCCACTTGTGAATTTGTGAAACCGTGAACAAGCGGATCCGGCGTCTGCGACACCGCACGGTTTCCGGTAGGAGGTGGCTCCATCCCATGCTCGTCCGCGACGCCATGAGCACGGTGGTCCTCACCATCGGCCCCGACCACACCCTCCGCCAGGCCGCCGCCCTGATGGCCGCGCGCCGTGTCGGCGCGGCCGTGGTCCTCGACCCCGACGGCATCGGCATCGGCATCCTCACCGAACGAGACGTCCTCAACTCCGTCGGTCTGGGACAGGACCCGGACTCCGAGCGCGCCCACGCCCACACCACCACCGACGTCGTCTTCGCCGCACCGGCCTGGACCCTGGAGGAGGCCGCGCAGGCCATGGCCCACGGCGGTTTCCGTCATCTGATCGTCTGCGAGAACGGTGAGCCCGTCGGCATCGTCTCGGTGCGCGACATCATCAAGTGCTGGGCACCGGTACGGCAGCAGGTGCCCGCCTGACGGTGGGACGAGAACGGGCCGGGCTCCCGCAAGGGGAGTCCCGGCCCGTGTCCGGCAAGCGGTCCAGCGCTGGAATCAGCCGCGAAGGGCCTGTACCGCGGCCTCCAGCCGCTTGCCGAACTCCTCGTCCGCCTGGCGGAAGTTGTTGATCGCGCGCTCGGCGATCTCGTCCCGCGTGACGCCCGAGATGGCGTTCGCCAGGTTCGTCACCAGGCGCTCCTTCTCGTCCTCCGACATCAGCCGGTAGAGGTTGCCCGCCTGCACGAAGTCGTCGTCCTCGGCGTGGACGGGCGTGACCGTCTCGCCGGTGACACCGGTCACCGGGATCGGCTCCCACAGCGGGCGGTTCGTCTGGACGGGACCGCCGAAGCTGTTCGGCTCGTAGTTCTTCGCGCCCTTGTGGCGGCCGTCGTAGAGGTAGCCGTCACGTGCGTGGGTGCGCGCCTCGGTGGCGTGCGGGCGGTTCACCGGCAGGTGGTCGGCGTTGATGCCGACGCGGTAGCGGTGGGCGTCGCCGTAGGCGAAGAGGCGGCCCTGGAGCATCTTGTCCGGGGACGGGCCGATGCCCGGCACGAAGTGGGCGGGGCTGAAGACGGACTGCTCGACCTCGGCGAAGATGTTCTCCGGGTTGCGGTTGAGCTCCAGCTTGCCGAACTCGATCAGCGGGTAGTCCGCGTGCGGCCAGACCTTGGTCAGGTCGAACGGGTTGAAGCGGTAGGTGGCCGCGTCGGCCGCCGGCATGATCTGGACGTACGCGGTCCAGGACGGGTACTCGCCGCGCTCGATTGCCTCGCGCAGGTCCCGCTGGTGGGAGTCGGGGTCCTTGCCCGCGAGGATCTCCGCCTCCTCGGCGGTCAGGTTCTTGATGCCCTGGTCGGTCTTGAAGTGGTACTTGACCCAGAAGGCCTCGCCGGCCTTGTTGTTCCACTGGAAGGTGTGCGAGCCGAAGCCGTCCATGTGGCGGTACGAGGCGGGGATGCCGCGGTCGCCGAACAGCCAGGTCACCTGGTGCGTGGACTCCGGGGAGAGACCCCAGAAGTCGAAGACGTTGTCCGCCTCCTGCGAGCCGGTGTACGGGTCGCGCTTCTGGGTGTGGATGAAGTCCGGGAACTTGATCGCGTCCCGGATGAAGAACACCGGGGTGTTGTTGCCGACGAGGTCGTAGTTGCCCTCCTCGGTGTAGAACTTCACCGCGAAGCCGCGCGGGTCACGGACCGCGTCCGCGGCGCCCAGGTTGCCGGCCACCGTGGAGAAGCGCAGGAAGACCTCGGTCTGCTTGCCGATCTCGGAGAGGAACTTGGCCCGCGTGTACTTCGTGACATCGGCGGTGACCGTGAAGGTGCCGTAGGCACCGGCACCGCGAGCGTGCACCACACGCTCCGGGATGCGCTCACGGTTGAAGTGGGCCAGCTTCTCGAGGAGCAGCTGGTCCTGGACGAGCACGGGGCCGCCGACGCCCGCGGTCTCGCTGTTCTGGTTGTCGGCTACCGGAGCACCGGCCTCCGTAGTGAGCGGTCCCTGCGTCACGTGCGCCTCCTGCGTCATTACTGCCAAACCTGTCCCTTGGCTAAAGCCGGTCTCGATCCTACGATAGACAATGTCTAAGTCAAGTAAGGCTCCAACTTCACACCTGTTCGGGACCTGGTCCCCCTGCTGTTAAGGTGGTCTCATGAGTGACCTTCTGGAACGGCTCCGCGGACGTGGATGGCGGATGACCGCACAGCGCCGTGTCGTGGCCGAGGTCCTCGACGGCGAACACGTCCACCTGACGGCCGACGAGGTGCACGCACGAGCTGTCGCCAAGCTGCCCGAGATCTCCCGGGCGACCGTCTACAACACCCTGGGTGAGCTGGTCTCGCTCGGTGAGGTGCTGGAGGTCGCCACGGACAAGCGGGCCAAGCGCTACGACCCCAACGCGCACCGGCCGCACCACCACCTGGTGTGCGCGCAGTGCGGCGCGATCCGCGACGTCCACCCGACGGGCAATCCGCTGGCCGACCTCCCCGACACGGAGCGCTTCGGCTTCACCGTCTCGGACGTCGAGGTGACGTACCGCGGCCTCTGCCCCAACTGCGCGGCGGCGTAGGGCACATCAGCAGACGCGAAAGCCCCGGCACGAGTCGTGCCGGGGCTTTGGGCTGCGCGCGTGCGCCCGCTGCGGGAGGCCAACGCACCGAGGGCCGGAACCCTTTCGGACTCCGGCCCTCGGACTTCAGTAGCGGGGACAGGATTTGAACCTGCGACCTCTGGGTTATGAGCCCAGCGAGCTACCGAGCTGCTCCACCCCGCGTCGGTGAATGCAACGTTACGTCAAGGACGCGGACAGAAGCAAATCGCTTTTCCGGGCGATTCCCTTCAGCACAGCGCAGCGTCAGGCGGACAGCTCCTGGCGCAGGGCGTCGCGCAGGCGGATGGCGCGCTCCGTCACCGCCGGGGGGCCCAGTGCCGCCGCGCGGTCGGCCCAGCTCTGGCCCTCGGCGAGTTCGCCTCGTCGCGCGTAGACCAGGGCCAGGCGCAGCGCCGCGCGGCCATGGCCGGCGTCCGCCGCACGGGTCCACCAGACGGCCGCCTCGGGCTCGCTGCCCTCACGGGCCAGCAGCAGGCCGAGGTTGAAGGCGCCGTTGCGGGAGCCCGCCTCGGCAGCCTCCCGGTACCAGCGGGCCGCCTCCACGACATCCCCACGCGCCGCGGCGAGCATGCCGACCCGCACCTGGGCCCGGCGGTGCCCCTGGGAGGCCGCGCGCTCGTACCA
>NZ_JAOCQE010000397.1 GCF_025290915.1 Streptomyces sp. 15-116A | reverse complement strand
AGACCAGCCCAAGGGCCACCACGTCACCGTCCCCGTCTGAGGCGTCGTCGGCGGTCGTCGCCCGCGGGTCCGGGTGCGGGACTTGGGCACGCTGCGGCGGGGAGGGGCGGCGCGGCGTCTGCCGCGGGACTGCTGCGCGGTGCGGTGAGGCGCTCGGAGTGCTCGGCGCACAGGTCGTAGCAGTGGGGTTCGGCGTAGGTCGCGAGGGGGCCGAGGACCGCGGTCGAGTCGGCGTAGACGTACGTCAGCGTCGCGACGGCGGGACGGCCGCAAGCGGTGCGCGAACAGCGACGTACAGGGCTCACGACGTTGGACGGTACCGCACTCTTGAGCGGGCCGCGACGACTCTCCACCAGGTCACTCCCCCGTGTCGTGGTGTGAGACGCCGCACACCCTGCCGTGGGGCCGGGTCTGTGACCTGGCGGGACGGGGGTGTGCGGGGCGGTGGGTGATTCTGATTGCGGTCACCAGATGGTGCAAACTCCGTCAATTGCCGTGAGATCACCGGTCTCGGAGAGATACGGAATCGAGCCCGACCTTGGCTGAAATGGTCAGGTGGTGACATGCCGCGGGGAGGGGTGCGGGGTCGGGCATGTGGGGGCGGTGGCGACTACCCTGCACAGTGATGGACAACCCTGTGACGCCCCGTGCCGCCGCCGGCCCCGGGCCCCGACGTCGTGATCGCCACGGAAGGGGCATGCGGGGGCCGATCGCACCGCCGCAGGTGCCGCTGGCGGCGAGCAGGGCGGAGACGTTCGCGGATCTCGTTCAGGACTCTGTGGAGCGGCTGGAGCGGCGGTGGCCGCAGTTGGCCGACATCGATTTCCTGGTCCTTGAGGTGCCGCGACTGGACGGGGCGGGTGGAGGCGGGCCCGTCGCCGGGTGGAGCGACGAGGCCGTTCCGCTGGGCGGGAGTGTGCCTGCCCGGGAGGGGCGGCCCGCGCGGGTGGTGATCTACCGGCGGCCGGTGGAGATCCGCACCAAGGGGCGTGACGAGCGGGCCGCGCTGGTGCACGAGGTCGTGGTGGAGCAGGTCGCGGAGCTGCTGGGGCTGACGCCGGAGACGGTGGATCCCCGGTACGGGGAGGATTAGGTCTCTCTCTGGAGGTCTGTCTCTGGAGGTCTATCTCTGGAGGATCGACAGATCCTGCTGCGCCTCCGGAACCGCCACCATGCCCCTGTCGTCCGGGAGGGTCTGGGTGGTGAAGGCGCTGTCCTCCGCTGTCAGGGTCCGGGTCGCGTAGACCGGGGTGCCCGTCTGCGGTTCGATCGTCAGGGCGTACGTGCCCTTCGTGTCGGCCGGTGTGGGCGGAGTGATCGTCTGGGTCGTGCCGGACTTGATGGTGTACGTCTTCGACGTGGGGCTGCCGTTCTCCGGGGAAGCGGTGACCTTGACCTTCGCCGTGCCGTCGGGGGCGGTCAGCGAGAGGGTCGTCGTCTTGGCGGTGTTGCCCACGGCTGTGGCGCGGGTGCCGACCGGGCGGGCCGCCGCGATGAAGGACGACTCCTGGGTGTCGCCCTTGCCGCGCAGGACGCGGACCGCCGCGACCACCGGGACCGAGCGGTCCGTGGGAGTCAGGACGAGGGAGCCGGGCTCGCCCCGGGTGATGTCGCCCAGGTCGACGGCGGCCGTCATGCCGCCCTTGACGTGCAGGGTCTCGTGTCCTGCCGGGGTGATCGAGCCGGTGGGAGAGGCCAGGCGGACCTTCAGGTCGGCATCCGTGTCGCCGGGCGCGAAGGCGACCAGGCGTACGGCGGTGGCGTCCTTCGGGATGCCGGGGATGATCAGGCTGCCCGCCGGGTCGGTGGACGCCGCCAGCCAGTCGCCGCCGAGCTTGTCGTCCAGGGCCTGTACGGCCGCGCCGACCCTGCCGCTGCGGACGACGACGTGCACCGTGACGTTGGTCTGCTGCTCCTCGGTGAGCGTGGACAGCAGGACCGGCTCGCTGGAGTGCGCCGGGACGGTGATGCCCTCCGCCACGGTGGACTTCAGGGCGCCGTCCTTGCCGTAGAGCTCGATGTCCACCACGGCTGCCGAGTCGTCCGGGTTGGTCAGGTGGACGTAGTCGGTGCGGTCGGAGGACGTGCTGGTGCCGGGGAACCAGAACTCGGTGTCCGGTGCCGTGCAGGTGACGCCCTGCAGGCCGCGGCCCGTGCCCGCGGTGACCTCGGTGGTCTGCTGCACGGTCCAGCCCGGTGCGAAGCGGCCCTCGGCGGTGCCGATGAGGGCGGGGGCCTCGCCTCCGGAGACGTCGGCGCTGGACTGCTTACCGGGTTCTCCCGGTTCGAGGGCGGGTTTCTGCGGCTTCTTCCGGGTGTCCGACTCGGCGTCGGTGTCCGAGTCGGTGCGGGCCGGCTGGAGTTCCGCTGTGCCCTTGCTCTCCGCGCCCTTGGTGACGGGGGTGAAGGACGTGTACGTCGTCTCGGCCAGGTCGGAGGTGCTGGGCGACGGGCAGAGCAGGCTGGTGCGTTCCACCGGGAGGTGGGCCGCCGTACGGGCCGGGTCGTCCGTGGTGGCCTGGTCCGGGGTGATGAGGGCGGCGAAGCCCGTCACGGCGGTGAGTGCGGTGGCACCTGCGATCAGGGACAGGGTCGTGCGGTTCACTGCTGGCTCCCGTCGGGACGCTCACTGCCCGTGGGGTCGTACGGCATGTCGTAGCCGTGGGTGTAGGTCTGGTCGTACGTCGTCGTCTGGTCGTACGCGTACGGGTCGTACGTGCCCTGGTAGGGGTACTGCTCGGGGTACGTCGCGTACTGCTGCTGGTACTGGGGCGCCTCGTCGGGGTACGGCGCCGGCTGCCGGGTGTCGTGGGTGGGCTGCCAGGTGTCGTGGGTGGGCTGGGCAGGGATCGGCGCGGGGGCTTCCTGCTGTTCGGCCTGGGCGCGCAGGCGGCGGGCGCGGCGGCCCTCTCCGGTGGGCGCGGGGGCCGGTTCCTCGGGCAGGTCGTCGTCGATGTCGCGGCGGCGGCCGGGCAGGGCCAGGACGATCAGGACGACGGCGAGGAAGCCCTGGGCCCACAGCCACGCGGTGTGGGTGATCGGGTCGTCGTAGGTGACGTCCAGGCGGCCGCCGGAGGCGGGGAGTTCGAAGCCCTGGGCCCAGCCGTCGACCGTGGTGCGGGGCAGTGGCCGGCCGTCCAGGGTGGCGGTCCAGCCGTCGGCGGCGGAGTCGGCGAGGCGCAGGACCCGGCCGTCGGGGCCGCTCGGGATGGTCGTGTGGATCTCCACCGGGCCCGCCGCGACGGGCTTGGTCTCCTCGGCGGAGACGATCGTCGCGCGGGAGACCTGCCGGTCCACCCGCCACAGGGCGCCGCCGGCCTGCTGGCTGAGCCTGGTCAGGCCGGGGGTGGCGTCCAGGACGCGGGTGACCTCGCGGGGGGCGCCCTGGTGGACGAGGACGTAGCGGACGGCGAACGTGCCGAGCTGGGCGGCCTGGTCGGCGCCGGAGCCGGCGACGAGGTTGGCGACGACCTTGTCGAGTCTGCTGTTCTCGCCGTCGGAGCCGGCCAGTTCGGCGTCGCCCATGCGGGCGCCGGAGCCGCGGACCAGCATGTAGCCGACGTGGGCGGCGGATTCGCTGTCCAGAACGAGGGTGCGGGCCTGGTCCCGGGTGTTGCTCTCCTCGGCGACGAACGCGGGCACCTGGACGGGGTCGCGGCGCTCCAGCGGGCCGTCGGCGCCGCGGAGCATCCAGCCGGCGGCGAGCAGCAGCGGGCCGGCGGCGCAGGCCAGGGCGATCAGCGCGGCGACCGGCTGGCGCCAGCCGAAGCTCTGCTCGGCGACCCGCGCGCGTGCCCCGTCGGCGCCGAGGACGGCGGCTGCGAGCAGGGCGATGCCGTAGACGAGGGTGGCGGGTCCCGCCCAGGTGGAGCCGTTGGACAGCACGGCGAAGACGAGGCCCGCCACCGCGGTCACCCAGGCGGTGCGGACCGCGGCCTGCCGCTCGGTGCGCAGCAGGGCCGCGAGGGCGGCGAGCACCAGGCCGATGAGCATCAGACCGCTGAAGGTGCCCGGGCCTCCCGGGTTGGCGCCGAGCAGATCGAGGGCGGAGGCGGCGGAGGGGCCGTACTCCAGTCCGGCTTCGCGGAAGAAGCCGAAGGGGAGGAGGGAGAGCGACCAGGGGGCCAGCAGCAGGAGCGGGGTGCCCAGTTGGGCGAGGAGGCGGGGGGCGTAGGCGGTGAGCTCCGCGCGGCGCAGGGCCAGCACGCCGAGGCCGAGGACCAGGGCGATCGGCCACACGACCGGGGTGAACGCCGTGGCGATGGTGAGCAGCAGCGCGTACGCCCAGGTGGCACGCCAACTGCCGCGGGCACCCGTGCTGTTGGCCAGGCCGCTCGCGGCGATGCCCGCGCGGGCGATCAGGGGCAGCAGGACGGCGAGCACCGCGGTGCCGACGCGGCCCCCGGCGAGGGCACCGGTGGCGGCGGGCAGGAAGGCGTAGGCGACGGCCGCCCAGGCGCGCAGCAGTCGGGAGGTGACGAGCGGGCGGGAGGCGAAGTACGCGGTGATGCCGGCGAGCGGGACCGAGCACACCAGAAGGAT
>NZ_JAOCQE010000396.1 GCF_025290915.1 Streptomyces sp. 15-116A | reverse complement strand
TGACGAACCTCGGCCGGCTCTACCCTCTCCTCGACGACGTCCGCCTGCCGGACGACCTGCCCTACTCCCAGGTGAGCACCTGGGAGTTGAGGTTCCTCTACCTGCTCGGCCGGCATCACCTCACCGGGCGAGCACCTCCCTGGCGAGCTGGCGATAGGCGGCGGCACCGACGGAGTTGGACGCGTACGTGGTGATCGGCTCACCGGCGACCGTGGTCTCCGGGAAGCGGACCGTGCGGCCGATGACCGTGTGGTAGACGTGATCGTCGAACGCCTCGACGACGCGCGCGAGCACCTCACGGCTGTGCACCGTGCGCGAGTCGTACATCGTGGCGAGGATCCCGTCGAGTTCCAGGTCGGGGTTGAGCCGTTCCTGGACCTTCTCGATGGTCTCGGTCAGCAGCGCGACACCGCGCAGCGCGAAGAACTCGCACTCCAGCGGCACGATCACCTTGTGCGCGGCGGTCAGCGCGTTCACGGTGAGCAGGCCCAGCGAAGGCTGACAGTCGATCACGATGTAGTCGTAGTCGTCCATCAGCGGCTTCAGCGCCCGCTGCAGCGTGGACTCGCGCGCGACCTCGCTCACCAGCTGCACCTCGGCCGCCGACAGGTCGATGTTGCTGGGCAGCAGGTCCATGTTGGGGACCGCCGTCTTCAGCAGCACCTCGTCGGCCGCCATGCCCCGCTCCATGAGCAGGTTGTAGACGGTGAGGTCGAGCTCCATGGGGTTGACGCCGAGTCCGACCGACAGCGCGCCCTGCGGGTCGAAGTCGACGAGCAGCACCCGGCGTCCGTACTCCGCGAGCGCGGCACCCAGGTTGATGGTCGACGTGGTCTTGCCGACGCCGCCCTTCTGGTTGCACATCGCGATGATCTTCGCGGGTCCGTGATCGGTCAGCGGCCCCGGGATCGGGAAGTACGGCAGCGGGCGCCCGGTCGGGCCGATGCGCTCACGGCGCTGGCGCGCCGCGTCGGGCGCGAGCGTGGCCGCGTACTCGGGGTCGGGCTCGTACTCGGCGTCGGGGTCGTAGAAGTGCCCCTCGGGCAGTTCGTCGTAGTCGGCGAAATGGTTGTGGGGCGCGCCACTTCCGTCGCCGGCCATGGCGTTCACGTGATGGCCATCCATGCTCTGGTGTGCTGGGTGAGTCACCCCTGAACTCCGGTGACTCTGGTGGGCTGCGAAGGTGCGCACAGCGACGGAGCCGACAGCAGCGAACCCCGCGGGACCCTGGCCCCGTTCCGGCATTCCTGGTTGACCACCCCCGGGAGTAAATGTCGACTCATTCACAAGTCGTCTTACCTCCTTGGTGACCAGGAAACTTCTAGACAGGTCAGCGTGGCACCATGCCGACGACTGGCGACTCTATGGCGTGTCGAGGGTCCGCAGCAACACAATCCGCCGGACCCGGCCCGATGTGTCGGCAATGAAACATCCCGCTGTCAAGGGCGTACGGCCGTCGCACGGCAGGTTTCGCCGGTGTGCGAATCGGTAGAAGGGTTACGTTCGAGGCGAGTTGTCCCGGAACCGAGACGTGACCATACACACATCCGGCCGGACCTTGGTGCACAAGGTCCGGCCGGATGTACGGCGTTGACGACTGAAGTTGACGTATCGCCTTTGCCTGATGATGACTTGGTCGACTTAACGTCCGGTCGGACCAGGGACGGCTCAGCCGAGCAGCGAGTCGAGCTCCACGTGCTCCAGGCCGTGCGCCTCGGCGACCTCCTTGTAAACGACCTTGCCGTCATGGGTGTTGAGACCCTTGGCGAGCGCGGGGTCGCGGCGCAGCGCCTCGACCCAGCCGCGGTTGGCGAGTTCGACGATGTAGGGCAGCGTCGCGTTGGTGAGCGCGTAGGTGGAGGTGTTGGGCACCGCGCCGGGCATGTTGGCCACGCAGTAGAAGACCGACTCGTGGACCTTGAAGGTCGGCTCGGCGTGCGTGGTCGGGTGGGAGTCCTCGAAGCAGCCGCCCTGGTCGATCGCGATGTCGACAAGGACACTTCCGGGCTTCATCCGGGACACCAGCTCGTTGCTGACCAGCTTCGGGGCCTTGGCGCCGGGGATCAGCACCGCGCCGATCACGAGGTCGGCCTCGAGGCAGGCCTTCTCCAGCTCGAAGGCGTTGGAGACGACGGTCTGGATCTTCGTGCCGAAGATCTTGTCGGCTTCCTTGAGCTTGTTGATGTCCTTGTCGAGCAGGGTCACGTGGAAGCCCATGCCGATGGCGATCTGCGCGGCGTTCCAGCCGGAGACGCCACCGCCGATGACGACGGCCTTGCCGGCCAGCACACCGGGGACACCGCCGGGCAGCACACCGCGGCCACCGTTGGCGGCCATCAGGTGGTAGGCGCCGACCTGCGGGGCCAGCCGGCCCGCGACCTCGGACATGGGGGCGAGCAGCGGCAGGGCGCGGTTCGGCAGCTCGACCGTCTCGTAGGCGATGGCGGTGGTGCCGGACTCCAGCAGGGCGTCCGTGCACTCCTTGGACGCGGCCAGGTGCAGGTAGGTGAAGAGGGTCTGGTCCTTGCGGAGGCGGTGGTACTCCTCCGCGATCGGCTCCTTGACCTTCAGCAGCAGGTCGGCGGCGGCCCACACCTCGTCGGCGGTGTCCAGGATCTGCCCGCCCGCGGCGATGTACTCGGCGTCCGGGATGGAGGAGCCGACGCCGGCGCCGCGCTCGATGACGACCTGGTGGCCGTTGCGCACCAGCTCGTGCACACCGGCGGGGGTGATGGCCACCCGGAACTCGTTGTTCTTGACCTCGCGGGGGATGCCGACCTTCACGTCGATCACGGTCCTTGGCTCAGAGAGTATGGGGGTATTACTACACATACCCGGGCACGCACGGGCACACCGGGAGAGACCGCAGGAGAAAGTGCGGCAGAGCCAGTCTAATGAAGGTGTTCCCGCTGTCTAGCCTTTCATTGCATCAATCTTCAGCGGATGCGCTGCGGATTTCGCAGGCGTTAGCCCCTTGTTCCAGCTCGGAGTCGCCTTCCGGAACCCCGGCGGCCTCCTCTTCCAGCATCCGCTCCGCCGAGGCGCGGTGCAGCGCGGCGGAGGCGGGATCGCCGAGGTGCTCGTAGGTGTCCGCGATCCGCAGGTGCAGCGCCGACTGCAACCGGATGTCCTCGGCGCGCCGCGCCCACTCCACCGCCTCCCGGCAGGTGCGCAGCGAGTCCTCGGGCCGGCCCGCGTACTCCTGTACCCGGGCCAGTTCGCTCAACGCCCGCGCCTGGGCGGCGACATCACCGCTCTTGCGGTGCCCGGCGACCGCGGCACGCCAGTTGCGCAGCGCCTCGCCGTAGCGGCCGGCGTAGGTGTGGGC
This sequence comes from Streptomyces sp. 15-116A, assembly GCF_025290915.1. Taxonomy (GTDB): domain Bacteria; phylum Actinomycetota; class Actinomycetes; order Streptomycetales; family Streptomycetaceae; genus Streptomyces. Next base: position 1,228 of record NZ_JAOCQE010000396.1, on the reverse strand, counting down.
GGCGGCGATCCGGCCGTACAGCCGGGCGGCGTCCGCGCGCTCGTCCCGGGCCAGCCGCTCGGCCAGGGCCCGGCCGAACCAGTCGGCGGCCCGGTTGAAGTCCCCGAGCTCCAGATGCGCCCCGCCTACGGATTCCATCGCGCGGCCGGTCGCATACGGGTCGTTCGCCCGGCGCGCGGCGTCCAGCGCGGAGCGATAGCGCACCAGGGCGTCGGCCGTGCGGCCGGTGCGGGCGTCGAGATCGCCCAGATTCAGCAGCGCGGCGGCCCTCTCGCGGGGCAGTCTGCGGCGGTCGGCCACGTCCAGCACGAGGGAGTGCAGCCCGTACAGGTCGCTCGCGGCGGCCTGGGTGCCGAAGTGCGCCACCATGGCCCGTACGAGCTGCGCCATCAGGCGCCGGGCCAGGGTGTCCAGCTCCCCGTCGGCCACCGCGAGCCGGGCGGAGGCCAGCAGGGCGGGGCGCCGGGCGCGCAGCCAGTCGGCAGCGGCCCTGGGGTGGGGAAAGCGCAGGGAGGGCGGAAGGCCGGTGAGCTTCTCGCGCGCCTGGAGGCTGTCGGTCTCGGTGATCGCCCTGCACGACTGGAGCAGCCGCACGGTCCGCTCCAGCATGCGGGCGCGGGCCAGCTGCAGCTCGCCGGACCGCTCATGGCTCTCGGCGAGGGCGCGCAGCAGGGGGTGCAGACAGCCCGGCACCTCGTACTGCGGCAGCTCGGACGGCGCCCGGTGCAGCAGACCGAGCGCGGCGAAGTCGTCCAGCGTGGTCTCGGCGCTGTCCACCGCGCACCCGGCGAGCGCGGAGGCGGTGTGCGGGTCGACCAGTCCGGCCGGGGCGAGGCTGAGCAGACGCAGGGTCCGCGCGGCGGACGCGGGCAGGGAGGCGTGCACCAGCCGGAGGACCCGGGCGACGGGCGTGCCGCCCTCGGTGTCGGTGTGCAGCTGCTTGGCGAGGTCGGCGACGGCGGCCTTGGGCCGGGCGGCGAGCCAGCCACCGGCCAGCACCAGCGCGGCCGGCTGCCCCTCGCACCGCTCGGCCAGGACCTCGGCGGAGCGGGGGTCCACGGTGATCCGCACCGAGCCGATGGCGCGGGAGAGCAGCTCGACGGCGGACTTGGTGTCGAGCCCGCCGAGGGTGCAGGGCCGGACGTCGGAGATCCCGCTCAGCGGCCCCTCGGACACGGCGACGGCCAGGCACTCCGGGTTGTCCGGGAGCAGCGCGTCGACCTGCTCG
>NZ_JAOCQE010000395.1 GCF_025290915.1 Streptomyces sp. 15-116A | reverse complement strand
CGCCACGGCGGCCGCCACCGCCGCCTTGGCCGGTCTCGGTTACGGCATCAGCGTCTGGGCCGGGGACACGCCCCCGGGCGACGGCACCGCGCGGGCCGGCTCCGCCGCCTCCTACGGCGCGGACGAGCTGCGCACCGACCGCGGCGTGCCGTCGGCGTACCGGCTGCTGATCGTGGAGACCGCGCACGACTGCGGGCGCGAGGGCGTCACCCCGGCGCTGATCGCGGCGATGCTGAAGGTGGAGAGCAACTTCGACCCGAACCTCTCCGACCCGGCCAAGGACGAGTACGGCATCGCCCGCTGGACCCCGAAGGTGCTGCGCTGGTGGATGAACGAGGACGGCACTCCCGGGGAGACCGTCCCCGAGCCGCCGTTCCCGCCCGCCGAGTCCATCCCGGCGATGGGCCGCTACCTGTGCTGGATCGCGCCCCGGCTGGAGGCCGAACTGCCCGGCGACCGGCGGGTGCTGCTCGCCGCCGCGTACCGGACGTCGTACCGGAAGGTGAACGACGCCGGCGGTGTGCCTCCCAAGTACCGCGACTACGCGGACCGTGTCGCGCACTATCTGAAGGAGTACACACCGCCGGGCGGAACGTGATGCGCGTCAGTGGAAGAAGTGCCGCGTGCCCGTGAAGTACATCGTCACGCCGGCCTTCTTCGCCGCCTCGACGACCTGCTCGTCACGGACCGAACCGCCGGGCTGGACCACGGCCTTCACGCCGGCCTCGGTGAGGATCTCCAGACCGTCGGGGAAGGGGAAGAACGCGTCGGAGGCGGCGTACGCCCCCTGCGCGCGCTCGGCGCCCGCGCGCTCCACCGCGAGCTTCGCGGAGTCGACGCGGTTGACCTGGCCCATGCCGACGCCGACGGAGGCGCCGTCCTTGGCGAGCAGGATCGCGTTGGACTTCACCGCGCGGCACGCCTTCCAGGCGAACGCCAGCTCGGCCAGCTCCGCCGCGGACAGGGCCTCACCGGTCGCCAGCGTCCAGTTCGCGGGGTCGTCGCCCTCGGCCTGGAGCCGGTCGGCGACCTGGAGGAGGGCACCGCCGTCGATCGGCTTGACCTCGACCGGGGCGGAGGGGGCACCGGTGACGCGCAGCACGCGGATGTTCTTCTTCTTGGTGAGGGCCTCCAGCGCGCCGTCCTCGTAGCCGGGGGCGACGATGACCTCGGTGAAGATCTCCGCGACCTGCTCGGCCATCTCCTTGGACACCGGGCGGTTGACGGCGATCACGCCGCCGAACGCGGACAGCGGGTCGCAGGCGTGCGCCTTGCGGTGCGCCTCGGCGACGTCCGCGCCGATCGCGATGCCGCACGGGTTGGCGTGCTTGATGATCGCGACGGCCGGCTCGGCGTGGTCGTACGCGGCACGCAGCGCGGCGTCGGTGTCCGTGTAGTTGTTGTACGACATCTCCTTGCCGTGCAGCTGCTCGGCCTCGGCGAGGCCGCCGGTGCCGGAGACGTAGAGCGCGGCGGGCTGGTGCGGGTTCTCGCCGTAGCGCAGGGTGTTCTTGCGCTCCCAGGTGGCGCCGAGGAAGTCGGGGAACCGGGAGTCGTCGACGGGCGCGTACTCGGAGGCGAACCAGCTCGCGACGGCGACGTCGTAGGCGGCGGTGTGCTGGAAGGCCTCGGCGGCGAGCCGCTTGCGGGTGGCGAGGTCGAAGCCGCCCTCGCGGACGGCGGTGAGGACGTCGGCGTAGCGGGCGGGGCTGGTGACGACCGCGACCGAGGGGTGGTTCTTGGCGGCGGCGCGCACCATGGACGGGCCGCCGATGTCGATCTGCTCCACGCACTCGTCGGGCGTCGCGCCGGAGGCGACGGTCTCGCGGAAGGGGTAGAGGTTGACGACGACCAGGTCGAACGGCTCGACGCCGAGGTCCTTCAGCTGCTGCTGGTGGTCGGCCAGACGCAGGTCGGCGAGGATGCCGGCGTGGACCTTCGGGTGCAGCGTCTTGACGCGGCCGTCCAGGCACTCGGGGAAGCCGGTGAGCTCCTCGACCTTGGTGACCGGGACACCGGTGGCGGCGATCTTCGCGGCCGTGGAGCCGGTGGAGACCAGCTCGACGCCGGCCTCGTGCAGACCGCGGGCCAGGTCCTCGAGGCCCGTCTTGTCGTAGACGCTGACGAGCGCCCGTCGGATGGCCCGCTTGTTGCTCTCGGCGGTCACTGGATAACTACCTTTCGTCCCTCAATGCGATAGCCGTTGCGGGCGAGCCGCCCCACGACCTCGACGAGCAGCCTTCGCTCGACTTCCTTGATGCGCTCGTGCAGAGCGCTCTCGTCGTCCTCGTCCCTGACCTCCACCACGCCCTGCGCGATGATCGGCCCGGTGTCGACGCCGTCGTCGACGAAGTGGACGGTGCAGCCGGTGACCTTGGCGCCGTACGCGAGCGCGTCGCGGACGCCGTGGGCGCCGGGAAAACTGGGCAGGAGCGCGGGGTGGGTGTTGACGAACCGGCCACCGAAACGGGCCAGGAACTCCTTGCCCACGATCTTCATGAACCCGGCGGAGACGACCAGGTCGGGCTCGTACGCGGCGACGGCCTCGGCGAGCGCGGCGTCCCACTCCTCGCGGGTCGCGTGGTCCCTGACCTTGCACACGAAGGTCGGCAGCCCGGCGCGCTCGGCGCGGGCCAGCCCCTCGATGCCCTCGCGGTCGGCGCCGACGGCCACGACCTCGGCCCCGTACGCCTCGGCGCCGGAGGCGGCGATCTCGTCGAGGAGCGCCTGGAGGTTGGTGCCGGAGCCGGAGACCAGCACGACGAGGCGCTTGGCCACGGTGGAGCCCTTTCTCGGAGAGCGTCTTTGTAGAGTCGTACGAATGCTTCGGGCCCTCGAATACGGGGAAGCCTACGAAGCGGCCGACCGTCAGCAACGATACCGGCACACCAGGCATCCCCCACGGGACGGGGGCATGACCGGCAGGTAGCGTCTGGAGGGGAACGGGCCGAGGACCGGACCGGGGTACGGGCCGGGCCGGGAACGCCGCTCGTGGGCCACGCGTTCACCAGTCGTACTCGCTCGTTCGTGCCGTCGATCGATTCACCAAGGGGAAGACGCTCACTTGATGCCGGACCGCAGCCTGCGACTGCTCACGCTCCCTCAGCAGTCGGTGCGAGGAGGAGAGCGCAGCCTCGTGCTGCTGCGGGAGCGCCCGTCCTCGCCGCCCGACGCGCCCTCGGACCGCGGGAGCGGTGACGAGCGCGGCCGGGGGAGCCAGGAGGACAACCCGTTCGCGCCGCCGCCGGAGGGCACGCCCGACCGGCCGTGGCAGCCGAGGCATCCGTCCGGTGACGGCGGTTCCGACAGCGGCTCCGACGGTGACGGCGGACGCTCGCCCTGGGGGCGGAACTGGAGCGACCGGCAGCCCGGCCGCTCCCCCGGCGGCTTCGGTGAGCGTCCCCGCCCGGAGGGCCAGGGCGGCGGCCCGCAGAGCCCCGGCCCGCGCTGGGACCCCACGGACCCGGCGCAGCGCCGGGCGCGCTACGCCCTGCTGGCCGGGATGTGGGCCTTCTTCTTCGCGCTGTTCAGCTGGCCGTACGTCGCCCTGATGCTGGGCGCGCTCGCCCTGTACTGGGGCATCAGCGCCCTGCGCGCCAAGCCCCGCCCCGCGAACCCGGACAGCCCGGCCCCGGAGCAGACCGGCCGCCCGCAGACCACGGCGGCGGTGAGCGGCCTGGTCACGGCATCCCTGGCGCTGGCCCTGGTCGCGGCGTCGTTCACGGCCCAGCTGGTCTACAGCGACTACTACACGTGCACGAACGACGCGCTCACCCAAGAGGCGAGACAGTCCTGCAGCGACCTGCTGCCGGAGGAGCTGCGGGGGTTGCTGGGGACCAGCGAGTAGGGCGGCTTGTGGTGGCCGGGGGGCGGCTCTGGGGGTGATCGCGGCGCGGGCACGGTGTGGGCCCGGCGCGGGCGCGGTGCGGGCCCGGCGCGGTGCGGGCCCGGCGTGGGCGCTAGGAGTCGTGTGAGGCCTGCGGTGGGTCGGGGTCCTCGTCCGGCGCTCCGGGCGGGGAGGTCGGCGGCGGTGGCGTGGTCTCGCGGAGCGGTGCGGCGGGTGGTGCGGTGAGGCGCGGCTCGGGGTCCGTGGGCAGGAAGTCGTAGGGATCGTCGGCGGTGGTGTCCCGGGTGCGGGGCGCGGAGTCGGGGGCCTGGCCGAACGGCAGGTAGAGGTCGTCCAGGTGGTCGGGGTCGAACAGCGGCGACGGGCGCTCGGGCTGCGCGGCCGTACGGTCTCCGTCGGCCGTCTCCGTCTTCCGGGAGAACCAGCGGCGCCAGGAACGGGGCCCCTGAGCCTGATCGCCGGCTGAGCCCTTGGACTCCGGCTCCGGTGAGCCTCCGCGGGGGCTGCCGATCCGGGGTGAGTGTTCCGAGCCCTCGGCCTCCTCCTTGGCCCGCGCCCGCTCGGCGTCCAGCGCGCGGATCCGGCGGGCCCGCACCGTCAGGGCGGTCGCCGTCGACGTCAGGCCGATCCACACCAGGGTCGCCGCACCCACTTGCCAGGCCACCGGCCCGAAACCGGACAGCGCGGCCGACGACCGTGTCCGGTGCCTTGAAGAAGATCACCGGCTC
>NZ_JAOCQE010000394.1 GCF_025290915.1 Streptomyces sp. 15-116A | reverse complement strand
TGGTGCGACGGGCGAGCCGCAGGCTGAATCCGTCGGGCTTGATGGTCAGCGTCGACTTGATCTTCAGCTGGTAGTCGGTGTGGTCGATCAGGCGGTAGCGGTGCACCAGCAGGCCGAGCAGCAGGGTGGCCTCGTGCAGCGCGAACTGGCGGCCGATGCAGGCCCGTTCGCCGTTGCCGAACGGCTTGAAGGCGTGCACCGAGCGGGCCGCCTCCCGCTCGGGGGTGAAGCGCTCGGGATCGAACAGCTCGACGTTCTCTCCCCAGGCGGCGTCGCGGTGCAGGGCCGAGGTGATCACCATCAGCGACTCGCCCTTGCGTACGGGGTACTTGCCGCCGATGACGGTGTCCTCGATCGGCTCGACGGCGTACGCGGGCGCCGTCGGCCACAGCCGCAGGCTCTCGTTGAGTATCTGGCGGATGTAGGTGAGCTTGCCGATGTCACCGTACTGGGGGTCCGGGGAGTCGGTGTCACCCCACAGGGCGTCCACCTCGGCCTGGGCCCGGGCGAGCACCTCGGGGTGCTTGGTCAGGTAGTACAGGGCGAAGGAGAGCGCGCTGCTGGTGGTCTCGTGGCCGGCGATCAGGAAAGTGATCACCTGGTGCCGGATGTTGACATCGTCCAGGGGCTCGCCCGTGACGGGGTCCTTGGTGTGCAGCATCAGCCCCATCAGGTCGTCCGTGCTGGTGTCGCCGGAGGCGCGGCGCTGCCTGATCACGTCGTCGACCAGGTCCGTCATCAGGTCGATGTCCGCGCGGAACTGCTCGACCTTCTTCCTCTTGAACAGCTCGGAGCCCGGGATGGACTCGCCCTTCTCCTGGGCGAAGACGAGGGCCCGCGCCATCGCCTCGACGAACGGGTGCAGGTCTTCGCGGCGGAAGGACTCGAAGTCGTAGCCGAAGCCGCACAGGCCGATCGTGTCGAAGGTCAGCCGGGTCATCTCGTCGGGCACGTCCACCGACTGCACCCCGGCCAGCCGGTCCCACTTGCCGATCAGGGAGCGGGCCACCTGGAGCATGGGGGCGTGGTACCTGCGCATCGCGCCGAGGGAGAACGCGGGCATCAGGATGTCGTGGGCCTTGCGCCAGTTCGGCTCGTGGTTGTAGGCGGTGAACAGACCGTCCCCGGCCAGAGCCCGGACCTCGACCAGGTCGGCGTGGACGTGCTTGCGGAAGCGGGTCTCGTCCGACAGTTCGGTCACGAGGTCCAGACCGCCGACCATGACGGTGTCCCTCCCGAAGATGCGCAGCCGGTACACGGGGCCGAACTCCCTGAACTCCTTCAGCAGGTAGGCCAGGAAGTCCGCGCCCGCGGGAACGTTGAGCGCGTGGCCTACGAGGGGCAGCGGGGGGCGCTCGGGGATCGCCCGCGCCGCGCCTACGGACACCTGAGTCATGAGCGTGCCTTTCGTTGCACTCCAGCAGTCGCCGACTAACCTACATGCGACTTTGTCGAGTGAACATGTCGATTGACTGTATTAAGCGACACAGTCGTTTGCTGGAACCTTTTGACCACGGTGAACGTCTCGCGGAAGCAGCTTGACAGACGACCTCGTTGCTCGACACGGTTGCAGGACATGGTCAGTCGACCATGTCGTGCGCATGAGCTGCTCTGCGCGCTTCTCACCGAGCACATCGAGGTTTCCGCATGAACACCATGCTGGCCGGACGGCTGCGCCTGGACACCCGTACCTTCGCCGTCGAAGAGGTTCCGATCCCGGTTCCCGGCCCGGGCGAGGTCCTCGTGGAGGTGCGAGCCGCCGGCGTCTGCCTGTCCGACATCCATCTGATCGACGGCAGCCTGAGCCCCTTCTACCCCGTCGACGCCGTCAAGGACTCCGGCGCCCTCACCCCCGGCCACGAGGTGGCAGGCGTCGTCCACACCGTCGGCCCCGACGTGAAGGGCGACTGGACCCCCGGTCGGCGGGTCGTACTCCAGGCCGGGCAGGCGTGCGGCAACTGCGGCGACTGCCTGCGCCACATGCTCTGCCGACAGCCTCTGACCCGAGGAGTGGACTACGACGGGGGCTGGGCGCAGTACGCCCTCGCCCGGGAGGACACCCTGCTCCCCATCCCGGACCACCTCCCGTTCGACCAGGCCGCGATCATCCCCGACGCCGTCTCCACCCCGTACGCCGCGATCGTGGAAACCGGCGCGGTCCGCCCCGCGCAGGCCGTCGGCATCTGGGGAGCCGGAGGCCTCGGCGCCCACGGCATTCGGCTCGCCCGCCTGGTCGGCGCCGCCCCCGTCATCGCCGTCGACCCGCTGCCCTCCGCTCGCGAGCGCGCCCTCCGCTTCGGCGCCGACCACGCACTGGACCCCACGGCCGACGACTTCACCGACGAGGTGCACAAGGCCACGGCAGGCCGGGGCATCGACGTCGCCTTCGACTTCGCCGGCGTCGGAGCGGCGCGCGCCCAGGCCACCACCGTGCTCGGCCCGAACGGCGTCCTGGTGCTCGCCGGCCTCACCCCGGAGCCGGTCACCGTCGCCGACAGCATCGGCTTCTGCTTCAACGTCCAGCAGGTCCGCGGACACTACGGCTCCGAGCCGGAGCACGTGGAACAGCTCGTCGGACTGGCCGCCGCCGGACGGATCGACCTCGGCCCCTCCGTCAGCGCCCACGTCCCGCTGGCGGAAGCCGCGGACGCCGTCGCCCGGCTGGAGAAGAAGATCGGAGACCCGATCCGTCTCGTGCTCACCCCCTGAGCGGCAGGGGCGGTGGCCGGCTCGCTCCGCACGCGCGGACGAACCGGCCACCGCCCCGCCATCGCCCGAGGGCCGACGGCACCCGTCAGGCTCACTGCCCGCTGTCCAGTGCCGCGACCAGGCCGGCCATGATCACCGTGTTGAAGACGAACACCGGGGCCGCCACTGCTTCGCGTACTCCTCGACCGTCAGCTGACCCAGCTCGCGGCGGGCCGCCGCCGCCGACGGCGGCCCGGGTCTTCTTCTCCGCGTACAACTGCGTGAGGCGTTCGATCGCATCGCCTTGCGTGCCATGTCAGGATTCCTCGCGCCGCTGCCGAGCGCGTCCCGGAAGCGGATCGAGTACGGGTGCGCAGCGGGTGGGCTTCACGCAGCCGCAGTCCTTGAAGAAGGACCAACTGGCTAGATCTTGGACCTGAACATGGTGCGCAGGGAGTGTGACGAACCTCGCGTCACTCCGACGCGACGGCTTCCCGTGGGACCGGGGCCGGGGGCTCCGGGTGGGGTGGCAGGAGGCGGGAGACCGCCGGTGAGGTGATCGCCGTGGTGATCAGGGCCACCAGGACCAGCATGGTGAACAGCTCCGGACCTATCACGCCGAGTTCCAGGCCGATCGAGAGCACCACCAGCTCCGTCAGGCCCCGGCAGTTCATCAGGGAGCCGATCGACATGGCCTGCCGCCAGGGCTGCCCGCAGGCCAGGGCGGCGCCCGTCGCTCCGCCCCACTTGCCGAGCACCGCCACCGCCAGCAGCGCTCCGGTCCACAGCCACTGCGCCGGGTCCGCGGCCAGGGTCCCGATCTCGGTGCTGAGACCGGTGTGCACGAAGAAGAGGGGCAGCAGCACCGGGACCACCACGGCGCGCAGCCGGGCGGCCGACGCCTCGATGCGGCGGTGGCCACGCGGTGTGGCCACACCGAACAGGAACGCGCCGAACAGCGTGTGCACGCCGATCAGGTCGGTCGTCAGTGCCGAGACGCTCAGGCCGCTGAACAGCAGCACCATCACCACCCCGTCGCCCGCCCGGTCCGCCCGCCCCCGGGCCCACCGGGCGAGCAGCGGGCGGACCACCAGCAGCATGGCGGCACCGAAGGCGACGGTGAGCCCCGCCGCCGACAGGGCGTCGAGCGGGGAGCCCGCCGTGCTGAACGCGACCACCAGCGCCAGCAGGCACCAGGCGGCCACGTCGTCGACCGCCGCGCACGCCATCGCCAGGGCGCCGAGCGGTGTCCCGTACAGGCCGCGGTCGACGAGGATCCGGGCCAGCACAGGGAAGGCGGTGATGGCCATGGACACGGCGACGAACAGCATGAACGGCGCGAACTCCACTCCCTCGGGCGCCAGCCGGTCGTACATCGGGACGGCGAGCAGCGCACCCAGGCCCAGGGGCAGCAGGATGCCGGCCTGGCTCACGGCGACGGCGGTGCGCGAGTTCCCGCGCAGTGCGCCCAGGTCGAGTTCCAGGCCGACCAGGAACATGAACGCGAGCAGACCGAGCTGGCCCAGCACCGAGGTGAACGGCAGGACGGACGCGGGGAACAGCCAGTGCTGCGCCTCGGGCCAGAGCCAGCCGAGCAGGGACGGTCCCAGGAGGATGCCCATGGTGATCTCGCCGATCACGGGTGGCTGGCCGAGGCGTCTGAGCAGGATCGCTCCGGCCTGGCAGGCGAGAATGGCGGCGGGAACGGCGACGAGCAGGGCGGGCATGGCCTCAGCTGCGGACACGGGCGGCGGCTCCTTCGGCCGGGACGGTGCGGGGCGGGAGCGGCAGCGCGGCCGGCGGGGGGCCGGAGGCGGCGGCGGACCACTCGGCGTAGCGGCGCAGGCCGTACAGGAGGGGGTGGGCGGGGGACCGCACGCTGATGCGGCGGGCC
>NZ_JAOCQE010000393.1 GCF_025290915.1 Streptomyces sp. 15-116A | reverse complement strand
CTGCGGCCCGCCGTACCTGCATAGCTGCGGGCAGTCGTGCCGCTGGGGCGGCACGGGTGGGCGCAGCGGCACCCCCGCCAGCGCGGGCGAGCGTCACCCGGCCCCGGCCCGCAGCAGCGCAGGGTGCCCACTCACGCCGGGACAGCCCCCGCTCACAGCCCCGCCCGCCACGGCAGCTCCGCCGTCACCCTCGTAGGCCCGCCGACCGGTGAGTCGACCACCAGGATGCCGTCCACCGCGTCCAGCCGTTCCGCCAGGCCGGCCAGGCCACTGCCTGCGCTCACCTCGGCCCCGCCCACCCCGTCGTCCACGACCTGCAGCATCAGCCGGTTCCCGGCCCGCCACACCTCCACCGCCGCCCGCGTCGCCCGCGCATGCTTGCTGATGTTCTGCAGCAGCTCCGAGACCGTGAAGTACGCGATCCCCTCGATGGCCGGCGCGGGCCGTTCCGTCAGGTCGACCTCCACCTGGACCGGAACCGTGCAGCGGGAGGCCACCGACGACAGGGCCGCGTCCAGGCCGCGGTCGGTGAGGACCGCGGGGTGAATGCCCCGCGCCAGATCGCGCAGCTCCTGCAGCGCCGTCTTCACCTCGCCGTGCGCCTCGTCCACCATCCGCGCCGCCACCTGCGGATCCTCCCGCAGCTTCTCCTTCGCCAGGCCCAGATCCATGGCGAGGTTCACCAGCCGGGCCTGCGCCCCGTCGTGCAGGTCGCGTTCGATGCGCCGCAGATCCGCCGCCGCCGTGTCCACCACGACCCCGCGGTCCGACTCCAGTTCCACGACTCGCGTCGCCAGCCGTGACGGCCCGAGCAGCCCGTGCACCATCAGCCGGTCCACCATCGTCAGCGCCCGCACGATCCACGGCGTGGCCATGGTGAACAGCAGGCCCACCCCCGCCGTCACCGTGATCTCGAAGGGGTTGTCCAGATAGATCCGGTGGTGCTCGTCGCCGTAGAGCTGGATGCCGTCCTGACCGGCGTACATCGGGAAGATCCAGAACCACAGGGGGTACGTCAGCAGGGCCCAGCCCAGCGCCCAGAAGTTCACCGCGACGGTGAAGGCGAACACCGCCCACGGCAGATGCAGCACCGAGTAGAGGAGGGAGCGCCAGGACGTTCCGCTCTTGAGGACCGCCCCGATCCACGCCATGAAGCCGTGCCGCTTCATCCGCAGCGGCTCCGGTTCGCCCACGTCGAGGCCCAGCAGGCCGCGAGCCCGGGCCCGCTCCAGCCTGCCGAAGCCGCGGCAGCCGGCGAGGGCCGCCGCCAGGACGGGGACGCCCAGGAACGTCACCAGGAGGCCCGCGCCCAGCGACACCATCGTGACCGCGTACGTGAACAGCAGGATGCTGATGGGCAGGCTCAGCAGCACATAGCCCAGCTCGCGCCAGGTGCGTCCCTCGATCGGTGCCCGCAGCGCGGCCGGCAGCCGGTGCCGGCGGTCCTGCGCGTGTGCGTCGAGCCCGTAGCCGGCTCCGTAGTCCGTGGCCATCGGCGTCGTCCTTCTCCTCGTCCGGCGGCTGTGCTGTCGTAGTTCCAGCCTGCTCCGGTGCAGGTCGCGGGGCCATGGAGTCCGTCGCAGTCTTGGACCGGGGGTTATCCCCACCCCTGCGGGGCGGGGCTCAGCCGCTCTGCTCCCGGTCCCGCCAGGGCAGCTCCGCCGTCACCGTCGTCGGGCCGCCCTCCGGCGACTCCAGGACGAACAGGCCGTCCACCGCGTCCAGCCGCTCCGCCAGGCCCCGCATGCCCGAACCGGCGTCCAGGCGCGCGCCGCCCCTGCCGTCGTCCCACACCTGTATGAGCAGCCGGGTCTCCGAGCGCCACACGTCGACCGAGGCGGACCGGGCCCCGCTGTGCTTGCTGACGTTCTGCAGCAGCTCCGAGACGGTGAAGTACGCGATGCCCTCGATGGCCGCGGCGGGACGCTCGGACAGGTCGACCGTCACCTTCACCGGGACCGTGCAGCGGGAGGCCACGGAGGACAGAGCCGCGTCCAGGCCGCGGTCGGTGAGGACCGCGGGGTGAATGCCCCGGGCGAGGTCGCGGAGCTCCTGGAGCGCCAGTTTCACCTCGCCGTGGGCCTCGTCCACCATCCGCGCCGCCGCGTCGGGGTCCTCCAGCAGCTTCTCCTTGGCGAGACCGAGGCCCATGGCCAGATTGACCAGGCGCGCCTGCGCCCCGTCGTGCAGATCGCGCTCGATGCGGCGCAGATCGGCCGCGGCCGTGTCCACCACCACGCCCCGGTCGGACTCCAACTCGGCGATCCGCCGCTCCAGTTCGTCGGACGGCGACAGCAGACCGCGCACCATCGCCCGGTCCGCGTTGGTCAGCCCCCGCGCGATGAACGGCAGCACCGGCCACAGCACGAACAGCGAGGTCAGCGTGATCGTGAACGTGAGGACGCCCCACGGCAGCCGCATGAACGCGTACAGCACCGAACGCCAGGCCACCGGGTCCTTCACCGCCAGCCACAGCCGCACCCAGAACCCGCCCGCCCCGCGCAACGGCAGCCGGCTCGGCTCGTCCACCCGCACCCCGAGCAGCGCCCGGGCCCGTGCCCGCTCCGCCCTGCCCAGCTGCCGCGCGCCCAGCAGACCGAGCGCGAGCAGCGGGAAGCCGATCACCGTGACGGTCAGTCCGAACCCCGTGAACAGCACCGTCACCACATAGATGAAGCCGACGAGCGAGCACGGGAAGTTCGCCAGCAGGTGGGCGATCTCCTTCCACGTGTGCCGGTCGTAGGCGAAACGGGGCGGCGGCGGGCGGTCGCCGGGGTCGGCCGGCGCCGGGATCGCCGTGCTCGTGTGCGGGTCCCGGGACGGGATGCGTTCGGTCATGGGCATCAGCCTGCCCGGCGCGGGGGGCCCGCGCCATGAGGTCGGCCGCCAGGATCCCCGGGGGAAAACCCCACCCCCGCATGCCGAGCGGCGACGGGCTGCTTACCGTGCCTTTATCAGGGCCTAGACTCCCCTGCGTACAGATCGTCGAACAGTTGCGTTCACCAGGCACGGACCAGGGACACCAGAGCGGGAGTGAGGGGCGGACGTGCGGGAATCCACCGTCGTCGTCGCGGCGGACTACTTCCAGGCGTACTCGGTCGTCGGACTGCTCGCCGTCATCGGCGTGTTGTTCGTCGCCGTCGCCTTCGGCGCGGGACGCCTGCTGCGGCCCGTGGTTCCCACGCCCGAGAAACTCCTGACGTACGAGTGCGGCGTCGACCCCGTCGGCGAGGGCTGGGCCCACACCCAGGTCCGCTACTACGTCTACGCGTTCCTGTACGTGATCTTCGCCGTCGACTCGATCTTCCTCTTCCCCTGGGCGACCGTGTTCGCCGCCGACGGCTACGGCGCGACCACCCTCGTGGAGATGTTCATCTTCCTCGGCTTCCTCGCCGTGGGCCTGCTCTACGCATACAAGAAGGGCGTCCTGACATGGACGTGACCCCCGAGCCTGTTCTGCTGCCCGAGCCGAAGCGGCTGGGCGCGCTCGCGCGACTCGCGCCCGAGCCGATGAAGGTGGTCCTCAACTGGGGCCGCCGCTACTCGCTCTGGGTCTTCAACTTCGGCCTGGCCTGCTGCGCGATCGAGTTCATCGCCGCGTCGATGGCCCGCCACGACTTCATCCGCCTCGGCGTCATCCCCTTCGCGCCGGGCCCCCGCCAGGCCGACCTGATGGTGGTCTCCGGCACGGTCACGGACAAGATGGCCCCGGCGGTCAAGCGCCTCTACGAGCAGATGCCCGAGCCGAAGTACGTCATCTCCTTCGGCGCGTGCAGCAACTGCGGCGGCCCCTACTGGGACTCCTACTCCGTCACCAAGGGCGTCGACCAGATCATCCCGGTCGACGTCTACGTCCCCGGCTGCCCGCCCCGGCCCGAGGCGCTGCTCCAGGGCATCCTCAAGCTCCAGGAGAAGATCGCGCGGGAGTCGCTGGGGGAGCGGTACGGGGCGACCGCCGCTCAGCGTCCCTCGGCCGCGGCGCTGCAGAGCGGGCTGGTCAAGCCGCCGGTGCCGGGGGAGACCGGTGCCGTGACGCGTACGGACGGGGAGGGCGCCCGATGACCACCATCGGCTGGCTCCCCGCCGCCGTCGAGGAGCTGTTCGGCACGGAGGCCACAGCCGAGGAGTCGTACGACGTCCTGACCGTCGACGTGCCCCCGGCCGACTGGATCACCGCGCTCGAGACCGCCCGCGACCGTCTCGGCTGCACCTTCTTCGACTGGCTCAGCGCGGTCGACGAACCCGGCACCGGTTTCCGCGTCGCCGCGCATGTCGCCGCTCTGTCCCCGGTACGGCGCCTGCTGCTCCGCACGACCGTCCCGCACGAGGCGGCCGCCCTGCCGACCGCCGTCGGCGTCTACGCGGGCGCGGCCTGGCACGAGCGCGAGACGCACGAGATGTTCGGCGTGGTGTTCACCGGCCATCCCTCTCTGGACCACCTCCTCCTCCCCGAGGGCTTCGAAGGCCACCCGCTCCGCAAGGACTTCGTCCTCGCGGCCCGCGTCGCCAAGGCCTGGCCGGGCGCCAAGGAACCCGGCGAGTCGGAACACGGCGGCCCGAAACGCCGCCAGATGCTCCCGCCGGGCGTACCCGACCCGAACGAATGGGGCCCCTTGAAGGGCCAACTCCTGCCGGCCCCGGCCCGCCCGGCCCGAGGCGCG
>NZ_JAOCQE010000392.1 GCF_025290915.1 Streptomyces sp. 15-116A | reverse complement strand
GGTGGCGGCGGTCGTCCCGGTGGCGGCGGCGGTTTCGCCGGTCGTCCCGGTGGTGGCGGCGGCTTCGGCGGCGGCGGTGGCCGTCCCGGCTTCGGTGGCCGTCCCGGCGGTCCCGGTGGCCGTGGTGGCACGCAGGGCGCCTTCGGCCGTCCCGGCGGTCCCGCGCGTCGTGGCCGTAAGTCGAAGCGGCAGAGGCGCCAGGAGTACGAGGCCATGCAGGCTCCGTCGGTCGGCGGTGTGATGCTGCCTCGCGGCAACGGCGAGACCATTCGCCTGTCGCGCGGTGCGTCGCTCACCGACTTCGCGGAGAAGATCAACGCCAACCCGGCGTCGCTCGTCGCGGTCATGATGAACCTCGGCGAGATGGTCACCGCGACCCAGTCCGTCTCCGACGAGACGCTCCAGCTCCTCGCCGACGAGATGAACTACACGGTTCAGATCGTCAGCCCGGAGGAGGAGGACCGCGAGCTGCTCGAGTCCTTCGACCTGGAGTTCGGCGAGGACGAGGGCGACGAGGAGGACCTGGTGGTCCGCCCGCCGGTCGTCACCGTCATGGGTCACGTCGACCACGGTAAGACCCGCCTGCTGGACGCCATCCGCAAGACGAACGTCATCGCGGGCGAGGCCGGTGGCATCACCCAGCACATCGGTGCCTACCAGGTCACGACCGAGGTCAACGACGAGGATCGCAAGATCACCTTCATCGACACCCCGGGTCACGAGGCGTTCACCGCCATGCGTGCCCGCGGTGCGAAGTCGACCGACATCGCGATCCTCGTGGTGGCGGCCAACGACGGTGTGATGCCGCAGACGGTCGAGGCGCTCAACCACGCCAAGGCCGCCGACGTCCCGATCGTCGTCGCCGTCAACAAGATCGACGTCGAGGGCGCGGACCCGACCAAGGTGCGCGGTCAGCTGACCGAGTACGGCCTGGTGGCCGAGGAGTACGGCGGCGACACCATGTTCGTCGACATCTCCGCCAAGCAGGGTCTGCACATCGACAGCCTCCTCGAGGCCGTCATCCTCACCGCCGACGCCTCGCTCGACCTGCGGGCCAACCCGAAGCAGGACGCGCAGGGCATCTCGATCGAGTCCCGGCTCGACCGGGGCCGCGGTGCCGTGGCGACCGTCCTCGTCCAGCGAGGCACGCTGCGGGTCGGCGACACGATGGTGGTGGGCGACGCCTACGGCCGCGTGCGCGCCATGCTCGACGACAACGGCAACAACGTCGCCGAGGCCGGCCCGTCGACTCCGGTGCAGGTCCTGGGCCTCACCAACGTCCCGGGTGCGGGCGACAACTTCATCGTCGTCGACGAGGACCGTACGGCCCGTCAGATCGCCGAGAAGCGCGCCGCCCGTGAGCGCAACGCCGCGTTCGCCAAGCGCACGCGCCGTGTCTCGCTCGAGGACCTGGACAAGGTGCTCAAGGCCGGCGAGGTCCAGCAGCTGAACCTGATCATCAAGGGTGACGCGTCTGGTTCCGTCGAGGCCCTGGAGTCCTCCCTGCTCCAGCTGGACGTCGGCGAAGAGGTCGACATCCGCGTCCTGCACCGCGGCGTCGGTGCGGTCACGGAGTCCGACATCGACCTGGCGATGGGCTCCGACGCCATCGTGATCGGCTTCAACGTGCGCGCCGCCGGGCGTGCGCAGCAGATGGCCGAGCGCGAGGGTGTGGACGTCCGCTACTACTCGGTCATCTACCAGGCGATCGAGGAGATCGAGGCGGCCCTCAAGGGCATGCTCAAGCCGGAGTTCGAGGAGGTCGAGCTCGGTACGGCGGAGATCCGCGAGGTCTTCAAGTCGTCCAAGCTGGGCAACATCGCGGGTGTTCTCATCCGCTCCGGCGAGGTCAAGCGGAACACCAAGGCCCGCCTCATCCGCGACGGCAAGGTGGTCGCGGAGAACCTCACCATCGAGGGTCTGCGTCGCTTCAAGGACGACGTCACCGAGATCCGCGAAGGCTTCGAGGGTGGTATCAACCTCGGAAACTTCAACGACATCAAGGTCGACGACGTCATCGCGACGTACGAGATGCGCGAGAAGCCGCGGGCGTAACAGCCTGGGGTGGGTGCTGGCCGACGGGACGTCGTTCCCGTCGGCCAGCGCCGCGTCTACGGAGCGTTATATCCGTCGATCGGCAGGCACCGTTCGTTGTACGGTCTTGGTGTCCCCGCCCGTTCGGACGCGGGGCCATCGATCCCGTGCCGGCGGGTGAACCGGTTGCACACATGTATGTGGGGACGCTGTCCTTCGACCTCCTCCTCGGCGACGTACGGTCGCTGAAGGAGAAGCGCTCCGTCGTCCGCCCGATCGTCGCCGAGCTCCAGCGCAAGTACGCGGTGAGCGCGGCCGAGGTGGACCACATGGATCTCCACCGCAGGGCGATCATCGGCCTCGCGATGGTCTCCGGCGACGCGGGGCACCTGACCGACGTACTGGACCGGTGCGAGCGGCTGGTCGCCGGGCGCCCCGAGGTGGAGCTGCTGTCCGTCAGGCGGCGCTTCCACGGCGAAGACGACTGACGATCACAGCTGGCGAGAACTGAGACAGGAAAGAACGGGAGACGACCAGTGGCCGACAACGCGCGGGCGAAAAGGCTGGCGGACCTCATCCGAGAGGTGGTGGCCCAGAAGCTGCAGCGCGGGATCAAGGACCCGCGGCTCGGCTCGCACGTCACCATCACGGACACCCGCGTCACGGGTGACCTCCGGGAGGCGACGGTCTTCTACACCGTCTACGGGGACGACGAGGAGCGCAAGGCCGCAGCCGCCGGTCTGGAGAGCGCCAAGGGCATCCTGCGCTCCGAGGTGGGCCGGGCGGCGGGCGTGAAGTTCACGCCGACCCTGACCTTCGTCATGGACGCCCTGCCGGACACCGCGCGCACCATCGAGGACCTCCTCGACAAGGCGCGCCAGTCCGACGCCAAGGTGCGCGAGGCATCCGCCGGGGCGACGTACGCCGGCGAGCCCGACCCGTACCGCAAGCCGGACGACGACGAGACGGACGACACCGCCGAATGACCCAGAAGCACCCCACGCCCGACGGCCTTGTCATCGTCGACAAGCCGTCGGGCTTCACTTCGCACGACGTGGTCGCCAAGATGCGCGGCATCGCCCGCACCCGCCGCGTCGGCCACGCCGGCACGCTCGACCCGATGGCGACGGGCGTCCTCGTCCTCGGTGTCGAGAGGGCGACCAAGCTCCTCGGTCATCTCGCCCTGACCGAGAAGGAGTACCTGGGCACCATCAGGCTCGGGCAGAACACGGTCACGGACGACGCCGAGGGGGAGGTCACCTCCACCACGGACGCCTCCGGGGTCACCCGCGAGGCCGTCGACGCCGGGGTCGCCAAGCTGACCGGCGACATCATGCAGGTGCCGTCCAAGGTCAGCGCCATCAAGATCAACGGCGTGCGCTCCTACAAGCGGGCCCGCGAGGGCGAGGAGTTCGACATCCCGGCCAGGCCGGTCACCGTCTCCTCGTTCGCCGTGCACGACCTGCGTGAGGCGGAGACCGAGGACGGCACCAAGGTGCTCGACCTGATCGTCTCCGTCGTCTGCTCCTCCGGCACCTACATCCGCGCCCTCGCCCGCGACCTGGGCGCCGACCTCGGCGTGGGCGGCCACCTCACCGCGCTGCGCCGCACCCGCGTGGGGCCGTACAAGCTGGACTCGGCGAGGACGCTGGACCAGCTCCAGCAGGAGCTGACCGTGATGCCGATCGCCGAGGCAGCCGCGGCCGCGTTCCCCCGCTGGGACGTCGACGACCGGCGCGCCCGGCTGCTCACCAACGGGGTGCGGCTGGAGATGCCGGACGAGTACGCGGGCTCGGGACCCGTGGCCGTCTTCGACCCGGAGGGCCGGTTCCTCGCCCTCGTCGAGCAGCACCGGGGCAAGGCGAAGAGCCTCGCCGTCTTCGGCTGACCACACCGGGCCTCATCAGCCGTGGAGCGGCGTCACGGGGATGCTCATGCCGCCGCTCCACGATCCCCCTCGGTTCCCCCATCCCTAGGGTGTATCCACCGGCCCCCGTTCGTTCACCCGTAAGTGCGGGCGCTCGGAGTGAACCGGGGGAGCGCAAGGGGGCGCGTTCACGCAGCGATCTGTCCCGCTGATCATCTCCGCCGTACCGTCGAGCACAGCGGCACGCAGGTCACGAAGGTACGGCGGGGAGGCGGCGTGACGGAGCAGCGGAACGCCCCGGTTCAGGCGATCACCCCCGAGCGGGACAGCGCCCCCGACGACGTCCTCGTACGGGTCCACGACCTCGCCGGACGGCCGCGCGGCACCGGCTTCCTCGCCGACCACCACGGCACGCTGATCACCAGCCATGAGGCGGTCGACGGCCTGCCGCGCCTCGTGCTGCACGCCCCCGGGGGCCGCCGGTGCGCGGTGACGGCGGAGGCGGTGACACCGCTGCCCGCGCTGGGTCTGGCGCTGGTGCGCAGCGACGGGCTGGGCGTGGCGCCCCTGCCGATCGCCGCGCGGGACCGCGTCGACAGCGGCAGCCACGTCCGCATCCCCGCCGGAGGCTGGCGCGAGGCGCGCGTGCTCGGCGTGACCGCCGTGACCTACACCGCCACCGACCGCTGCCACACCCTCGACCGCGCTCTGGAACTCGCCGTGGGCACCGCGGGCCGGGACGCGCTGCGCCTGGGCGGCGGCGCGGCGGGCGGCCCGGTGCTCGACGC
>NZ_JAOCQE010000391.1 GCF_025290915.1 Streptomyces sp. 15-116A | reverse complement strand
GGTGCGGCGGGGTGGTCCGGGGTGTGGTCGTGGTCGGGGCTGTTGCCGGAGGAGTGGGCGTGGGCGAGCTCGTGGTCCTGGGTGTCACCGGCCGCGTGTGCGAGCTCATGGTCGTGCCTGTTGCCGGACCCGTGCGCGTGAGCGTGCCCGTGGTCGTGCTCGTGTTCATGGTCGTGTCCTGCGCCGTGCTCGTGCCGGCGTTCATGGGGGTGTGCGTGGGCGTGCGCATGGCTGTGCGGGTGGCCGTGCGCGTGGTGCCGGTTGCGCAGGGCCCGGCGTACGAGGCTTGCGCCGGCCAAGGTGACCAGGGCGCCGCTCGCGATGCCGAGCCAGGCGATCACCGACGGTGCCGCGGCGGAACCCGCCGTGACCAGCAGGCCCAGGGCGACCACGCCGAGGGTGTGGGTGACCGTCACGGACGCGGCCATGGGCAGGACGTCCCGGAGCCGGGCCCTGCCCCCGCGTGCCGCCGCCGTCGCGGCCATCAGAGTCTTGCCGTGGCCCGGCGCGAGGGCGTGCATCGCGCCGAGGGCGACCGCGATCAGCAGGGCGAGCGCCGCGAACCCGGCGGTGAGGTCGTGCCGGGCGACCAGTTCGTCGAGCGCGCGGGTCCAGCGGTCGGCTCCGCGCGGCAGTACGGAGGCGGCGGGCGCGTCGGTGTTCTCCTCCGCCAGGGCGGGACCGCCGGGGCGGATGCGCAGGGTCGCGCTCGTGGTGTCGGCCGGGGAGGACAGCAACTCCTCCGGGTAACGGGTCAGTTCACGGGACAGCGACGACTTCGGTACGTCCGACGCGGTGAGCGTCATGCGGTCGCCCCGCGCGGTGATCTCCCGCCAGCCGGGCCCGGACGACGCGCCCGCGCCCCGGAAGCCGACCGCCACGGTCTCGTCCTCGGGCAGCGGAGCGGTCAGCCCGCACTCCACGCGCAGGGTGTCGAGCCCGGCCTGACCGGGCCGCACGCGCGCGTGGCTGCGCTGCACGGCGACCGGTACCTCGCGCCCGTCGACGCGGACCTCGCTGTCCCGGGCCGCCGCGGCACAGCGCTCCCGGGCCCAGCGCTCCATGCCCAGCCGGTCGATGTCACCTGCGGCCTGGGTGGCCGGTATCTCGGCGAGGTCCTCCACATGCCGGACGCGGAGTTCGCCGGGCGCGGCGACCAGGCCGTCGTAGCGGTTGACGGTGAAGTTGCCGAGCGGATGGGCGCTCGCCGAGGTGGCCGGGACCATCGCGAGCGCGCAGGCGGCGGTGAGGACGGCGGCGCCCCCGGCGAGCGTACGGCGGAGGTTCAACGCGCCCCCTCAAGGTCCTTCAGGGCGGCCCGCGCCTCACGGGCGCCCAGCGGTGAGAAGCCGGGGTTGAGCTCCAGCGCCGCCGTGAGGGAGGCGCGGGCGGCGCGGTCGTCGCCGGTGGCGCGTTCGATCACGCCGCGGTGGTAGAGGAACGCGGCGTTGCGGTAACCGGTCGCCGTGGCCCGGCGGGCGTAGGGGAGGGCCTCCTCGTCACGGCCGTTGACGTGCAGCGCCCAGGCGAGGGCGTCCGCCGTGTGCACGCTGTGCCGGCGGTCCCACTCGGCGCGGGCCGCGCGCAGCGCCTGCTCGGGGTCGCCGTGGTCGGCGATGGCGAGGGCGGTGTCGAGGTCGGCGTTGACCCCGCCGGTGCGGGCGAGGGCGGTCCAGGCGTCGACGAGGGCGTACTGGTCGCGGGCCCTGGCCCGGTCGCCGTCGGCGCCGCGGTCCTCGTACAGCTCGCCCAGGGCGACCAGCGGGCCGGGCAGCGGGGAGCGTACGACGACCTGCTCCAGCGTCTCGATGGCGCCCGCGCGGTCGCCGCTCGCGGCCTGGGCGCGGGCGCGGCCCTCCAGCGCGGGCAGATGGCCGTCGTCGGCGGCGAGCGCACGGCCGTAGTGGCGCAGGGCGGTCTGGTGATCCCCCTGGTTCCAGGCGAGTTGCCCGAGCGCGGTCGCCACGTATGCCACGTCCGCGGGCGAGGACGCGCTGTCCAGCGCCTGTTCCAGCACCCGGCGCGCGATGCCCACGTCCCCGCGCAGCTCCCGCACGTACGCGTACCGCGTGAAGACCGGCACGCCCGGCCGGCGGTCGTCGGCGAGGTCGGCGGCCTCGGCGGCGTCGTCGTACCGGCCGAGCTCGACGAGCGCGTCGATGCGCGAGCACAGCGCGCGCTCGCTGTAGGGGTTTTGCTGCAGCGCCTGCTCGGCGTACTTCAGCGCGCCGGTGAAGTCGTGCCGGGCGGCGGCGAGGGCGGCGCGTCCGGCGAGGGCCTGGTCGTTGCCGGGTTCGACGGCGAGGGAACGCTCCAGCGCCCGCTCGGCCTGGGGATAGCGCGAGGGGTCGCCCTTGACGCGCGCCTGCTCGACATAGGCGATCCCCAGCGCGGCCCACCCACCGAAGTCCCGTGGCTGGACCCGCAGATGAGCCTGCAGAGACCGGATGCCCGCGTCGAGATCCCCGGCGAGCGCGGCGGGGGCCGGCGCCCCGGCAGGAGCGACGTCACTCACCGCCGGGTCACTCTGCCGACCTCCCCCGACCGCCACGGCCCCGGCGGTCATGGCGACGGCCAGCAACACGGCACAACCCGCCACATGCAGCCCCCGCGCCCGCCGCGCGGCAACGAAGAACCGCCGCAGAGCGGCGACACGGGGAGGGGCGGAGGCGGGGCCGTCGACGCCGGCGGAGGACGCGGAGCCGGAGGCGAGTCCCTCGGGGTCGTCGGTCTGTGGGGCGGTGTCTGCCGGTGCTTCTCCCGGGCCCCTCGGTGCGGTGGCGGGGGTGAGCCGTCCCGTGGGCTCGTCCTTCTCCTGGGCGCCGGCCGGCGTGCGCGGAGGCATGCCCTCTCCTTGGTTGGTCGGTCGGTGGGGCGGGGTGGGCGGCGCGGCCCGTGCCGTGGGGGATGGGTGGGGAACGGGCCGCGCCTGTCGGTGGGGCGGGGCCGTCAGTACGCGCGGTCGCGCATCCGGCGCCACCACAGCAGGGCCGCGCCGATCAGCAGAATTCCGCCGGCTCCCGCGCCCGCGGACGCGGCGATCAGGGTGGTGTTGTCGGAGGCTTGCGCACCGGCAGGCCGCAGCGCGTCGCCCAGCTGGTTGCGTACGTCGTTGCCGCTGTCCACGCCCTTGGCGAGCGGTCCCCGCGAGCCCTCCGTCGGATTGGCCAGGTACGGGAAGGACGCGCCGAACTTCTTGTCGTTGGCGTCGACCGCGTCACCGAGGTCGTTCTTCGCGCCCACCAGCTCACCCTCGACGACCTGCAGCGACGCGTCGATCACATCGTCGGTCAGCCGCCGTCCGTTGGGGAAGCCCGCGTTGTCGCCGTCCAGCACACCCAGCCGCTTGGGCTTCGCCGCCGGTTCGACCGAGGTGTTGAGGCGCAGCATCTCCGAAGGAGTCACGTGCGGCGGCTGGTTGAGGCCCTCGACGCCCTTGAGGAACACGTCGACGAGATCGTTGCGCGGCTCCTTCGGCGCCGGGATCTTGTAGATCGCCTCGATCAGCTTCGGCAGCTCCGGGTTGGTGACGTTCTTCAGGAACTGCGCGTCGTCCCGGGGCGTGGACGCGTTGAACGTGTCCTTGTCCTTCAGCGGGTTGACGACCTCGTTGACCAGCGGGTTGCCCAGCCGTGAGACCTGCGTGAAGTGACCCTGCGCGTTCTTGCGCTGGGTCGTCGACCAGATGCCGACGATCGGCTGCTCCGCCGACTCGGTGATCATGTGCGTCGGCACCTGCAGGGCAACGGAGTTGACGTTGTAGCCCTTGAGCGTGTCGTTCCCGACCTCGGAGAGGTTCCCGCCGTACAGCAGGTCGAAGACGCGCAGGTCCAGGAAGAACGGGTCGTCGGCCTGCCCGGCGAACGTCGTCGCGCCGCCGGCCAGTTCGTGGATCGCCTGCTTGCGCAGCGTGTCGTAGTCGGGCATGGACGCCTTGCCGACGTTCGACGGCGCGACCGGCACGTCGTCGGCGACCTTGGTCCTCGACACCGCCTTCAGATGGCGCAGCTTGACCAGTTCGAGGTCGTACGTCTGCGTGATGTTGAGGTCGGGGTCGTCGAGGCTGGTGACCGGACCCGTGTTGTAGAGGAACGTCTTGTCGTTCTTCGTGTGCGTCTTGAACGTGTACCGGAACAGCAGGTCTTCCTGCGCGTCCCCGTCGCTGTCGACGCGCAGGTCGTACTGGGCGTCCTCGGCGAACGTGAAGAAGTTCGGTCCGCCGGCCGGCTCCTCGAAGGGGATCCAGTTCGCGATGATCGTCGTCGTGTCCGGCTTGTCGGGACTGACGAACGCGTACAGGTCCGTGTTGTCGTACTGCGGGGTGCCCGAGATCAGCGGGGCCTCCCGGTGGCTGGAGGCGGAGGCCGCCCCCGGTTCCAGCGTGGTCACACCGGCGGCTGCGAGCCCCCCGGCGGCCAGCGCACCACTGATCAGGGTCGCGAGGCTCCTGCGTCCCACGCCCGTCCTGGAGTTAGGTGTCATGCCGTCCGTCCTCAGTGCCAACTTGCCTGACGCACCGGGATTCGGAGTGGGGCGCGCACCGGATTGGTCGAGTTTCCGAAAGCTCTTCCGGGGGCCTTAGGGGGTGTCCGCAAAGTCCCGCCTGCCCTGCGACGCCCGGCACGCTCCCCCACTGCCTTAAGGGCGTGGGAGGTGCCCCCACTCGCCGCACCGGGCGAACACCCGAGTACAACCAGTACGCG
>NZ_JAOCQE010000390.1 GCF_025290915.1 Streptomyces sp. 15-116A | reverse complement strand
CCGGCCAGGGCCCAGACGCAGGGCGCTGCCACCGGCAGCAGCGTCCCGCCGATCCGGCCGGCCGCGTAACCGGCGGCCACCGCGAGCACCGCGAGAAGCATGCCCTCGGGGCGGCCGTCGCGGGCCGCCGCCGTGATCAGGGGCCAGGCGGCACACGCCCCGAGGACCACGACACCCGCCGCGTCCAGTCCGCTCCGTCTCTCGCCGTCCGCACCCGCGGCGGCCGCAGTCATCCCCGTGGAACCCACCCCGCACCCCGCACGCGTCGCCCCCGACCTGTGAGAACCCCGGCCGCCGGCGCCGCGACGGGCGGCACGACCAAGGCACCGGCACACGGTAACGGGTGGTGGACGGTTTGGGGATGTGTTGTGACGAGCCACGCAGATGGCTGCGCCGCTTTGGCCGTTGGGGCGCGTGAGGGGGTGGTGGGGTCTGGTGCCGGGCGGCTGCTGGTGCGTTTGTGGCTGGTCGCGCCGTTCCCCGCGCCCCTGAGGGGGTGCTTCCCGCGCCCTCGTCGCGTGGTCCCGCGCTTCTGAGAGACGCTGCTGTCCGTGGTCAGCCTGGTCGCCGTAGACTCCCGGAGTGACCGTCACCGTACCTTCCGTCGGCGAGTCGGAATCGATGCCGTCGCAGGGTGTGCCTGCGCGACGTCGGTGGCTCGTGCGGCTCGTGCCGGCCGTCGCGGCCGCGCTCGCCGGCCTGCTCCTGTACGTCAGCTTTCCGCCGCGCACGCTGTGGTGGCTCGCGCTGCCCGCCTTCGGCGTCCTCGGCTGGGTGCTGCGCGGGCGGGGCTGGAAGGCGGCGTTCGGTCTCGGCTACCTCTTCGGTCTCGGTTTCCTGCTGCCGCTGCTGGTGTGGACGGGGGTGGAGGTCGGCCCGGGGCCGTGGATCGCCCTCGCCGTGATCGAGGCGGCCTTCGTCGCGCTCGTCGGGGCCGGCATCGCCGCGGTGTCGAAGCTTCCGGGGTGGCCGGTGTGGGGCGCGGCGCTGTGGGTCGCCGGGGAGGCGGTCCGCGCGCGTGTGCCGTTCGAGGGCTTCCCCTGGGGCAAGATCGCGTTCGGTCAGGCCGACGGTGTGTTCCTGCCGCTCGCCGCGCTCGGCGGCACCCCGGTGCTCGGGTTCGCCGTCGTCCTGTGCGGCTTCGGCCTGTACGAGATCACCCGGGTGGTGATCGAGGGGCGGCGCACCGGAACCGTACGCAAGGCCGCCGCGGCCCTCGGTGCGCTCAGTGTCGCCGTTCCCGTCGTGGGCGCCGTGGCCGCGCGGCCGCTGGTCAGCGACGCGGCCGAGGACGGCACCGTCACCGTGGCCGTCATCCAGGGCAATGTGCCCCGCCTGGGGCTCGACTTCAACGCCCAGCGGCGCGCCGTGCTCGACTACCACGCGCGTGAGACGGAGCGCCTGGCCGCCGACGTGAAGGCCGGCAAGGTCCAGCGGCCGGACATCGTGCTCTGGCCGGAGAACTCCTCCGACATCGACCCCTTCGCCAACCCCGACGCGCGGGACGTCATCGACCGCGCGGCCAAGGCGATCGGCGCGCCCGTCTCGGTCGGCGGCGTGGTCGGCAGGGACGGCAAGCTGCTCAACGAGCAGATCCTGTGGGACCCGGCGAAGGGCCCCGTCGACACCTACGACAAGCGGCAGATCCAGCCCTTCGGCGAGTACCTGCCGCTGCGCTCCCTGATCGGGGCGATCAACGACGAGTGGACGTCGATGGTGCGCCAGGACTTCAGCCGGGGCAGCGGGCCCGGCGTGTTCACCATGGACGGCGCCCGGGTCGGCCTCGTCACCTGTTACGAGGCGGCGTTCGACTGGGCGGTGCGCGACACCGTCACCGACGGCGCCCAGCTGATCTCCGTGCCCAGCAACAACGCGACCTTCGGCCGCAGCGAGATGACCTACCAGCAGCTCGCCATGTCCCGCGTCCGCGCGGTGGAGCACAGCCGTACCGTGACCGTGCCGGTGACCAGCGGTGTCAGCGCGGTGATCATGCCGGACGGGACGATCACGAAGAGGACCGGCATGTTCGTCGCCGACTCCCTGGTGCAGGAGGTGCCGCTGCGCTCCTCGCAGACGCCCGCCACCCGTCTCGGCATCGTCCCGGAGATCGCCCTCGTGCTGGTGGCCGCGGGTGGTCTGGGCTGGGCGGTGGGTGCGGGGATGCGCGGGCGACGCGCCGGTGACGTGTAGCCATATGCCCGTCGCACACCCCCTGAAGCCGGCGGAAGGGCGCCGGGCGGGCCGTTAGGGTCGAGTGCATGGCTACCCCTGACTTCATCCGCACGTTGCGCGCGTCCGCCGGTCATCAGCTGCTGTGGCTCCCCGGGGTCACCGCACTCGTCTTCGACGACGAGGACAGGGTGCTGCTGAACCGCCGGGCCGACACCCGCACGTGGTCGGTGATCGGCGGTATCCCCGAGCCCGGCGAGCAGCCGGCGGCCTGCGCCGTGCGCGAGGTCGAGGAGGAGACGGCGGTGGTCTGTGTCCCCGAGCGGGTCGTGCTGGTGCAGGCGCTGCATCCGGTGACGTACGGCAACGGCGACATCTGCCAGTACATGGACATCACCTTCCGCTGCCGGGCCGTCGGCGGGGAGGCGCGGGTGAACGACGACGAGTCGCTGGACGTCGGCTGGTTCGCCGTGGACGCCCTGCCGGAGCTGCACGAGTTCTCGCGGTTTCGGATCAAGCAGGCCATGTCGGACGACCCCACATGGTTCGACCCCACTGGAATTGGCTGAACTGTAGGGGCTGAGCACATGGGTCGGGGTGCGGGTGCTGCCTAGGGTCGAGACATGACCGCCTCCCGTGCCGTTCCGGCCCCCCAAGCCTCCCCGCTCGACCTCGGTGGCCGTACCGCCCTCGTCACCGGCGCCGCCGGTGGTATCGGCCGCGCCTGCGCGCTGCGGCTCGCCGCCGCCGGGGCCAAGGTCAGAGCCGTCGACCGGGACGCCGCGGGCCTGGAGTCGCTCGCCGAGACGGCCCAGGGCCTCGGCGGCACGGTCGAGCCGCACGTCCTCGACCTCACCGACCTGGACGCCGCCGAGCTCGCCGCCGCCGGCACGGACGTGCTGGTGAACAACGCCGGGCTGCAGCTGGTCCGCCCGATCGAGGACTTCCCGCCCGACGTCTTCCACACGGTGCTCACGGTGATGCTGGAGGCGCCGTTCCGGCTCATCCGTGGTGCGCTGCCCCATATGTACGGACAGGGGTGGGGCCGGATCGTCAATGTGTCCTCCGTCCACGGGCTGCGCGCCTCGGCCTACAAGTCCGCCTATGTGGCCGCCAAACACGGTCTGGAGGGACTGTCGAAGACGGCCGCGCTGGAGGGCGCCTCCCACGGTGTCACCTCGAACTGTGTGAACCCCGGCTATGTGCGCACGCCCCTGGTCGAGAAGCAGATCGCCGACCAGGCGCGGGCGCACGGCATCCCCGAGGAACGCGTCCTGACCGAGGTGATGCTCCAGGACAGCGCGATCAAGCGGCTGATCGAACCGGAGGAGGTCGCCGAGGCGGTCGCCTATCTGTGCGGCCCTCAGGCGTCCTTCGTGACGGGCACCTCGCTGGTCCTGGACGGCGGCTGGACCGCACACTGACCCGGTCCGCGGGCCGGAGAGGTTTTCCACAGGCCTGACGGGCCGGGCGTGGGATGAGGAATCCTGTGAGCATGTCCCGCGATCACGTGCAGTCCGCCGAGCGCGGCGCCCCCGCGCCGCGCCGTCCGCGCCCCGACGCCCGCCCGGCGTCCGGCGGTGCCGAGGCGCCGTTCCTCGAGCTGCTGGCCCGGGGCGCGCCCGCCGAGGCCTATGAGCAGCCGGTGCTGCTCGCCCGCGCCGAGGGCCAGCCGACCGAGCGGATCGCCGCGCTGGAACAGGCCAAGCTGCTCGCCCTGCGCGTGCGCGCGGAACTGGAGGGGCGGCGCAGGCGCGAGGCCGAGCTGTCCGCGTTGTTCGAGACCGCCCACGACCTCGCCGGACTGCGCGACCTGGACGCCGTGCTCCAGGCCATCGTGCAGCGCGCCCGCTCGCTGCTCGGCACGGATGTCGCCTACCTCAGCCTGAACGACCCGGCCAGGGGCGACACCTATATGCGGGTCACCGAGGGCTCGGTGTCCGCCCGCTTCCAGCAGCTGCGCCTCGGCATGGGCGAGGGGCTCGGCGGGCTCGTCGCCCAGACCGCCCGCCCCTATGTCACCGACGACTACTTCCGCGACGACCGCTTCCAGCACACCCTCAGCATCGACGCGGGCGTGCGCGACGAGGGCCTGGTGGCGATCCTCGGCGTGCCCCTGATGCTCGGGCACACGGTGATCGGTGTGCTGTTCGCCGCCGACCGGCGGGCCCGGGTGTTCGAGCGGGAGCAGATCGCCCTGCTCGGCTCCTTCGCCGCCCTCGCCGCCGCGGCCATCGACACGGCCAACCTGCTGGCCGAGACCCGCTCCGCGCTCGCCGACCTGGAGCACGCCAACGAGATCATCCGCGACCGCAGCGGCGTGATCGAGCGCGCCTCCGACGTCCACGACCGGCTCGCCGAGCTGGTCCTGCGGGGCGGCGGGGTGCACGACGTGGCCGCCGCCGTCTCCGAGGTCCTCGACGGCCAGGTCGAGTTCGCCGAGGCGGCCGCCGCGCCGGCCCAGGCCCTGCAGTCCTCCCGCGCGGAGGGGCACGCGGTGCGGCACGGGGCCGACTGGATCGCCGCCGTGGCCGCCGGCGACGAACTCCTCGGCGCCCTCGTG
>NZ_JAOCQE010000039.1 GCF_025290915.1 Streptomyces sp. 15-116A | reverse complement strand
GCCAGCCGCTGCGGGCAGACACCACCGCCCCGTCCCCTTCCCGCCGTACGCGCCTGCGGCCCGCCCACGCCGGGTCCCGCCGACCCGCCGCGCGCGGCAGCGGCCCGTCGTACCTGCGCAGCTGCGGACGCCCGGCGATTCCTCCCTAGCTGCGGGTGGTCCGCGATGCTGCCCTAGCTGCGGGCAGTCGTGCCGCTGGGGCGGCACGGGTGGGCGCAGCGGCACCCCGCCAGCGCGGGTGAGCGTCACCCACCCCCCGGCCGGCACCGGCGCAGGGTGCCCAGGTGAACGCGTCCCACCAACCCTCAGTGCCGGGCCGGAGCCGTAGAGCCCCTCACCACCAGGCTCACCGGGATGTCGGCCTGTTCCGGGGTGTCGTTGTTCAGGACTGCCAGGAGGGCCTGCATGCCGCGTTCGCCGAAGCGTTCCGCGTTCAGGCGGATCGTGGTGAGTTCCGGGTCGATCGCTGTGGCGAGGGCCAGGTCGTCGATGCCGGTGACGGAGAGGTCCTCGGGGATGCGCAGGCCCAGGCGGCGGGCTGCCTTGTAGGTGCCGGCTGCCAGTAGGTCGTCGTCGCAGAGGACCGCCGTCGGGCGGTGGGGGAGGGACAGGGCCCGGTGGGCCGCCGTTTCCGCGCCCTTGATCGAGAGGGGGGAGTGGGCGGTGCGCAGTGTCGTGCCGGGCACCTTGGAGAGCTGGGTGGTGAGCTCCCGGGCTCGTACCTCGAAGGTCCAGGACGCCACGTCGGCCGCCAGGTGGAGGATGTCGCGGTGACCGAGGGACAGCAGGTGGTCGGTTAGTTGGCGGATGCCGTCGGGGATGTCGACGTTGACCGTGGCGGTGCCGGGGCCCTGGGGGTCGCTGTCCAGCATGACCAGGGGGAGCTGGTCGCCGCGGATCGCGGTGAGCGCGTCGGCGGCCATGGAGGAGGCGATGACGCCGTCCAGGGCCGACTGCGCGGAGGCGAAGGGGTCGCGGGCGGGGCCGATGCCCTCGGGGGAGGGGTAGAGGACCACGCCGAAGCCGTGCTGCGCGGCGACGCGGGCCGCGCCGGTGTAGACGGCGGCGAAGAACTCGGTGGTGAGGGCGGGGACGACCAGCAGGACGGTGCGGGTGCTGCCGAGGCGGAGATTGCGGGCGGCCAGGTTGGGGCGGTAGCCGAGGGTTGCCGCTGCCTCGCGGACGCGCGCGGCCGTGGCCTCGGAGACCCTGCCCTTCCATTTGTCGCCGAGGACGAGGGAGACGGCGGCCTGGGAGACGCCGGCGGCCTGGGCGACGTCCCGGCTGGTGGGGCGCGTGCTGGCTCGTGGCACCGTCGGCCGCTCTCTTTCGTATGGACTGGCGGACAGGCGCCATGGTACGTATGGAGGCAGTAGTTATACGTAAAACGTGACGTCGATGCGAGTGGAGGGGCCGGCATGGCCACGGGATACCTGGAGATCCTCCGGGCGCGGCACGCCACCCGGCTGCTCGTGGGAACGCTGGTCGGGCGGTTGCCGAACGCGACCGCCGCCATCGCGATCGTGCTGTTCGTGCGGGCGGAAGGCGGGTCGTACAGTCTCGCCGGTGCGCTCGCGGCGGTGTACGGCGTGGCCAACGCCGTCGGGCAGCCGGTGCTGGGGCGGCTGGTGGATCTGCGGGGGCAGCCCCGGGTGCAGTTGCCGGCGGCGGTGCTGTCGGGGCTGGCGATGGCCGTGTTCGCCTGGGTGGGGATCGAGCCGCTCGCCGTGGCCTACGGCGCGGTGGCCGCGGCCGGGTTGTTCACGCCGCCTCTGGAGGGCGGGCTGCGGGCGCTGTGGTCCTCGGTGCTGCACCGGGAGGAGCAGGTCCATCGGGCGTACGCCATGGACGCGGTGGCGCAGGAGGTGATGTTCACCGTCGGGCCGCTGCTGGTGACCGTGTGTGTGTCCGTGTGGTCGGCGCAGGCCGCGCTGCTGGTGATCAACGTCATCGGAGTGCTGGGGGCGCTGTCGGTGGTCGTGTCGCCGCCCTCGCGGGCCTGGCGGTCGGCGCCGCGTGAGGCGCACTGGCTGGGCGCGCTGCGCTCGCCGGGGCTGCTGGCGCTGCTGGGCGCGTTCCTGTTCGTGGGGATGGCGCTGGGGTCCATCACGGTGGCCTCGGTGCCGTACGCGGACGAGCACGGCGGGGACCATGTGTACGGCTGGCTGATGGCCGGGATCGGGCTCGGTGCGCTGATCGGGGGCATGGCGTACGGGGCGCGGCAGTGGGGCGGGCCGCCCGCGCGGCGACTGCAGGGGCTGGTCGCGCTTCTGGCGGTGTGTTATCTGCCGTTGATGCTGATGCCGGGCGCGGTGGCCATGACGTTGCTCACCGTCGTCGCCGGGGTGTTCCTGGCTCCGGCCATCGCGTGTGCGTTCGTGCTGGTCGACCGGCATGCGCCGCGGGGCACGGTGACGGAGGCGTTCTCCTGGCTGGTGACGACGTTCACCGTCGGCGCGTCGGTCGGGACGGGCGTCGCGGGGCCCGTCGTCGAGGCGGGCGGGGCGCTGTGGGGATTCGCGGTGCCGGCCGCCGCGGGTGGCGTGTCGTTGCTGGTTTTGCTGGCCACTGGGCGGGTATTGGCAGCTCCCGCCGGTGGAGCGGTTGTTGCCGCCGGTTCGGAAAATGATCCGAACCGTGCCGTCGAACCCCGTTTCAGCTCGGGGGATCGGGCGTAATGTTCCCTCATGGACCGCCGCATTTTCGGGCTGGAGAACGAGTACGGCGTCACGTGCACGTTCAGGGGACAGCGCCGCCTGTCGCCTGACGAGGTGGCGCGGTACCTCTTCCGCCGTGTCGTGTCATGGGGCCGAAGCAGCAATGTCTTTCTGCGGAACGGCGCCCGCCTCTATCTCGACGTGGGGTCACATCCGGAATACGCCACACCCGAATGTGACAACGTGACCGAGCTGGTCACCCACGACAAGGCCGGCGAGCGCATTCTCGAAGGACTCCTGGTGGACGCGGAACGACGCCTGCACGAGGAGGGAATCGCGGGCGACGTCTACCTGTTCAAGAACAACACCGACTCGGCGGGCAACTCCTACGGGTGCCACGAGAACTATCTGGTGGCCCGGCACGGGGAGTTCTCCCGGCTCGCGGACATCCTCATCCCGTTCCTGGTGACGAGGCAGCTGCTGTGCGGCGCGGGCAAGGTGCTCCAGACGCCGCGCGGTGCCGTCTACTGCGTCAGCCAGCGCGCGGAGCACATCTGGGAGGGCGTCTCCTCGGCGACGACCCGCTCCCGGCCGATCATCAACACGCGTGACGAACCGCATGCCGATGCCGAGCGTTACCGGCGCCTGCATGTCATCGTGGGCGACTCGAACATGTCCGAGACGACCATGCTGCTCAAGGTCGGCGCCACCGACCTGGTGCTGCGCATGATCGAGGCGGGCACGGTGATGCGGGACCTCACCCTGGAGAACCCGATCCGGGCGATCCGCGAGGTCAGCCACGACATCACCGGCCGGCGCAAGGTGCGCCTGGCCAGCGGCCGGGAGGCATCCGCGCTGGAGGTGCAGCGCGAGTACTACGAGAAGGCGCTGGACTTCTGCGAGCGCCGCGGCATCCGGACGGGAACCGTCGAGCAGGTCCTCGAGCTGTGGGGCCGGACCCTGGACGCGATCGAGGCGGAGGACCTCGACCGGATCGACACCGAGATCGACTGGGTCATGAAGTACAAGCTGCTCGAGCGCTACCGCGCCAAGCACAACATGACCATGTCGCATCCGCGGGTCGCGCAGATAGACCTCGCCTACCACGACATCCACCGCCGTCGTGGCCTGTACTACCTGCTGGAGAAGAAGGGACAAGCGGCCCGGATCTGCAACGACTTGAAGATCTTCGAGGGCAAGTCGGTTCCGCCGCAGACCACCAGGGCGCGGCTGCGCGGTGACTTCATCCGCCGCGCCCAGGAGCAGCGCCGGGACTTCACCGTCGACTGGGTGCACCTCAAGCTCAACGACCAGGCGCAGCGGACCGTGTTGTGCAAGGACCCGTTCCGGGCGGTGGACGACCGGGTGGAGAAGCTGATCGCCGGTATGTGAGGCACGTTCCGTCGAGGGATCCCAAAATTCCCGGAACGTCACACGGGCGCCGTACGTTACACCGTGCGGCGCCCTTCTCCTGCGTAGAGTTGCGCGCACGCCATCAACCAAGATCGACGATTACGAGGCCCCCACCGTGCGCCGACGCTCACTTCTCATTGCCGTACCCGCCGGACTGGTCACCCTCGCCGCGTGCGGCGACGACAAGGGTGATTCGAGCAAGGCAAGTGACAGTGCCTCGCCGTCAGCGCCGGAGACGTCCGCCGCGCCCCCGCCGAAGATCGTCGACGGTCCGCTTCCGGCGATCACCGCGGGCAAGAAGTTCGACGAGAAGCCGACGGTGGCCAAGGGCAGCGGAGACCCGTCCAAGCAGCTCGCGGTGAAGACGGTCATCGCGGGCAGCGGCCGGACCGTCGCCGAGAACGACTACGTGGTGGCCAACTACCTGGGCCAGATCTGGGACACCGGCAAGGTCTTCGACAACTCCTACGACCGGGGGGCCCGCCTCGCGCTCCCGCTCGCCCAGGGGCAGATCATCGACGGCTGGCGCTACGGGCTGATCGGCAAGAAGGCCGGCAGCCGCGTGCAGATGGCCGTCCCGCCCACCTGGGGCTACGGCTCGCAGGGCAATCAGCAGGCGGGCATCAAGGGCACCGACACGCTGGTCTTCGTCGTGGACGTGCAGGGCGCGTACAACGCCAAGAGCAGCGCCAAGGGCTCCGAGGTCGCGCAGGACAACATCGACCTGCCGAAGGTCGGCACCAACACCGACGGCAAGGCGCCGTCGATCAAGGTGCCCGACGGGGACGCGCCGAAGGAGCTCGTGGCGAACTACGTCATCGAGGGCGACGGCGAGGAGGTCGGCGCCCAGGACAGCGTGCTCGTGCAGTACAAGGGCGTGCTGTGGGACGGCGGCAAGGAGTTCGACTCGACCTACGGGCGCGGTCAGCTCACGTCGTTCTCGCTGCAGCAGGTCGTCAAGGGCTGGTCGCAGGGCCTGACCGGCAAGAAGGTCGGCAGCCGGGTGCTGATCGTCATTCCGCCGAAGCTGGGCTACGGCGACAACCCGCCGCAGGGCGGCGAGATCAAGAAGGACTCCACTCTGGTCTTCTCGGTCGACATCCTCGCGAAGCTGTGATGCGGGTGGGATGCAAGACTGTGCGTGTTCGCCTTTCCGCAGACAAGCAGGAGCGTTAGACGTGAGCATCGACAAGCCCGAGATCGACTTCCCGGGCGGCGAGCCCCCGGCGGACCTCGAGATCAAGGACATCTGGGAGGGCGACGGCGAGGTGGCGAAGGCGGGCCAGACCGTCACCGTGCACTACGTCGGTGTCGCCTTCAGCACCGGCGAGGAGTTCGACGCCAGCTGGAACCGTGGCACCCCCTTCCGTTTCCCGCTGGGCGCCGGCCGGGTCATCAAGGGCTGGGACCAGGGCGTGCAGGGCATGAAGGTCGGCGGCCGCCGCCAGCTGACCATCCCCGCGCACCTCGCGTACGGCAACCAGAGCCCCACCCCGGCGATCAAGCCCGGAGAGACGCTGATCTTCGTGGTGGATCTGCTCGGAGTCTGATCGAAGCCGATCATCTGGGGCCCATGCCTGGTCGGGCATGGGCCCTCCGCTTTTGCCGCGCCACCGCGGAGCGGTACGGTCATCGGTCGTAAGCACCATAGGGAGAAGGGCGTCGATGGCCATTGCCAAGGCCGAGCGGCTGATGAACCTGGCGCTGTGTCTGCTCGGGACGCGGCGGCCCCTCACCAAGCGCGAGCTTCGTGAGTCCATCGAGGCCTATCTCGAGGCGGGCAACGACGACTCCTTCAACCGCATGTTCGAGCGCGACAAGGACGATCTGCGCGAACTCGGCCTGGTCATCGAGACCGTGGAGAACCTCGACGGCGAGGTCGGCTATCTGGCCCGCCGCGACAGCAACCGGCTGCCGCCCATCACCCTGGACGCCGAGGAGGCCGCCGCGCTGGGGCTCGCCGCCAAGGTGTGGCAGCAGGCCCGGCTGGCCGGCGCGGCCAGCGGCGCCCTGCAGAAGCTGCGCGCCGCGGGACTCCCCGAGGACGTCGACCCCTACGGCCCGCACGGCGCGCTCGAGCCGCGCATCCCCGTGCACGAGGCCGCGTTCGAACCGCTGATGCTGGCCTGCCGCGACCGCCGCCCGGTCGTCTTCGACTACCGCAAGGCCACCGCCGCCCAGCCCGAGCAGCGGCATGTCGAGCCGTGGGCGCTGGAGTGCTGGCGCGGCCACTGGTATCTGGCCGGCTGGGACCGCGACCGGGGCGCCGAGCGGGTCTTCCGGCTCTCGAGGATCACCGGCAAGGTGCGCTCGCGCGGCAGCCGCTTCACCGCGCCCGTGCCCGACGTCGTCACCGTGCGCGAGACGGTGGCGAGCTGGGCGGGGGAGACCGCCGACCGGTCCGCGCGGATCCGGCTGCGCTCCGGCGCCGGCTACCCCCTTCGGGCGAAGGCCACCGCGGTGCGGGAACTCGGCGACGGCTGGGACGAGTTGGAGATTCCGTACGGGCACGGCCTGGACGCGTGGCTGGTGGAGTTCGGGCCCGATGTGGTGGTCCTGGAGCCGGCCGAGCTGCGGGCCGACGTGGTGGACCGGCTGCGTGCCGTCGCCAAGGGCTGAGGGGGAACGGGAAGCAACGTGGCAGGCAAACCGGTCAGGACCGTGAACGCCATCGACCAGACCCGGCGGATGCTGTCCCTGGTGACATATCTCAGGGAGCGTCCGGGGGCGCGGGTCGAGGACGTGGCGCGGGCCTTCGGCATCACCGAGGACGAGCTGGTCTCCGACCTCGATGTGCTGCCCATGTGCGGGACGAGCTTCCGCGGCGGTGATCTGCTGGACATCGACACCGACGGCGAGCGCATCTGGTGGCACAACCCGGCCGCGCTCGGCGCGGAGACGGCCGAGCCGCTGCGGCTCGCCGCCGACGAGGCGACCGCCCTGCTGGTCGCCGCCCGCGCGGTGGCCACGCTGCCCGGACTGCGCGAGAGCGACCGGCAGGCGCTGCTGCGGGCCACGGCGAAGGTGGAGGCCGCGGCCGGCGAGGCGGCGGGCGCCAGCTCCCGGCTGTCGGTGACCTTCGAGTCCGAGGGCGGAGTCTTCGCGGACGTCGACCGGGCCATCGCCGAGCGACGCAGACTCTGGATCCGCTACTACTCGCCCGCCCGCGACGAGGTCACCGAGCGCGAGATCGACCCGATCCGCCTGGTCAGCGTCGGCCACACCTACGTCGAGGCGTGGTGCCGCCGCTCCGAGGCGCGCCGCACCTTCCGGCTCGACCGGGTCGCCGAGATCAAGATCCTCGACGAGCCGTCCCAGCCGCCCGAGATCGAACTGCGCGACCTGTCGGAGGGGCTTGTGCAGCCCGCCGCCGAGGACCCGGAGGTCGTGATCGAGGTCGGTCCCGGCGGGCGCTGGGTCGCCGAGTACTACCCGCACGACAGCGCCGAGGAACTCCCCGACGGCGGTCTGCGCATCACCCTGCGCACGCCCGATCCCACCTCGCTGCGGCGGCTGGCGCTGCGACTCGGCCGCGACGGCCGGATTGTCGAGCCGCGCGAGCTGGCCGACAGCGCCCGGCAGGCGGCCCGCGAGGCGCTGGCGGCGTACGACGGGGTGGAGGCTGCCGGGTGAGCGGGCCGCACGCGGTGCGCGAGCGGGCAGCGGCAGGACGAAGCAGGCAGGACGACAGACAGGGGCGAGGGCTTTGAGTGAGTCGGCGATGTCTGGAGTGCGGGGGATGACGGTGGCGTCCGCGTTCGCGGGGATGAGAAACGTCGCCCCGGTGGTGTTCCGGGCGGGCTGCCCGGACTGCCGGGGGCGTTTCGAGCTCGCCGCGAGCGCGCTGCGGCTGGCCATAGGCGCCAGCAGCCGCACCACCTTCTACTCCTTCACCTGCCCCGACTGCGGCGCGGCCGTCCGCAAACCGGCGGGGGAGCGGATCGTCGAGCTGCTCACCGGCGGCGGCGTCCGCACCCTGCGGCTGCACTCGACCGCGTAGCGAGGCCAAGGGCCTGCCGTCCCCCGGCACGGTCTAGGCTCTGGCTCATGTTCTGGCCGATGTTCGCGGTTGCTGTGGGTTTCCTGGGACTTGTGGTGCTGGGGGTGTTCGCCGTCCGGGTCTTCCTGGAGGCCGAGCGGCTCGGCAGACAGGTCACCGATTCCGCACGTCGCATCAGCCGTGCCGCGGAGGACCTGGAGCGGGCGTCGGCCGGCGCGGCCCGTTCCGCCGAGGCGCTCTGAGTCGTACGCGGCCCGGCTCGTACCGCTTCGCCCTGTCACGCGGCCACCGCCGACAGGTACGCTGCTGATCGCGGCCCGGAGAACGAGGCCCGGTCCGCGGACGGGAGTACGCACAGGGGATGCACGGGGATTGCCTCGCGTTCACCCCTGAGAGTTACGATCGCTGCACAACACGATCGATCGGACACCTGTCCGACCGGTCGGACAGCACCCCACCCCCAGCAGCCTCGGTGAGAAGGTAAAGACTTATGTTCGGAAGGCTCGGAGCCCCCGAGATCATTCTCATCCTCGTCGTCATCATCCTGCTGTTCGGCGCGAAGAAGCTTCCGGACATGGCGCGGTCGCTCGGCAAGTCGGCCCGCATCCTCAAGAGCGAGGCCAAGGCGATGAAGGAGGACAAGTCCTCCGCCCCCGCCGACCCGCCGAACCCGGGCGAGCAGCCCCCGGCGCAGCGCACCATCCAGGCCGCCCCCGGCGACGTCACGAGCTCCCGCCCGGTGACGGAGCCGACGGACACGACCAAGCGCTGACGCAGGGCCGGTGAATGCCGGCCCGCCGCACGAGATGGGAACGTGGGTTGCTCAAGTCTGCCCGCAAGCAGGAGAGGGATCCCGAGGGGCGGATGCCCCTCGCGGAGCACCTTCGTGAGCTCCGCAACCGGCTCGCGAAGGCACTGGTGGCCATCGTCCTGGTGACGGTCGTCGCGGCCTTCTTCTACAACGACATCATCAACTTCTTCACCGAGCCGATCCTCAGGTCGGTCGGCTGCAAGGAGAGCTTCGAGGAGCTTGCCCGCGCGAGCGAGGGCAAGCAGTGTGCCCGGATCACCATCAACGGTCTGCTCACTCCGTTCACGCTGGCGCTGAAGGTCTCCCTGATGGCCGGTGTGGTGCTGGCCGCCCCGGTCTGGCTGTACCAGCTGTGGGCGTTCGTCGCCCCGGGTCTGCACCGGCACGAGAAGAAGTACGCCTACGCGTTCGTCGCCACCGGGTTCCCGCTCTTCCTCGGCGGCGCCTTCTTCGCGTACAAGGTGCTGCCGACCACCGCCAAGGTGCTCATCGAGTTCACGCCGTTCGGCGTGGACAACCTGCTGCCGCTGGACGATCTGCTCGACCTGGTCACCCGCATGGTGATCGTCTTCGGGCTCTCCTTCGAGCTGCCGTTGCTGCTGGTGATGCTGAACTTCAGCGGAGCGATCACCGGCAAGCGGATGCTCGGCTGGTGGCGCGGCATGATCATGGGCATCACGCTGTTCGCGGCCATCGCCACCCCGAGCACCGACCCGCTGACCATGATGGCGCTGGCCGGGCCGATCTGGGTGCTGTACTTCGGCGCGGTGGCGGTGGCCCTGCTCAACGACCGTCGCCGGCGTCGTATCGAGGCTCTCGGACCCGCTGACGACGAGGCGTCCGAGCTGGATCTCACCCCCGAGGCGATCGAACCGGTGGAGCCGGTGGCCGCCGTGCCGGAGCAGGCGAGCCGGGATCGGGTCAACGGTTATGACGACGTGACCTGACAGGCGGGCCTCAGCTCGTAAGGTCCTCCCGTGACCAGCGAGATCACCCTCTTCGTCAACCCCACCGCGGGACGCGGCCGGGGCGCCCGTGCGGCGCTGCCGGCCGCTGACGCGTTCCGGGCCGCCGGATTCTCCGTGCAGACCGTGCTCGGTGACGACCCCCAGGACGCCCTGGACCAGGCGCGCAAGGCCGTCGACGAGGGCACCGGCGCGCTGATCGCCGTCGGCGGGGACGGCATGGCGCACCTCGCGCTGCAGGCCGTGGTCGGCACCGGCACCCCCTTCGGTCTGGTCGCCGCCGGCACCGGCAACGACTTCGCCCGGGCCCTCGGGCTGCCGCTGCGGGACCCGGCCGCCGCCGGGCGGATGATCGCCGACGCCCTGAAGTGCGGGCGGGTGCGCGACATCGACCTCGGCCGGGTCGGCGAGCGCTGGTTCGGCGCCGTGCTCGCCTCCGGCTTCGACTCGCGGGTCAACGACCGCGGCAACCGGATGCGGCTGCCCCTCGGACGCTTCAAGTACGACCTCGCGATGGTCGCCGAGCTGGCCGCCTTCCGGCCCCTGTCGTACCGGATCACACTGGACGGCGGTGAGGTGCGCGAGGTCGAGGCGACACTGGTCGCCGTCGGCAACGGGCCCTCCTACGGCGGTGGCATGCGGATATGCCCCGGCGCGGATCTCACCGACGGGCTGTTCGACATCACGGTGGTCGGCGAGTGCAGCCGGGCCACGCTGCTGAGGGTGTTCCCGAGGGTGTACCGGGGGACGCACATCGATCACCCGGCCATCACCGTGCTGCGGGCGGCGAGCGTTGAGCTGGTGGCCGAGGGCGTCACCGGTTACGCGGACGGCGAGCCGGTCGGACCGCTGCCCCTGACCGCGCACTGCGTGCCGGGGGCCGTGCGGGTCGTCGGCCCCTGAGCCGGCCGCCCCAGGGAGCCTTCTGAGCCGCCCGCCCCAGCGGAGCCCCTGAACTGCGTGGACCCCAGGTCGGGGCGGGACCGATCACGTTAATGATCGTCCTGTTGTCAGTGTGGCCCGGTACGCTCGAAAGCACGATGACTCAGGACCTCTCACCGGCCGAGCGGTACGCGGCAGCACGCAGGCGCGCTGCCGAGCAGGCCACCGCGCTCGCCTCCTTCCGCGAGATGTACGACTTCGGCCTCGACCCCTTCCAGATCGAGGCCTGCCAGGCGCTCGAGTCGGGGAAGGGCGTGCTGGTGGCCGCGCCCACCGGCTCCGGCAAGACGATCGTCGGCGAGTTCGCCGTCCACCTGGCGCTGCAGCAGGGCAAGAAGTGCTTCTACACGACGCCCATCAAGGCGCTGTCCAACCAGAAGTACGCCGACCTGTGCCGTCGCTACGGCGCGGAGAAGGTCGGTCTGCTCACCGGCGACAACAGCCTCAACTCCGACGCCCCGGTGGTCGTGATGACCACCGAGGTGCTGCGGAACATGCTGTACGCCGGTTCGCAGACGCTGCTCGGCCTCGGCTATGTGGTCATGGACGAGGTGCACTACCTCTCCGACCGCTTCCGCGGCGCCGTCTGGGAGGAAGTGATCATCCACCTCCCCGAGTCGGTGACCCTGGTGTCACTGTCGGCGACCGTGTCCAACGCCGAGGAGTTCGGCGACTGGCTCGACACGGTCCGCGGTGACACCGAGGTGATCGTCTCCGAGCACCGGCCCGTGCCGCTGTTCCAGCACGTGCTGGCCGGGCGCCGGATATACGACCTGTTCGAGGAGGGGGAGGGCCGCAAGAAGGCCGTCAACCCGGATCTCACGCGCATGGCGCGGATGGAGGCCACCCGCCCGTCCTTCCAGGACCGCAGACGCGGACGCGCGATGCGCGAGGCCGACCGGGAGCGGGAGCGCCGGCAGCGGTCCCGGGTGTGGACGCCGAGCCGGCCGGAGGTCATCGAGCGGCTCGACTCCGAGGGCCTGCTGCCCGCGATCACCTTCATCTTCAGCCGCGCCGCCTGCGAGGCCGCCGTCCAGCAGTGCCTGTACGCGGGCCTGCGGCTCAACGACGAGGAGGCCCGCGCCGAGGTCCGCGCCCTCGTCGAGGAGCGCACCGCCTCCATCCCGGCCGAGGATCTGCACGTCCTCGGCTACTACGAGTGGCTGGAGGGCCTGGAGCGGGGCATCGCGGCCCATCACGCGGGCATGCTGCCGACGTTCAAGGAGGTCGTCGAGGAGCTGTTCGTACGCGGCCTGGTGAAGGCCGTGTTCGCGACCGAGACCCTGGCGCTCGGCATCAACATGCCCGCCCGTTCGGTGGTGCTGGAGAAGCTGGTCAAGTGGAACGGCGAGCAGCACGCCGACATCACCCCCGGCGAGTACACCCAGCTGACCGGCCGGGCCGGCCGGCGCGGCATCGACGTCGAGGGTCACGCGGTTGTGCTGTGGCAGCGCGGGATGAACCCCGAGCACCTCGCGGGACTGGCCGGTACGCGGACGTACCCGCTGAGGTCCAGCTTCAAGCCGTCGTACAACATGGCGGTCAACCTGGTCGAGCAGTTCGGCCGGCACCGCTCGCGTGAGTTGCTGGAGACGTCGTTCGCGCAGTTCCAGGCGGACAAGTCGGTCGTCGGCATCTCCCGGCAGGTGCAGCGCAACGAGGAGGGCCTGGAGGGCTACAAGGCCTCCATGACCTGCCACCTCGGCGACTTCGAGGAGTACGCGCGGCTGCGCCGCGAGCTGAAGGACCGGGAGACGGAGCTGGCCCGGCAGGGCGCCGCCCAGCGGCGTGCGGAGGCCGCCGTCGCGCTGGAGAAGCTCAAGCCCGGCGACATCATCCACGTCCCCACCGGCAAGTACGCGGGCCTGGCGCTGGTCCTGGACCCGGGGCTGCCCGCGGGCCGCACCAACGGCCACCGCGGCATCGAGTACCACGACGGTCCGCGCCCGCTGGTGCTCACCGCCGAGCGGCAGGTCAAGCGGCTGGCGTCGATCGACTTCCCGGTGCCGGTGGAGGCGCTGGAGCGGATGCGGATCCCGAAGTCCTTCAACCCGCGTTCGCCGCAGTCCCGCCGCGACCTGGCCTCGGCGCTGCGCACCAAGGCCGGGCACATCGTGCCGGACCGGCGCGGCAAGCGGCGCTCGCAGGCGGCGGACGACCGGGAGATCGCCCGGCTGCGCAAGGCGATCCGGGCGCACCCGTGCCACGGCTGCGACGACCGCGAGGACCACGCCCGCTGGGCCGAGCGCTACCACCGGCTGCTGCGCGACACCTCGCAGCTGGAGCGGCGGATCGAGGGCCGGACGAACACCATCGCCCGCACCTTCGACCGGATCGTCGCCCTGCTGACCGAGATGGACTATCTGCGCGGCGACGAGGTCACCGAGCACGGCAAGCGGCTCGCCCGGCTCTACGGCGAACTCGACCTGCTGGCCAGCGAATGCCTGCGCGAGGGCGTGTGGGAGGGCCTCGCCCCGGCCGAACTGGCCGCCTGCGTCTCGGCGTTGGTGTACGAGGCGCGGGTGGGCGACGACGCGCTGGCGCCCAAGCTGCCCTCGGGCAAGGCGAAGGCCGCGCTCGGCGAGATGGTCCGCATCTGGGGCCGGCTGGACGCGCTGGAGGAGGAGTTCCGGATCACCCAGACCGAGGGCGTGGGCCAGCGCGAGCCCGATCTCGGCTTCGCCTGGGCCGCCTACATGTGGGCCTCCGGCAAGGGACTCGACGAGGTGCTGCGCGAGGCGGAGATGCCGGCCGGTGACTTCGTGCGCTGGTGCAAGCAGGTCATCGACGTCCTCGGCCAGATCTCGGCCGCGGCGCCTGCCCGCGAGGGCTCGACGGTCGCGAAGAACGCCCGCAAGGCCGTCGACGGACTGCTGCGCGGAGTGGTGGCCTACTCGTCCGTCGGCTGACCCCTCGATCCCCCGATCCCCCGATTCGCCCGCAGGCCCGGCGTGCTCCGTGCGCGCCGGGCTTTCGCGTCCCGTGCGCCCCCGGCCCGACGCATCACCGGATCCCGCCCGGGGCAGGTTCAGCGAGCCACTGCGGGACCCTTCTCACCCATGACGGTGAGTGATTTTCGTACGCCCGTACGCTGTGACGTCTCGTGTTCGAACAGTGGCGCACTGTGTAAATGACCCGAGGGTACTCCTGTCCCGGGTGCCATTTCCGGCA
This sequence comes from Streptomyces sp. 15-116A, assembly GCF_025290915.1. Classification (GTDB taxonomy): domain Bacteria; phylum Actinomycetota; class Actinomycetes; order Streptomycetales; family Streptomycetaceae; genus Streptomyces. The sequence continues at coordinate 22,552 of NZ_JAOCQE010000039.1, read as the reverse complement.
CTTGCTGAATATGACACGGCGATGATCCGGTCGGACTAAGCTCGCCCGCAGCGCACCGAGTTGGGATGAATTCGTGCGCTTGTTCCCCGATGTGCCAGTTCCGACCCGCTAGTTCCCCGACCATCAGCCGATTCGTTTCAGAGGGCCCACATGGCGAGTGTCCAACTTCCTTATGCGCGCGTGCTGTTGCTGCCGGCCATACTGATGGCCGCGGCGACCGGAGCCGCCGTCGCCCTGGTGACGGAGCCCGCCCGGATCGCCGTCGGAGTGTGTGGTGCCGTCGCCACCCTGCTCGTCATCGCCGCGTCGGCCGAGGCCGTACGCCGGGGCCGGGTGCTGCGCGACGCGCGGACCGAGTACGAGCGTCACCGTGCGTATCTGGAGGCCCGGGTCGCCGCCCACGACACGGAGACCCGGCACTTCACCGACGAGGTCTTTCCCGCGGCGCTGGACCACATGCACCGCGGGAACGAGGTCGAGGAGGTGCTCAGGGCCCTGCCCCGGCTCAACCCCGCCTGGCGGAACCTGCCGCAGTACCAGCTCGATCTGCTGAAGAAGCTGCTCGGCATCATCGACCACGAGGAGTCGCTGCGTGACTCCAACCAGCGCTCCTTCGTCAGCATCGCCCGCCGGGTCCAGTCCATCGTCCACCAGCAGGCCGAGGAACTCAGGGAGATGGAGGAGGACCACGGCCGCAACCCCGAGGTCTTCGACGACCTGCTGCGCATCGACCACGGCAACGCGCTGATCGGCCGCCTCGCCGACTCCATCTCCGTACTCGGCGGCGGCCGTCCCGGACGCCAGTGGCCGCTGCCGGTCGCGCTCTACAGCGTGCTGCGCGGCGCCATGTCCCGCATCCTCGAGTACCGGCGCATCGACCTGAAGTCGATCGCCAAGGTCAACGTCAAGGGCATCTCCGTCGAGCCGGTCATCCACGCCGTCGCCGAACTCCTCGACAACGCCACCCGCTACTCCCCGCCCCAGTCCAAGGTGCACGTCACCGCGATCGAGGTGCAGACCGGCGTGGCCATCGAGATCGAGGACGCCGGCGTCAACTTCGACGAGCGGGCCCGCGCCCGGCTCGAAGGCCTGGTGGAACAGGCCATGCAGGGCAACGACATCCAGGAGATCGGCGCCAACCCGAGGCTCGGCCTCTCCGTGGTCGGCCGGCTCTGCGCCCAGTACAAGATGCAGATCGCGCTGCGCGCCTCCGCCTACGGTGGCGTCCGTGCCGTCCTCGTCGTACCGAAGGACATGCTGACCGACGAGCCCGGCGTCGGTCTCGCCCACGGCATCGGCGCGACCTCGGTGCCCAATCCGGTCGACATGCTGCCCGGCCCGAAGCGCGCGCCCAAGAAGCGCCGCCCCACGAGTCCGCGCATTCCCGAGACCGTGTCGATGGAGGACGACGTCCCCGAGGTCACCGAGTGGACCGCGGGCGGACTGCCACAGCGCCGCAGCAAGGTGAAGACGCCGATGCACCAGCGGTACGCCGACATGGCCGCCATCGAACGGGAGCAGCGGGAGGCCGCCGCACGCGGGGAGAAGAGCGTCTGGTCGCAGGCGGTGCCCGAGCCCGAACCCGAGAAGAAGCAGGAGGAGAAGCGCGAGCCCGGGCTGTGGATCGACTCCTTCTGGGAGGGCCTCAAGGAGGGCCTCGAACCAGGCGTCCACCCCACCGACTTCACCCGCAACCCCACCGCCTACCTGCATCTCATCAACGAACCGGCCCGCACCGAGGCCGACGACGAGGGGGACCTCAAGTGATCCGGCAACGAGCCAACTTCGACTGGATGCTCAAGGAAATCTCCGACGGGGCGCCCGGCGTCGAGATGGTCGTGGTGCTCTCCGCCGACGGACTGCGCCTGGCCCGCTACGGCGGCGACCCGGACGCCGCCGACCGCGTCGCCGCCGCCTGCGCGGGCGTGCAGAGCCTCGCCGGTGCCGTCGCCCAGGAACTGCCCTACAGCGACGGCGAGATGCAGATGGTGCTCATCGAGATCAAGGGCGGCTACTTCTATCTGATGGCGGCCGGCGACAACGCCTATCTGGCGGTGCTGTCCGACATGACCTGTGAACCCGGCCGCATGGGCGGCATGATGCGCGACCTCGTCGTCCGGATCGGCGCCCATCTGACCACACCGCCCCGAAGGAACGGGCAGGCCGTATGACTCCTCCGCAACGCCAGAGGCGCACCCCCGGGGAGGATCCCCCTCCCCGGCCGGCCGAGGGCCCGAAAGGCCCGAAGGGCAATCCGGAGCGGTTCTACGTCGTCGCCGGCCCGGACGGCGAGCGGGCGGATCTCGACCTGGTGACGCTGATCGTCGCCCAGTCCCCGGACCCCCCGAACTCCGCCACGCCCGAGCAGGCGGCGCTGCTCCGGCTGTGCTCCGCCCCCCTGTCCGTGGCCGAACTCTCGGCCTATCTGAACCTGCCGTTCAGCGCGGTGACCGCCCTGCTCACCGAGATGCTGGCGGCGGAACTGGTCCGGGCGCGCGCCCCGATCGTCCGTCAGGCGCTCCCCGACCGTTCCCTTCTCGAAGCGGTGATGCATGGACTTCAAAGGCTCTGAGACCATCCCGGGCCCACGCGCCGAGGACCGGCTGCCGCACACGGCCCAGGCCGCGGCGAAGATCGTCATCGTGGGCGGGTTCGGGGTCGGCAAGACCACCATGGTCGGTTCGGTCAGCGAGATCAGGCCGCTGACCACCGAGGAGACCATGACGCAGGCCGGGGTCGGCGTCGACGACAACTTCGGATCCGCGTCCAAGACGGCCACCACCGTGGCCATGGACTTCGGCCGCATCCGGATCACCGACGAACTGGTGCTGTACCTGTTCGGCACCCCCGGCCAGGAACGCTTCTGGTTCCTGTGGAACGGCCTGTTCGAGGGCGCGCTCGGCGCGGTCGTGCTGGTCGACACGCGCCGCCTCGCGGTCAGCTTCGAGGTGATGGGCCGGCTGGAGGAACGCGGCGTGCCGTTCGTCGTCGCCGTCAACACCTTCCCGGACGCGCCCCGTTATCCCGTCGCCGAGCTGCGCACCGCCCTCGACCTGCCCGAGGACGTGCCCATCGTGGAGTGCGACGTCCGGCGCCGCGCCTCCAGCCGGGACGTCCTGATGACCCTCATGCGGTTCCTGCACTCGCTCGCCATGTCGCGCTCGCTCACCTGACCGACGTATCCGCCCCCCCCACATGCCTGCCCCACCCCATTTCCGGAGCGACCACAGTGACGCCTGAATTCCCCGCCCCGACCGGCACGGACGCCTCCCGGCTCGCCCCGCCCCCCGGCTGCCCCGCGCACGGCCAGGGCCCCGGAGGGCTGCACCGGCTGCACCAGTCGGACGACCTGAAGAAGCTGTACGAGGAGCTGCGGGCCGAGCACGGTCCGGTGGCGCCCGTGCTGCTCCACGACGACGTGCCCGTATGGGTCGTCCTCGGCCACGCCGAGAACCTGCACATGGTGAGCACGCCCACGGTGTTCTGCCGGGACAGCCGGATCTGGACCCCGCTCAAGGAGGGCATGGTCAAGCCCGATCACCCGCTGATGCCGCACATCGCCTGGCAGCCGATGTGCTCCCACGCCGAGGGCGAGGAACACACCCGGCTGCGCGGCGCGATCGACTCCGCGGTCGGCACCCTGAACTTCCGCACGCTGCGCCGGCACATCAACCGCAGCACCCAGCGGATCGTCAACACGTTCTGCGAGGTGGGCGAGGCCGAGCTCGTCGGCCAGTACGCCGAGCATCTGCCGATGGCCGTGATGTGCCAGATCCTCGGCATGCCGGACGAGTACAACGACCGGATCGTGCAGGCCGCGCGCGACATGCTGCGGGGCACCGAGACCGCCATCGCCAGCAACGCGTACATCATGGACGCGCTGGGTCAGCTCACCGCACAGCGCCGGGCCGCGCCGCAGAACGACTTCGCCAGCCACCTCATCACCCACCCGGCCGGTCTGACCGACGACGAGGTCAGGGAGCACCTGAGGGTGGTGCTCATCGCCGCCTACGAGGCCACCGCCAACCTCCTCGCCAATGTGCTGCGCACGGTGCTGATCGACCCGCGCTTCCGGGCGCAGCTCAACGGCGGGCAGATGACGGTGCCGCAGGCGGTGGAGCAGCTGCTGTGGGACGAGCCGCCGTTCAGCACGATCTTCGCCTACTTCGCCAAGCAGGACACCGAGCTCGGCGGGCAGCGCATCCGCAAGGGCGACGGTCTGCTGCTCGCGCCGCTGCCGGCGAACGTCGACCCGAGGGTCCGCCCCGATCCGGGCGCCGACATGATGGGCAACCGCTCCCACCTCGCCTTCGGCGGTGGCCCGCACGAGTGCCCCGGTCAGGACATCGGGCGCATCATCGCCGAGATCGGCGTGGACGCGCTGCTGATGCGGCTGCCCGATGTCGAGCTCAGCATCGCCGAGGAGGAGCTGCGGTACACCGAGTCGATCGCCTCGCGGCACCTCGTGGAGCTTCCGGTGTACTTCACGCCGCGGGAGCAGCAGGACGTGAACGAGACGCCGAACCATGACGCCAAGCCGGACCGGTCCATGACCGACTGGCACATCGGGGCGCCGGATCCGTTCGCGCCGGCGTCGCGGTCTTCGTCGCATTCGTCGTCGCAGCGGGCCGGGCAGCCGTCGGCGGTGCCTTCTCAGGCGACGGCCGCCGCGCAGCCGCTCTTCGCCGAGCCGCAGCCGCAGCCTCCGCTGGCCGCGCCGCAGCCGCCCGTCGCACCGGCTCGCCGGCCGGGTGTGTGGCAGCGGTTCCTGCGGTGGTGGCGGGGCGACTACTGACCTGCGGCCCAGTCCTCGTACGAGGCCCAGGCGGCCAGCACCCGGCCACTGCGGAAGCGGTGCGCCACGCCCGTCACCGGGTCGGTGAACTCCAGCGTCCGCGCCAGCAGTTGCAGCGGGCGCCGGAAGTCACCGGCCGGGACGGGGCCGGTCACCTCCGGGTACAGGGGGTCGCCGAGGAGGGGCACGCCCAGGGCGGTCATGTGCACCCGCAGCTGGTGGGTCTGGCCGGTGTGCGGCACGAGACGGTACCGGCCGAGACCGTCCGGGCGGTGATCGAGGAGCTCGATGTCGCTGACGGCGTTGGGCTCGCCCTCGACCTCGCGGGCGGTCAGCACACCGCGTTCCTTCACGATCCTGCTGCGCACGGTCCGGGGAAGGGGCAGCGCGGGATCGTACGGTGCGACGGCCTCGTACTCCTTGCGCACCCTGCGGTCGCGGAAGAGGGTCTGGTAGGCGCCGCGCTCCTCCGGGCGGACGGTGAACAGCACCAGGCCCGCGGTGAGCCGGTCCAGGCGGTGTGCGGGGCCGAGGGTGGGAATCCCGAGGTCCCGGCGCAGGCGGGCGAGCGCGGTCTCGGCGACGTGGCGGCCGCGGGGGGTGGTGGCCAGGAAGTGGGGTTTGTCGACGACGACGATGTGCTCGTCGCGGTGCACGATCTCCAGCGGGTACGGCACCGGCACCTCGGCGGGCAGCTCGCGGTGGAACCACACGAAGAGCCCCGGCACGTAGGGCGCGTCCGCCGGCACGGGGCGCCCGTCCGCGCCGACGATCTGCCCGGTGTCGAACATCGAGTCGATGAGGCGGGGCTCCGCTGCGAGCCGCTCGTGCAGGTGGTCCCGTACCGTCTCCCACCGCTCACTGGCGGGCAACCGCACCCGGACCGGGTCCACGCCGTTGCGCTGCGGCAGCGGGGAGGGGGGAACTGGGCGCTTGCGTCTCACGGGTGCCAAGGGTACGAGGGTGCGTGAGTGCTGGTGCTGGTGCTGGGCGGCAGCTGGGTCAGGTAGTGCCCGGGTCGTCGTGCCGTACGGCTTGCTTCACCCGGGTTTCGATCTCGTGGCGGGGCGTGCCCTCCTCGCGGGCGTACTCGCTGAGGGCCACCTGGACGTCTCGGGCGAGGTCGCGCCAGGCGCGCCAGGCCGTCTCCCACGTCGCCGTCTGGTGTTCGCTCCACGTGGTCTGGGTGGGTGGGCCGTAGGTCTCCTGTAGTTGGCGTACGCGGGCGTGTGCCTCGTCCGCTGCGCGCTGCTTGGCGACGAGTTCGTCGAAGGTGTGTGCCACGCGCCCGGATCCTGGGGCAGCCCGGCGGGCCGGGCCGTGTCGCCACGCCGCCGCGGGCCGGCGGGCTGCCGGGGTTCACCCGGGCGGCGCCGCAGGTGGCCGACGCGAGGCCCGCCCGGGGTCGTGCTCAGGACCGGGCCCGCTCCTGCTCCGCCTCGATACGGGCGTTCCACTCCCGCTTGGAGGCCTGCCAGCCGTCCTCGTTGTGGCCCAGCCGCCAGTAGCCGGAGATCGACAGGTCCTCGCGCGGAATCTGTTTGTCGACCCGCAGCAGCCTGCGCAGCTCCTTCACGAAGTGCGCCTCGCCGTGCACGAAGGCGTGCACCCGGCCCTCGGGGAAGTCGAGGCCCTTGACGGCCGCCACGAGCGCCTCGCCGACGGGACGGCCCCCGCGGTGCAGCCAGGTGACCTCCACCTCGGAGTCGATCTTCTGCTCCTCCTGCGGGCCGTCGATCTCGACGAAGGCGTACGCTCTGGCGCCGCGCGGCAGCGCTTCCAGGGAGCGGGCGATCGCGGGCAGCGCGCTCTCGTCCCCGACGAGCAGATGCCAGTCGGCGTCCGGGTCGGGCGCGTAGGCGCCGCCGGGCCCCATGAACCGCACCGTCTCGCCCGGCTGGGCGCGCAGGGCCCACGGCCCGGCCAGCCCCTCGTCGCCGTGGAGCACGAAGTCCAGGGTGAGCTCGCGGTGTTCGGCGTCCCAATGGCGCACGGTGTACGTCCGGGTCACCGGCCACTGCTCGCGCGGGAACTCCTCGCGGATCCGCTCCAGGTCGAAGGGCTCCGGGTAGGTCACGCCTTCGGCGGGGAAGAGCAGCTTCACATAGTGGTCGGTGCAGGTGTCGGCCGCGAAGTCGGCGAGGCCCTCGCCGCCCAGTACCACGCGCTGCATGTGCGGGGTCAGCCGCTCGGTGCGGACGACCCGCGCGGAGTGCGGCCTGCGCGGACGGCGTCCCGGTCGTTCTGCCATGGGGGCCTCCCTGGATTTGGTTAGGTTAACCTAAGTTAGCACCTCGCTCCGGGGAACACCTCCGCCCACGACACATTCGCCCTCAGCGCGCCAAGGTCGTCAGCAGGCGCCGCAGGGAACCGCCGAGCCCCCAGCGGGCCGCCAGGTCCTCCACCGCCGCCGGATCGCGCGGAGCGTGCGGCAGCGTCGTGTCGACCTCCGGCAGCGGTACGTCGTCCGCCACCCTGACGACCTTGGGCGCCACCGCGAGGTACGGCCGCGCCTCCGTCAGCCGCTTGCGCTGCGTCGGCGTGAGCTTCGCCTGCCGGTCGTCCACGGCCGCGAGGATCCCGGCCAGATCGCCGAACTCGGCGAGCAGCTTGGCCGCGGTCTTCTCCCCGATGCCCGGCACGCCCGGCAGCCCGTCGCTCGGGTCGCCGCGCAGCAGCGCCAGATCCGCGTACCCGCTGCCGTCCACGCCATACTTCGCGCGGAGCGCCGACTCGTCGGTGACCTGCAGCGTGCCCACGCCCTTGAGGGGGTACAGCACCCGCACCCCGCGGGCGTCGTCCACCAGCTGGTACAGATCCCGGTCACCGGTGACGATGTCGACCGGGCCCTTCGCCCGCGCCGTGAACGTGCCGATCACGTCGTCCGCCTCGTACTCCGCGACGCCCACCCGGGCGATGCCGATCGCGTCCAGCACCTCCTCGATGACCGGCACCTGCGGCGAGAGCGTGTCGGGCACCTCCTCCTCGTCCGGTCCTGCCTCGTGCTCCTCGGCGACCCGGTGCGCCTTGTACGACGGGATCAGCTCCACTCTCCACTGCGGCCGCCAGTCGGCGTCCATGCAGGCCACCAGGTGGTCCGGCCGGTGGTCCTGCACCAGGCGGTCGATGAAGTCGAGCAGCCCGCGCACGGCGTTCACCGGTGTGCCGTCCGGGGCCTTCACGGACTCCGGGACGCCGAAGTAGGCGCGGAAGTAGAGGGAGGCGGTGTCGAGGAGCATCAGTCGTCCGGTCACGCTCCGCATCATGCCGTACGCCACTGACATCGCCCGGCACCTGCCGGCCCATGCTGCGCACAGCGCAGCGCGTTGCCTCCTGCGCCCCTCCATGTGAGCCGCCTCACGACCGCGTTTTGTCTGGACGAAACAGGGGAGGCGCGGCCCCGGAGCGATGCCGTTACGCATTCAACTGCTCGGCGTCGCTCCTTCCATTGCCGTCGAGACAAGAGGTACGCGTGTCATCCAGGCTTGAGGCCGAGCACCTGTACAAGGTGTTCGGCAGACGACCGGACCAGGCGGTCGAGCGACTGCGCACGAAACAGACCGACCGCGAGAAGCTGCGCGCCGGCGGCACCACCGCCGCCGTCATCGACGCCTCCTTCACCGTGGAACCCGGCGAGATCTTCGTCGTGATGGGCCTGTCCGGTTCCGGCAAGTCCACTCTGCTGCGCATGCTGAACGGTCTGCTGGAGCCGACCGCGGGGCAGGTGCGCTTCGCCGGCCAGGACCTGACCGCGCTCTCCGACCGGCAGCTGCGCGAGGTCCGCTCCAAGAAGATCAGCATGGTCTTCCAGCACTTCGCGCTCTTCCCGCACCGCAGCGTCCGCGAGAACGCCGCCTACGGACTGGAAGTGCAGGGCGTGCCCCGCGCCGAGCGCGAACGCCGCGCCGACGAGGCGCTCGCCCTGTGTGGCCTGGCCGGCTGGGAGAAGTCGTGGCCCGACGAGCTGTCCGGCGGCATGCAGCAGCGCGTCGGCCTCGCCCGGGCGCTCGCCACCGACGCCGACCTGCTGCTGATGGACGAGTCCTTCAGCGCGCTGGACCCGCTGATCCGCCGTGACATGCAGGACCAGCTGCTCGAACTGCAGAAGACGCTGAAGAAGACCATCGTCTTCATCACCCACGACCTCAACGAGGCCATGCGTCTCGGCGACCGCATCGCGGTGATGCGCGACGGCCGGATCGTGCAGATCGGCACCGCGCAGGACATCCTCATCCACCCCGCCAACGACTACGTCGCCTCCTTCACCCAGGACGTCGACCGTTCCCGGGTGCTCACGGCCGGTTCCGTCATGGACACCGAGGTCAGCGGCGACGAGGCCGACTGCGGCTGCGAGACCGCCACGCCGCAGACGCCGTTCACCGAGCTGTGCGCGATCAGCGCCCGCGTACCGCACCCGGTGGCGGTGCTCGACGGTCGCGACACGCTCGTCGGGGTCGTGCCCCGGCAGCGGCTCGTCGGCTTCCTCGGCGACGAGGAGGCCGACCCCGGGGTGTGCGACTCCCCGCGGGACAAGGGCGGCGAGAAGGTGATGGCCCGTGCCTAGGATTCCGCTCGGCGACTGGGTCAACAGCACGGTCGACTGGCTGCTCGACCACGTGGACTGGCTGTTCACCTTCTTCAAGAACGTCTTCACCGGCGCCTACGACGGCATCAACGCCGTTCTCCAGGCGCCCGAGCCGCTGCTGCTCGTCGGCATCTTCGCGGTGATCGCCTTCTGGCTGCGCGGCACCCTCGCCGGTGTCCTCAGCTTCGCGGGCTTCGCGTTCATCGTCTCCCTCGACCTGTGGGAGAACGCGATGATCACGCTGTCGCTGGTGCTGGTCGCCACGCTCATCGCGCTGATCATCTCGGTGCCCGTGGGCATCTGGGCGGCCCGCTCCGACCGGGTCAGCAGCCTGGTGCGGCCGGTGCTGGACTTCATGCAGACGCTGCCCGCGATGATCTACCTCATCCCGGCGATCCTGTTCTTCGGCACCGGCGCCTCCGCCGGCATCGTCGCCACCCTGATCTTCGCGCTCGCCCCCGGTGTGCGCATGACCGAGCTGGGCATCCGCCAGGTCGACAAGGAGCTGGTCGAGGCCGCCGAGGCCTTCGGCACCACCCCGCGCAACACCCTGCTGCGCGTCCAGCTGCCGCTGGCGCTGCCCACGGTGATGGCGGGCGTCAACCAGGTGATCATGCTCGGCCTGTCCATGGCCGCGATCGCCGGCATGGTCGGCACCGGCGGCCTCGGCGGAGACGTCAACGAGGCCATCGGCCAGCTCAACGTCGGCCTCGGCTCCGAGGCCGGTATCGCCATCGTCATCCTGGCGATCTACCTGGACCGCATGACCAGCGCCTTGGGCACCCAGGTCTCCCCGCTGGGCCGCCGCGCCGCCGCCAAGGCCCGCGCCGCCGCCGGGGGCCTGAAGATCTGGTCCTACCGGCCCCGCCCGCAGATCGCCGTGATCGGCGTGGTGATCCTCGCCCTCGTGGCCGGCGGCATGGGCATGTTCGGCGGCGCCGGCGACTCCGAGAACGTCGCCGACGGCAAGAACGTCGGCCAGGGCAAGAAGGTCACCCTCGGCTACGTGCCGTGGGACGAGGGCGTCGCCTCCACCTTCCTGTGGAAGGAGATCCTCGAACAGCGCGGTTACGAGGTGGAGGCCAAGCAGTTCGACGCCGGGCCGCTCTACACCTCCTTGGCGCAGGGCGACATCGATGTCGTCACCAACTCCTGGCTGCCGACCACCCACGAGCAGTACTGGAAGAAGTACGGCAGCCGCCTCGACGACCTCGGCTCCTGGTACGACGAGACCTCCCTGGAGCTGACCGTCCCGGCCTACATGAAGGACGTCGACTCGCTCGCGGACCTCAAGGGCAAGGCGGACCTCTTCGGCGGGAAGATCACCGGCATCGAGTCCAGCGCCGGTGAGATGGCCCTGCTGAAGAGCAAGGTGCTCAAGGAGTACGGCCTGGACAAGGAGTACCAGGTCGTCGACAGCTCCACCCCGGCGATGCTGGCCGAGCTGAAGCGGGCGTACAGCAAGAAGGAACCGATCGTCGTCACGCTCTGGTCGCCGCACTGGGCGTACAACGACTACCAGCTGAAGAAGCTCAAGGACCCGAAGGGCGCCTGGGGCGAGGGCGACGGTGTGCACACGCTGTCCCGCAAGGGCTTCGCGGGTGACGACCCGACCGCCGCGAAGTGGCTCAAGGACTTCACGCTCACCGAGAAGCAGCTCACCAGCCTCGAGGCCGAGATCAACAAGGCCGGCAAGGGCAGGCAGCAGGACGCCGTCCGCACCTGGCTGAAGGACAACCCGGGCCTCGTCGACAAGCTCGCCCCGGCCGGGTCCGGCGGCGGTGCCACCCCGGCCGAGGCCAAGCGGCCGCTGGACGTGGCCTGGTTCCCCTGGGACGAGGACATCGCCGTCACCTACCTGTGGAAGAACGTCCTGGAGCGGCGCGGCTACCAGCTGAATCTGAAGCAGATGGACGTCGGCCCGGTCTACACCGGCCTCGCCTCCGGTGACCTCGACCTCAACTTCGACGCCTGGCTGCCGCACGCCCAGAAGAACTACTGGGAGAAGAGCAAGGACGACCTGACCGACCTCGGCACCTGGTACCAGCCGACCTCGCTGGAGATCGCCGTGCCGAGCTACGTCAAGGACGTCAAGTCCATGGAGGACCTCAAGGGTAAGGCCGACCTCTTCGGCGGGAAGATCATCGGCATCGAGCCGGGCACCGGCCAGATGAACCTGCTCAAGACCAAGGTCCTGCCCGGTTACGGCCTGGACGACGAGTACGAGGTCGTCGACGGCTCCACGCCGGCGATGCTGGCCGAGCTCAAGCGCGCCCTCGCCCAGAAGAAGCCCGTCGCGGTCACCCTGTGGTCGCCGCACTGGGCGTACGCCGAGTACGAGCTGACCAAGCTCAAGGACGGCAAGAAGCTCTGGGGCGAGAACAACACGATCCACACGATCGCCAGCAAGAAGTTCCCCGAGCAGTACCCGCAGCTCACCAAGTGGATCAAGAACTTCACCATGAGCGAGAAGGAGCTGGCCACCCTGGAGGCGGAGATCAAGAACCGCGGCCAGGGCAAGGAGGAGGAAGCCGTGGCCGCCTGGCTGAAGGAGCACCCGGAGGTCGCGGAGCGGATGACCGCCTCGTAACCGCACACCACCACCTGCCGACCGCCCCCCGGGTCATTCGGGTTTCCCCGTGACCTTCCGCCGTCCTCGGGCAACAATGGCGAGAACACCCCCGTCCCGCGCACACAAGACGGCAGAGGCATGAAACGGTGTGCCGAACCTGCGTAGGGTGCAGACAACTCATCAACAGCACCGCGCCGGACGGGCACCGGCGCACAGGGCGCGGGACGATGGGCGAAGGAGGGCCGAGCGATGGGCGACCACAAAGAACAGCCCTTGCGCGTGGGCGCGGCCGTACGGCGGCGACGCCGCGCGCTGGACCTCACCCTCGCCGTCGTGGCCGAGCGCAGCGGCCTGTCGGTGCCGTTCCTCAGCCAGATCGAGAACGAACGGGCCCGGCCCAGCCGCGGCTCGCTGGAGAAGGTCGCCGACGCCCTGCGCACCACCGCCGTGGAACTGCTGGCCGCCGCCGACCCCGCGTGCAGCGTGGACGTGGTCCGCGCCGACGGCACCGAGCCGCTGCTCGAACCCCGCGTGCGGTCCCTGGTGCGCGGCCACCACCAGATGCACGCCTCCGAGTTCACCGGCGACCATGACGCCGGCCGCGAACTGCAGTTCCGCAACGACCAGTTGATGTACGTGGCGGACGGCGCCGTGGAGATCGAGGCGGAGGGCCGCGCCTACCGCCTCGGCCGTGGTGACACGCTGTATCTGACCGGCGGCGTACGGCACCGCTGGCGGGCCACCGTACCGGAGACCCGGCTGGTGGTCGTCGCCGTCGCCGAGCACATCGAGGCGCTGAGGGACAGACCGCGCCGATGAGCCAACCGCGCGTCGTCTCCCTCGTCCCCTCGCTCACCGAGGCCGTCGCGGTGTCCGCTCCGGGCGCCCTGGTGGGCGCCACCGACTGGTGCACGCATCCGGCCGGCCTGGACGTGGTGCGCGTCGGCGGCACCAAGAACCCCAAGGCCGACCGGATCGCCGCCCTCGCCCCCGACCTGGTGATCGCCAACGAGGAGGAGAACCGTGAGCCCGACCTCCGGGCGCTGCGCGCGGCGGGCGTCGAGGTGCTGGTGACGGAGATACGGACGCTGCCGCAGGCCTTCCGGGAACTGGACCGGGTCCTGGCGGCATGCGGCGTCGGCACCCGCCCCCGGTGGCTTGACGAGGCCGAGGCGGCCTGGGCGGCCGTACCGGAGCCCGAGGGGCGGCGGACGGCGGTCGTGCCGATCTGGCGGCGCCCCTGGATGGTGCTGGGCCGCGAAACCTTCGCCGGTGACCTGCTGGCCCGGCTCGGCGTCGACCACCTCTACACCGACCACCCGGAGCGCTATCCGCGCATCCCCCTCGACGAGCTGTGCGCGGCGGCCCCGGACATGGTCGTACTTCCCGACGAGCCCTACCGCTTCACCGCCGAGGACGGCCCCGAGGCCTTCCCCGGGCTGCCCTGCGCGCTCGTCGACGGCCGGCACCTCACCTGGTACGGCCCGTCACTGGCCGAGGCACCGACGGCGCTGGAGCGGGCCCTGCGAGCAGCGCACCGCTGAGCAGCCCCCGCGCGGTGTGCCAGGCGGCGACTGCCCAGGCCCCGGCCAGCACGGCGTACAGCGCGAGCGTCAGCGCGTCGTACGCGAGCAGCCCGGTGTGCCGGGCCAGCGCCTCGGCGCCGGTGACGCAGGTGCCGACCGGGAAGGTGAACGACCACCAGGTCATCGCGAAGCGCATCCCGCGCCGCCGGGCCCGTACGACATGGGCGGCGGCCAGGCACAGCCACAGCAGCGCGAAGCCCATCACCGGGACCCCGTACAGCACGGCGAGCAGGCGGAACCCCTCGTCGTACGGCTGCGGCACGACACCCGGAGCGACCTGGGCGAACGCGCCGACGGCGGTCGTGGACTGACCGAGCGGGCCCAGCACCAGGAACAGCGTCGGCGTGAGGGCGAGGGGGAGCGGGCCGCCGGTGAGCAGCCGGGCGAAGACCAGGGGCAGCATCAGGAGCGTCGCGAGCAGGCTCAGCCCGAACAGCGCGAAACAGGCCAGCAGCAGCGTCTCGCGGGCCTGGCCCGGCGGCAGATGCGGCACCAGGTGCGGCCCGAGGGCGGCGGACACCATCGGCGCGACCAGCGGCAGCAGCCAGGTGGGCGCCGCCTGGTCCGCGGTGACCCGGTGGCGTACGGCCATGAGGTACGGCACGGTCACCGCCGCCGCGAGACCGATGACCGTACCGGCGGTGAACAGCACGGCGTCCAGGACGACGGCGGGACGGGTGCCGATCCAGTCACGGCCCACGCTCAGGGCGCCGCCGCCGACGGCCAGCAGCGCCATCGACAGACAGCCGTAGAACGGGGCCACGGCCGGGTCGAGCAGATGGGCGCGGGCCTGGTCGCGGTGGTGGAGCCAGTGCAGCGCGCGGGCGCCGAGCAGGACCAGGAGGAGCAGGGCCGACGCGGCCCAGACGGCGGTGAGGGCGGGGCGCAGCCCCGGCAGGTGCGGGGGGAGCGCGGCGCCCGCGCTCGCGACGATGGCGGTGCCCATCACGCAGGCGTACCAGTTGGGTCCGAGGTGACGGACGGCCGTGGCGCGCGGGGGCCGTGCGGTGGCACGGGGGAGCGGGGGCAGGGGACGGGCGGCGGTGACCATGGTCATACGGTCGTATCGGCGAGGGGCCGGCGCCAGGGAGTATGTCTCTATGGCGACATAAGCTGGGCTTATGAGCAACACGGACGATCACCCTGTCCACCGGGCCCTGACCACCGGGTCCCTCGCCCATCGCGTGCCGGATCTCGGCGCGCTGGAACTGCTGCTCGCGGTGGCGCGGCTCGGGAGCCTCGGCAGTGCGGCGCGGGAGCTGGGCATCACCCAGCCCGCGGCCAGCAGCCGTATCCGGTCGATGGAGCGGCAGCTGGGGGTGGCGCTGGTCGACCGCTCGCCGCGCGGATCCCGGCTGACCGACGCCGGGGCGCTGGTGACCGACTGGGCGCGGCGGATCGTGGAGGCGGCCGAGGCGTTCGACGCGGGCGCGCAGGCGCTGCGGGACCGGCGGGACTCCCGGCTGACGGTCGCGGCGAGCATGACCATCGCCGAGTATCTGCTGCCCGGCTGGCTGCTGGCGCTGCGCGCGCAGCGGCCGGACACGGCGGTGTCACTGCTCGCGGGGAACTCGGCGGCCGTGGCGGAGCGGCTGATGTCGGGGGAGGCCGATCTGGGGTTCGTGGAGGGGCTGACCGTGCCCTCGGGGCTGGACTCGGCGGTGATCGCGCACGACCGGCTGATCGTGGTGGCCGCTCCCGGGCATCCCTGGGCGCGCCGCAGGCGGCCGCTGGCCGGGGAGGAGCTGGCGTCGACGCCGCTGATTCTGCGGGAGAAGGGGTCCGGGACGCGACAGGTGCTGGACGCCGCGCTGGGCGGGCTGGCGCGGCCGTTGATCGAGTTGTCGTCGACCACGGCGGTCAAGGCGGCGGCGGTGGGGGGTGCGGGGCCTGCGGTGCTGAGTGAGCTGGCCGTGGGGGAGGAGCTGGCGATGCGCCGGCTGGTACGGATTCCGGTGCAGGGGATCGCTCTTGCCCGTGACCTGCGGGCGGTGTGGCCGACGGGGCATCGGCCGACGGGGCCGGCGCGGGATCTGCTGTCGCTGACACGGGGGTGAGGGGGCGGCCGGATGGAATGGGCGGGGGCTCGGGTGGGTTCGGCACCGCCGGGATGCGCCGTGGGGGCCGAGCGCCGTTGCGGCGGAAAAGAATGGGCGGTGGTGTGAGCGTGCGGCCGGGGTGTCGGGAGGTACTGCTCAGGCGGCTGTCGCCGCAGCGACCAGGGACTGCACAACCCTGAGGTCCTCGCCCATCTCCGGGTGCCACTGGACGCCCAGGACCCAGGGGCCCGACGGCAGTTCGACGGCCTCCACCGTGCCGTCCTCCGCGTGGGCCGACGGGAGCAGGTTCGTGCCGAGGCGGTCGACCGACTGGTGGTGGTAGGTGGGGACCTCCGTCTCCTCCGGGACGATCGAGGCGTACCGCGTGCCCGGTACCGGCTTGACCGGGTGACGGCCGAAGACGCCCGGGGTCTCGGCGTGACCGTCGATGTGCTGGACGAGGGTGCCGCCCAGGGCGACGTTCAGCAGCTGCATGCCCCGGCAGACGCCCAGCAGCGGGATGCCCCGGTCCAGGGCCGCCCGGATCAGCGCCAGCTCCCACGCGTCCCGCGCCCGCGCGGGCGGGCCGGTGCGCGGCTCGGGTTCGGCCCCGTAGTGGACGGGTTCCACATCGGGGCCGCCCGCGATCACCAGGCCGTCCAGGCGGGCCACCGTCTCCGCCGCCAGTTCCGGCGAGTCCGGCGGGAGCATCGCGGCCAGTCCGCCCGCCCGCTGCACCAGCCGTGGATATCCGGCGGGCAGCAGCGCGGCGTCCAGCTGCCACACGCCCCAGCGCACCCCGGACTCCGCGTAGGTGCTGATGCCGATCAGCGGCCTGGCCACCATGCTCGGACTCCTCCTCGCCTCTCGTTCAGTCCCGTGACAACTCTGCCTCGGCCGCGGCCAGCGCCGCGAACTCCTCCTCCGGCGCCTTCGCCACCAGGTGCTTCCTGCTGTACAGGCCGAAGTACGCGAGGGCCACCAGATACACGGCCAGCGCGATGAACGCCGCCGTCACGTCCACCAGGAACGTCGCCACCAGCGCCGCACAGGCCAGGACCAGCGCCACCGACGAGGTCCACACGCCGCCCGGCGTCCGGTACGGCCGCGGCAGCTCCGGCTCGCGGCGGCGCAGCACGATGTGGGACAGCGACATCAGCGCGTACGAGATGGTCGCGCCGAAGACCGCGACGTTCAGCATGCGCGCCCCGTTGCCCGTGCCGGCCGCCAGCGCGAAGCCGATCGCGCCGGGCACCAGCAGGCCGAGGTAGGGCGCCTTGCGGCTGCTGGTGAGGGACAGGAACCTCGGCAGATAGCCCGCGCGGGAGAGCGCGAACAGCTGGCGCGAACCGGCGTAGATGAGCGAGAAGAACGACGCGACCAGGCCCGCGAGGCCCGCGTAGTTGACGATCCGGCTCAGCGTGGTCGCCTCGCCGTCCGGCTGGAGCGCCTCCACCAGCGGGTTGCCGGCGTCCTGGATCGCCGCCGAGCCGCGTGCGCCCGCCGCCGCGACGAAGGTCACCACGGCCAGCACCACCAGGATGCCCATCGACCAGCGGATCGCCCGCGGCAGCGTACGCGCCGGCTCCTTCGTCTCCTCCGCCGCCAGCGGTACGCCCTCCACGCCCAGGAAGAACCACATGCCGAACGGGAACGCCGCCCAGATGCCCAGCAGCCCCATCGGCAGCCACGAACTCGCGCCGAACGCCGAGGAGTCCACCGGGATGTCGTCGAGCGAGGACGCGTCGAACTCGGGCAGCGCGCCCAGGGCGAACACGATCAGCGCGGCCACCGCGATGCCGGTGACGACGAAGCTGAAGCGCAGCGCCTCTCCGACGCCCCACAGATGGATGCCGAGGAAGATCACGAAGCAGGCGAGGTAGACCGGCCAGCCCGACTCCAGGCCGAACAGGCCGAGCGACTCGACGTAGTCGCCGATGAAGATGGCGATCGCGGCGGGCGCGAGGACGTACTCGATGAGGATGGCCGTGCCGGTGAGGAAGCCGCCCCACGGGCCGAGCGCGCGGCGGGCGAAGCCGTAGCCGCCGCCCGCGGTGGGCAGGATCGAGGACAGTTCGGCGAGGGCGAAGACCATGCAGGTGTACATGGCGCCCATGAGGACCATGGCGATCGCCAGGCCGCCGAAGCCGCCCTCGGCCAGGCCGAAGTTCCAGCCCGAGTAGTCGCCGGAGACGACGTAGGCGACGCCGAGACCGGTCAGCAGCAGCCAGCCGGCGCTGCCGCGGCGCAGTTTTCTGCGCTCCAGATAGTCGTCCGGTTCGGGTGTGGAATCACTGAATTCGCGAGAGGTGGACGGAAGGCTCACGGGGCTACTCCCCAGGGGGCGCGTGGAGATGGCTACGGCAATGGAACGGTTCCAGACCTTTGTGGGCCCATACCTTGGTGGGGTGAGTGGCCGAAAGGCAAGACCCATGCGTTAAGGCCGCGGTAAACCCTGCCCGCCGGCGGCCGGTGTCACGCCAGAAAGCCCCGCAGCAGCGCCGCCGTGCCCTCGCAGTGCTCCCGCATCACCTCGCGCGCCGCCTCCGCGTCGCCCTCCAGGACCGCCTCGACCAGCGCCGTGTGCTGCCGCTGGGAGTGCTCCAGGTTGCGCACCAGCAGCGGGATGCAGTCCAGCAGGTCGTTCACCGTCGCCCGTACCGCCGCGTACTGGGCGGTCAGCGTCGGCGAGCCGCACAGTTCCGCGAGCGTGAGGTGGAACAGCGTGTCCAGGCGCCGGTAGTCGGCCAGCGGGGCGTCCTGGGTGCCGGCCAGCGCCTCGCGCAGCCGGGCCGCCTGTTCCTCGGTCAGGCCGTGCGCCGCGCACAGGCCCGCCGCGCCCACCTCCAGCACCTCCCGGAAGCGCAGCACGTCCTCGATGTCCACCTCGGCGATCCGCCGCCGCAGCTCGTCCTCGCCGGTGTCGGTGGGCCGGGGCAGCACGAACGTGCCGCCGTACCGGCCGCGCCGGGACTCCACCAGCCCCTGGTCCTGGAGCACCCGCAGCACCTCGCGCAGCGTCACCCGGCTGATGCCCAGCCGGTCCGCGAGGTCCCGCTCGGCCGGCAGCCGCTCCCCGCCCGGCACCAGGCCCAGGCGCACCACCTGGAGGATCTGCTCCAGCGCCTCCTCGAAGCCGTTGCCCGCGCGCACCGGCCGCAGCACCGGCGCGAGCCGGTCCCCGAGTCCCTCGGCGACTTCCCCGGTCATCTGGCCGTGCCCCCTTCCCAAGCAATGGTTCTCGGCAATACCTTATGGCTCCCGGCCGGTCGAGGACGACCGGAGCGGCTCGAACAGCTCGTAGCAGCCCGAGGAGGCCCTCCCGTGGCAGACCGCACACCACCACTCGGCGTCGAGGAGCTGCACGCCCTCGTCGCGGGCGGTGAGATCGACACTGTCGTCCTGGCCTTTCCCGATATGCAAGGGCGACTGCAGGGCAAGCGGTTCGCCGCGCGCTTCTTCCTGGACGAGGTCCTCCGGCACGGCACCGAGGGCTGCAACTACCTGCTCGCCGTCGACGCCGACATGAACACCGTCGACGGCTACGCGATGTCGTCCTGGAACACCGGCTACGGCGACTTCGCCATGCACCCCGACCTCGCCACCCTGCGCCGCGTGCCCTGGAACGAGGGCACCGCCATGGTGATCGCCGACCTCGCCTGGGCCGACGGCTCCCCGGTTGTCGCCGCCCCCCGCCAGATCCTGCGCCGCCAGCTGGAACGCCTCGCCGACCTCGGCCTGACCGCCCAGGTCGGCACGGAGCTGGAGTTCATCGTCTTCAAGGACACCTACGAACAGGCCTGGGACGCCGGCTACCGCGGCCTCACCCCGGCCAACCAGTACAACGTCGACTACTCCGTCCTCGGCACCGGACGCATCGAGCCGCTGCTGCGCCGCATCCGCAACGAGATGGCCGGCGCCGGCCTCACCGTCGAGTCCGCCAAGGGCGAGTGCAACCCCGGCCAGCACGAGATCGCCTTCCGCTACGACGAGGCCCTGGTCACCTGCGACCAGCACGCCATCTACAAGACCGGCGCCAAGGAGATCGCCGCCCAGGAGGGCGTGTCCCTCACCTTCATGGCCAAGTACAACGAGCGGGAGGGCAACTCCTGCCACATCCACCTCTCCCTCGCGGACGCCGACGGCGGCAACGCGATGTGCGACGCCGAGGGCGGCATGTCCGACGTCATGCGGCACTTCCTCGCCGGGCAGCTCGTCACGCTGCGCGAGTTCTCCCTGCTCTACGCGCCGAACATCAACTCCTACAAGCGGTTCCAGCCGGGCTCCTTCGCCCCGACCGCCGTCGCCTGGGGCCACGACAACCGCACCTGCGCGCTGCGCGTCGTCGGCCACGGCCGCTCCCTGCGCTTCGAGAACCGCCTCCCCGGCGGCGACGTCAACCCGCACCTCGCCGTGGCCGGCATGGTCGCCGCCGGGCTGTACGGCGTCGAGCAGAAGCTGGAACTGCCCGAACCGTGCCCCGGCAACGCCTACACCGCCGACCTCGAACACGTCCCCACCACGCTGCGCGAGGCCGCCGAGCTGTGGGAGAACAGCGCCATCGCCAAGGCCGCCTTCGGCGACGAGGTCGTCGCCCACTACCGCAACATGGCGCGCGTCGAGCTGGACGCCTTCGACGCCGCGGTGACCGACTGGGAGCTGCGCCGCTCCTTCGAACGCATGTGAGGCCCTTAGTGTCCGACCAGCTCCAGGTACTGAATCCGGCCACCGAAGAGGTCGTCGCCACGGTTCCGGCGGCCACCGCCGCCGACGTGGACGCGGCGGTCGTACGCGCGACGCGGGCCCAGGCCGCGTGGGCGGCGCTCGCGCCGGGCGACCGTGCGCGGCTGCTGCGCCGGTTCGCCGTCGCCGTCGACGAACACCTCGAGGAACTCGCCCAGTTGGAGGTGAAGGAAGCCGGTCACACGGTCGGCAACGCCCGCTGGGAGGCGGGCAATGTCCGCGATCTGCTGGACTACGCGGCCGGGGGAGTGGAGCGGCTGACCGGCCGCCAGATCCCGGTCCCGGGTGGCCTGAACGTGACGATCCTCGAACCCCTCGGCGTCGTCGGCGTCATCGCCCCCTGGAACTTCCCGATGCCCATCGCCGCCTGG
Organism: Streptomyces sp. 15-116A; assembly: GCF_025290915.1. Lineage (GTDB taxonomy): Bacteria > Actinomycetota > Actinomycetes > Streptomycetales > Streptomycetaceae > Streptomyces. The sequence continues at coordinate 1,861 of NZ_JAOCQE010000039.1, read as the reverse complement.
GGCACCGCACCCGCGCTCGCCGCCGGGAACGCGGTGATCCTCAAGCCCGCCGAGACGACCCCGCTCACGGCCCTGCGCCTGGCGGAGCTGGCCCTGGAGGCGGGGCTGCCCGAGGGGCTGTTCCAGGTGCTGCCCGGCCACGGCCCCGTCACCGGCAACGCCCTGGTCGAGCACCCCGGCGTCGCGAAGATCGTCTTCACCGGGTCAACGGCGGTAGGCAAACAGGTGTTGGCGAAGGGCTCGGCACGGCTCAAGCGCGTCACCCTCGAACTCGGCGGCAAGAGCCCCAACATCGTCTTCGCCGACGCCGACCTGGAGACCGCCGCGACCGCCGCCCCCATGTCCTTCCTGGACAACGCCGGCCAGGACTGCTGCGCCCGCACCCGCATCCTGGTCCAGCGCTCCGCCTACGACCGCTTCCTGGACCTGCTCGCCCCCGCGATCGAGTCGGTCCTGGTCGGCGACCCGGCCGACGAGACCACCCAGATGGGCCCGCTGATCTCCCGCACCCAGCTGGACCGCGTCCGCTCCTACGTCCCCGACGACCTCGACGGCATCCGCGGCAAGGCCCCCGAGGGCCCCGGCTTCTGGTTCCCGCCCACCGTCCTCACCGGCGTCGACCCGCACGCGCGCGTGGCCGTTGAGGAGGTCTTCGGCCCCGTCGCCGTCGTCCTCCCCTTCGACGACGAGGCCGACGCCGTACGCCTCGCCAACGCCACCGACTACGGGCTGTCCGGCTCCATCTGGACCCGTGACGTCGGCCGCGCCCTGCGCGTCTCGCAAGCGGTCCGCGCCGGGAACCTGTCCGTCAACTCCCACTCCAGCGTCCGCTACTGGACCCCCTTCGGCGGATTCAAGCAGTCCGGCATCGGCCGCGAGCTGGGCCCGGACGCCCTGACCGCCTTCACCGAGACCAAGAACGTCTTCATCAGCACCGAGAGCACTGAGAGCACGGAGGGCCCCGCACAGTGACCGAACAGAACATCTGCCGCCGGCTCGTGGGCCGCACCGCCGTCGTCACCGGAGCCGGCAGCGGCATCGGCCTCGCCGCCGCCCGCCGGCTCGCCTCCGAGGGCGCCCACGTCGTCTGCGGCGACGTGGACGAGGCCCGCGGCAAGGCCGCCGCCGAGGAGACCGGCGGGATCTACGTGAGCGTCGACGTCACCGACCCCGAGCAGGTCGAGGCGCTGTTCAAGACGGCGTACGACACCTACGGCAGCGTCGACATCGCCTTCAACAACGCCGGTATCTCACCGCCCGACGACGACTCCATCCTCGAGACCGGCCTCGAGGCATGGAAGCGCGTCCAGGAGGTCAACCTCACCTCCGTCTACCTGTGCTGCAAGACCGCCATCCCCTACATGCGGCGGCAGGGCAAGGGCTCCATCATCAACACCGCGTCCTTCGTGGCCCGGATGGGAGCGGCGACCTCGCAGATCTCCTACACCGCGTCCAAGGGCGGCGTCCTCGCCATGTCCCGCGAACTCGGCGTGCAGTTCGCCCGCGAAGGCATCCGCGTCAACGCCCTGTGCCCCGGACCGGTCAACACCCCCCTGCTGCAAGAGCTGTTCGCCAAGGACCCCGAGCGCGCCGCACGCCGGCTCGTACACATCCCGCTCGGCCGGTTCGCCGAGGCCGAGGAGATCGCCGCCGCCGTCGCCTTCCTGGCCAGCGACGACTCCTCCTTCGTCAACGCCACCGACTTCCTCGTCGACGGCGGAATCTCGGGGGCCTATGTCACACCGCTGTAGACCGCGTCCTACAGTGCCGGGATGAGCATGACGCCTCCGCCCGGCTGGTACCGCGACCCCAAGGCGCCGCACCTGGAACGCTGGTGGGACGGCACGGCCTGGACCGAGCA
>NZ_JAOCQE010000389.1 GCF_025290915.1 Streptomyces sp. 15-116A | reverse complement strand
GGCCTGGACGACACACTCGACACCGTCCGCGCCGGACGGGCCGAGGGGCGGGGAGCGCGAGGGCGAGCAGGAGTCCCGCGACATCGCGCCCGAGCCCGACTATCTGTCGACGTTCGCCCTGGACGTCGACACCGCCTCCTACGGCTACGCCCGCCGCACCCTCGCCGACGGCCGGCTGCCCGACCCGTCGACCGTCCGCCCCGAGGAGTTCGTCAACAGCTTCCGCCAGGACTACGAACGCCCCGACGGCGACGGCTTCACCGTCACGATCGACGGCGCCCGCACCGAGGAGGACGACTGGTCCCTGGTCCGCGTCGGCCTGGCCACCCGGCCCGCCGAGGACGACGGTGAACGCCCGCCCGCCGCGCTCACGTTCGTCATCGACATCTCCGGCTCCATGGCCGAACCCGGCCGTCTCGACCTCGCCAAGCAGTCCCTCGGCACGATGACCGACCGGCTGCGCGACGACGACTCCGTGGCCGTCGTGACCTTCAGCGACGAGGCCGAGACGGTCCTGCCGATGACCCGTCTCGCCGACAACCGCGACGACGTCCACGACGCCATCGACAGCCTGGAGCCCACCGACTCCACCAACCTCGGCGCCGGCGTCGAGACCGGTTACGAGACCGCCGTCGAGGGCCTGCGCGAGGGCGCCACCAACCGCGTCGTTCTGGTCTCCGACGCGCTCGCCAACACCGGTGACACCGACGCCGACACGATCCTCGAACGCATCTCGGAGCACCGCCGCGAGCACGGCATCACCCTCTTCGGCGTCGGTGTCGGCAGCGACTACGGCGACGCCCTGATGGAACGCCTCGCCGACAAGGGCGACGGCCACACGGTGTACGTCTCCGACGAGGAGGAGGGCCGCGAGGTCTTCAGCGAGCAGCTGCCCCGCACCATCGACCTGGCCGCTCGCGACGCCAAGGCGCAGGTGGCCTTCGACCCGGAGACCGTCGCCGAGTTCGCGCTCGTCGGCTACGACAACCGCCGCGTCGCCGACGACGACTTCCGCGACGACCGGGTGGACGGCGGCGAGGTCGGTCCCGGCCACACCGTCACCGCCCTGTACGCCGTGCGCACCAAGTCCGGTGCCGACGGGCACCTCGCCACCGCCACCGTCCGCTGGCTCGACCCCGCATCGCGCAGCCCGCACGAGGAGTCCGGCGACCTGGAGACCGACGCCCTCGACGACTCCGTGTGGAGCGCCGGCCGCGGCCTCGCGGTCACCGCGACCGCCGCCTACTTCGCCGACGCCCTGCGCTCCTCGGACCACCGCCGCAGCGGCCTTCCCGGCGCCCCCGGCCTCGGTGAACTTGCCGACCGGGCAGGGGACTTGGCGGAGCGCACCGAGGACGAGGACGTGCGCGGACTCGCGGAGGCGATCCGCACCGCCGACCGGCTGGACTGAGCCCGAGCGGGGCGGCGGTGCGGCGGGTCAGGCGTACAGCGCCTCGATCTCCTTGGCGTACGCCTCCTGCGCCGCCTGCCGCTTCACCTTCAGCGACGGGGTCAGCAGCCCGTTCTCCTCGGTGAACTCGCCCTCCACCAGCCCGAAGGCGCGGATCGACTCGGCGCGGGAGACGGCCTCGTTGGCGTAGTCGACGGCCCGTTGCACATCGGCGCGCATGCGGGGGTCCCGCACCACCTCGGACATCGGGGTGTCGGCGGGCATCCCCCGCACCGCCAGCCAGTGCGCGACGGTCTCGGGGTCCAGGGTGATCAGCGCGCCGACGAACGGACGGTTGTCGCCGACGACGAGGCACTGCCCGATGGGCGGCCGGCTGCGCAGCCGGTCCTCCAGGACGGCCGGGGAGACGTTCTTGCCGCCGGAGGTGACGAGGATGTCCTTCTTGCGTCCGGTGATGGTGAGGAAGCCGTCGTCGTCGAGGGAGCCCAGGTCGCCGGTGGTGAACCAGCCGTCGTCGAGCACCTCGTCGGTGGCGGCCGGGTTGTTCCAGTAGGACCCGAAGACGATGCCGCCCTTGATCCGCACCTCGCCGTCGTCGGCGATCCGCACCGCCGTGCCCGGCACCGGGAGGCCGACCGTGCCGGGGCGCGGGCTCAGCGGCGGCACGATGGTCGCGGCGGCGGTGGTCTCGGTGAGGCCGTAGCCCTCGTAGACCATGATTCCGGCCGCGTAGAAGAAGAGGTTGAGGTCGCGCTCCAGCGGGGAGCCGCCGCTGATGGCGTAGCGCATCCGGCCGCCGAGCTCCTTGCGGACCCGCCGGTAGACCAGCAGGTCGTACAGCGCCCACGCGGCGTACAGACCGGGACCGGGGCCCTTGCCGCGGCCCAGGAACTTGTCGAGATGGGCCTCGCCGAAACGCACGGCGATGCGGTGGGCCCGCTCGAAGGAGGCACCCCGGCCGATCTTCTCGGCGGTGGCGCGGCCGGTGTCGTGGATCTTCTCGAAGAGATACGGGACGCCGACGAGGAAGGTGGGCCGGAACGCCCTGAGGGCGGGGCGCAGTTCGTCGGGCTTGATGCTCGGGCAGTGGCCGATCTCGATGCGGGCCATCAGGCAGGCGATCTGCAGGGTGCGGCCGAGGATGTGGGCGAGCGGCAGGAACAGCAGGGTGGAGGCGACCTGATCGGTGACCTCCTTGAAGATCGGGTGCAGCAGTTCGACGGTGTTGGCGGCCTCCGCGTGCAGATTGGCGTGCGTGAGGACACAGCCTTTCGGGCGGCCGGTCGTGCCGGACGTGTAGCAGAGCGTCGCCGTCGTGTCCGGGGTCAGCGCCGTGCGGCGCTTGGTGACCTCCTCGTCGGGGACGTCCCGGCCGAGGGCGGTCAGTTCGGCGAGGGCGCCCGCGTCCAGCTCCCAGACGCGCGGGGGAGCGGGGTGCGAGGCGGTGCCCGTGGTGACGGTGGCGGTGTTCTCCGGGGTCTCGGTGACGACGTACCGGGCGCCGGAGTCCCGGACGATCCACTCCACCTGGTCCGCCGAGGAGGTGGCGTACACGGGGACCGTCTGGCCGCCGGCCGACCAGATGGCGAAGTCCAGCACCGTCCACTCGTAGCGCGTCCGGGACATCACCGCGACCCGGTCGCCGGGCTGGAGCCCGGCGGCGATCAGACCCTTCGCCACGCCGGTGACCTCATGGGCGAAGGCCGCCGCCGTCACCGGCTGCCAGGCGCCGTCCCGCTCCCGGCGCAGCACCACGGCGTCCGGCGCCTCGGCCGCGTTGGTGAAGGGGATGTCGGCCGTGCTGCCGGTGGTGGGCCGTGGGGCGAGCGGCGCGGCACGCACCTCCCGGACGACGCCGCGCTCGTCCCGCACGGTCTCGACCCTGGTACGGGTGGCCAGGTCGGTGCGTCGTTTCGCCCGTTTCAGATCCTTGCGTACGCCCATGGCGGCTCCCGGTCGCGGTGATGCTGCTGGTGCTTCCGTGCTTTCCTTCTTCCTTACTCCAGAGTCAACTTACCCGTGCGTAAGAATGCGTCAATGGGCGGGGGTGGCCGGAGTCAGCGCAGGGTGACGCGGGCGGCGACGGGGAGGTGGTCGCTGCCGGTGGCGGGCAGGGTGCGGAGGTGGGCGACGGTCGCCGAGCGGGCCATGACCTGATCGATCCGGGCCACCGGGAAGGACGCGGGGAAGCTGAAGGCGAGACCTCGCTCGGCCACGTCCAGGCGCGAGGTGAGCGGCGCCAGGCCGCGGTCGTCCACGGTGCCGTTGAGGTCACCCATGAGCACCACGGTCCGGGTGCGCTCCGCCGCGACGGCCCGGCCCAGCAGCCGCGCGCTCTCGTCACGCCAGGAGGACGCGAGACCGCGAGCACCGACGCGGACCGAGGGGAGATGGGCGACGTACGCGGCGACCTCCCCCCTCGGGGTCCGCACCACCGCACGCAGGCCGCGTTGCCAGGTCTCCTCGATCTCCCGGGGCTTGAGGTCCAGCGGCCGCACGTCGGTGAGCGGATACCGCGACCAGAGCCCGACGGTCCCGCTCACCGCGTGGTACGGGTAGCGCGGGTCGAGCACCTCCTCGTAGACCGCCCGCGCGGGAGGCACCAGCTCCTGAAGGGCGATCAGGTCCGGCCCGGCGTCCATCAGGACGCGGGCGGTGCCCGCCGGATCGGCGTTCTCGTCGCTGACGTTGTGCTGCACCACCACCAGATCGCCGCCGCCTGGCTCGGCCGCCGCGGGCAACAGCAGTCCGCCGAACAGATGCGTCCAGGCCGCCACCGGCAGCATCAGCGCCACCAGCGCGACCGCCGAGCGGCGCAGCAGCGCGACGCACAGCAGCACGACGACCACCGCACCGAGCCACGGCAGGAACGACTCCAGCAGACTGCCCAGCCGCACACCGGTGTTGGGCACCGCACGGTGCCCCGCCAGTAGCGCGGCCGTCACCACCGCACACCCGGCGACCACACGTCCGGGCTCCCACCCGCCATGTCCCCATACGCCCATGCCCCGCCGCCTCCTCGCCCTCCCGCCTCTCCCGGCCAGGACGATCACCGAGGCACAGCGGTTGCAGCCCGGCAGCACGTCACCAGCGACTCAGACGGCGGCTTCCCGCTCCACCACCTCGCCCCGGCGCAGCCACAGCGTCGCCGCGACCAGCAGCGAGGCGATCACACCCGTGGTCACGATCGGGCCGGGCACGTAGGTGGCGGCGAGCACGGCGAGGACGGCCACCGCCCAGATGGCGTCCTCGCCCCAGGAGCCCGGCCGGCGATGCAGCAGTCGCAGGACAGCCAGATAGACCGCGACGGGGACGGTGTAGA
>NZ_JAOCQE010000388.1 GCF_025290915.1 Streptomyces sp. 15-116A | reverse complement strand
CGTCGCCACGGCCGCCGGCGGCCCCGCCGCGATCCGCGCCGCCGCCCGCCAGGTCCTCGACGAGGCGGCCCGCTTCGACCCGCCGCTGAAGCTGGACTACCTGGCCCTGGTCGACCCCGCCGACTTCACGGAGATCGGCGACGGCTTCACCGGCGAGGCCGTCCTCGCCGTCGCCGCACGCGTGGGCTCCACCCGCCTGATCGACAACATCCCGCTGACCTTCGGAACGTTCGGAGCCGCCTCGTGACCAGCACAGGCATACGACTGCATGCGCCCGCCCCCGGGTGGTCCATCGAGGCGGACGTGGTCGTCGTCGGCTCCGGCGTGGCCGGCCTCACCGCGGCCCTGCGTTGCGAGGCGGCCGGCCTGACCACGGTCGTCGTCACCAAGGCCCGCCTGGACGACGGCTCCACGCGCTGGGCCCAGGGCGGCATCGCCGCGGCCCTCGGCGACGGCGACACCCCGGAGCAGCACCTGGACGACACCCTGGTCGCGGGCGCGGGCCTGTGCGACGAACAGGCCGTCCGGCTCCTCGTCACCGAGGGCCCCGACGCCGTACGCCGCCTGATCGACACCGGCGCGCAGTTCGACGAGTCCGCCGAGGGCGGCCTGGCCCTCACCCGCGAGGGCGGCCACCACCGCCGCCGCATCGCCCACGCGGGCGGCGACGCCACGGGCGCGGAGATCTCCCGCGCCCTGGTGGAGGCGGTCCGCGCCCGCGGGATGCGCACCATCGAGAACGCGCTCGTCCTGGACCTCCTCACGGACGCCGACGGCCGCACGGCCGGCGTGACCCTGCACGTCATGGGGGAGGGCCAGCACGACGGCGTGGGAGCCGTCCACGCCCCCGCCGTGGTCCTGGCGACCGGCGGCATGGGCCAGGTCTTCAGCGCCACCACCAACCCCTCCGTCTCCACCGGCGACGGCGTGGCCCTCGCCCTGCGCGCGGGCGCGGAGGTCAGCGACCTGGAGTTCGTCCAGTTCCACCCCACGGTCCTGTTCCTCGGCCCCGACGCGGAGGGCCAGCAGCCCCTGGTCTCCGAGGCCGTACGCGGCGAGGGCGCCCACCTGGTCGACGCCGACGGCGTGCGCTTCATGCAGGGGCAGCACGAACTCGGCGAACTCGCCCCCCGGGACATCGTGGCCAAGGGCATTATGCGCCGCATGCAGGAGCGGGACGCCGAGCACATGTACCTCGACGCCCGCCACTTCGGCGCCGAGATGTGGGAACACCGCTTCCCGACGATCCTCGCCGCCTGCCGCGCCCACGGCATCGACCCGGTCACCGAGCCCGTCCCGATCGCCCCGGCTGCCCACTACGCCTCCGGCGGCGTGCGCACCGACTCCCACGGCCGCACCACCGTGCCCGGCCTGTACGCGTGCGGGGAGGTCGCCTGCACGGGCGTGCACGGCGCCAACCGCCTGGCCTCCAACTCCCTCCTGGAGGGCCTGGTCTACGCCGAACGCATCGCCGCGGACATCGCGCACAGCCGCACGGAGAACAATCTCCACGCGCGCGTGCCGCACCCCCTCCCGGAGTCCGACCGCCCGGCGCACCCCCTCCTCCCCCCGGAGGCCCGCTTCGCCATCCAGCGGATCATGACCAGGGGAGCCGGCGTCCTGCGCTCCGAGGCCTCGCTCTCCGCAGCGGCCGACCAGCTCGACCGCCTGCACGCCGAGGCCCGCGACGCGCTCGCCGAGCACGGCAAGACCGCCGAACCGGGCGTCGACACCTGGGAGGCCACCAACCTCCTGTGCGTGGCCCGCGTCCTGGTCGCCGCCGCACGACAGCGCGACGAGACCCGCGGCTGCCACTGGCGCGAGGACCGCCCCGAGCGGGACGACACGACCTGGCGCCGCCACATCGTCGTACGGCTCAATCCGGACCGAACGCTGGCGACGCACACCACCGACGGCACAGACTTCCCCCCGACCCTCCCGCCCCAGGCATCCCAGGAGCAGTGACAGCAGTGACCACCCCCGACCTCCCCCTCGCCTCCTCCGGTGGCTGCGGCGACGGCTGCGCCTGCGGCTCCGACGAGGAGACCTACCTGGAGTGCGGCCTCGACCCCGCACTCGCCCAGCTCCTGGCCGACGCGGGCCTCGACCCCGTGGAGGTCGAGGACATCGCGAACGTGGCCATCCAGGAGGACCTGGCCCACGGCGTGGACGTGACCACGGTCGCGACCATCCCGGAGGACGCCGTCGCCACCGCCGACTTCACCGCGCGGGAGGCGGGCGTGGTCGCGGGCCTGAGGATCGCCGAGGCGGTCCTGTCGGTCGTCTGCACCGAGGAGTTCGAGGTGGAACGCCACGCGGAGGACGGCGACCGCGTGGAACCCGGCCAGACCCTCCTGTCCGTCACGACCCGCACCCGCGACCTCCTCACCGCCGAGCGCAGCGCCCTGAACATCCTGTGCCGCCTGTCGGGCATCGCGACCGCCACGCGCGCGTGGGCGGACGTCCTCGAGGGCACGAAGGCGAAGGTCCGCGACACCCGCAAGACGACGCCGGGCCTGCGCAGCCTCGAGAAGTACGCCGTGCGCTGCGGCGGAGGCGTCAACCACCGCATGTCCCTCTCGGACGCGGCGCTGGTCAAGGACAACCACGTGGTCGCCGCGGGCGGAGTCGCCCAGGCTTTCCAGGCGGTCCGCGAACGCTTCCCCGACGTCCCCATCGAGGTCGAGGTCGACACCCTCCACCAGCTCCGCGAGGTCCTCGACGCCGGCGCCGACCTGATCCTCCTGGACAACTTCACGCCTGGCGAGTGCGAGGAAGCCGTGGCCCTGGTGGCCGGCCGCGCGGCCCTCGAAGCCTCCGGCCGCCTCACCCTGGCCAACGCCAAGGCGTACGCGGACACCGGCGTCGACTACCTGGCGGTGGGCGCCCTCACCCACAGCTCGCCCATCCTCGACATCGGCCTCGACCTGCGAGCGGCGGAGTAGGACCCATGCTGCTGACGATCGACGTAGGCAACACGCACACGGTCCTGGGCCTCTTCGACGGCGACGACATCGTCGAGCACTGGCGCATCTCCACCGACGCGCGCCGCACGGCCGACGAACTGGCGGTCCTCCTCCAGGGCCTGATGGGCATGCACCCGCTGCTCGGCGAGGACCTGGGCGACGGCATCGACGGCATCGCCATCTGCGCGACGGTCCCCTCCGTCCTGCACGAACTCCGCGAGGTCACCCGCCGCTACTACGGCGACGTCCCCGCGGTCCTCGTCGAGCCCGGCGTCAAGACGGGCGTCCCGATCCTCACCGACAACCCCAAGGAGGTCGGCGCGGACCGCATCATCAACGCGGTCGCGGCGGTCGACCTCTACGGGGGCCCGGCGATCGTCGTCGACTTCGGCACGGCGACGACGTTCGACGCGGTCAGCGCGCGCGGTGAGTACGTCGGCGGTGTCATCGCCCCCGGCATCGAGATCTCCGTCGAGGCCCTCGGCGTCCGGGGCGCGCAACTCCGCAAGATCGAGGTGGCCCGCCCCAGGAGCGTGATCGGCAAGAACACGGTCGAGGCGATGCAGTCGGGCATCATCTACGGCTTCGCGGGCCAGGTCGACGGCGTGGTCAACCGCATGGCCCGCGAACTGGCGGACGACCCCGAGGACGTCACGGTCATCGCGACGGGCGGCTTGGCCCCCATGGTCCTCGGCGAATCCTCGGTCATCGACGAACACGAGCCCTGGCTGACCCTGATCGGCCTCCGCCTGGTCTACGAACGCAACGTGTCACGCATGTAGCGGATGCCGGTAAGGGGGTTCAGGGGTGCCCGGTGCCGGTGCGGGCCGGGGGTGGGTTGCGCAGCACGGCGCTGACTGGGTGCCGTCCGCGCCCACCCGTGCCGCCCTGGGGGTACTCCCAGGCCCTTAAGGCACTGGGGGAGGCACGACTGCCCGCGGGACAGCGACGCCGACGGCCCGCAGCTAGTACGCAGCGTGGGCGTGGCGCGGACGCCCGCGGCGGGGAGGGGTCGGGGCGGTGGTGTCTGCCCGCAGCGGCTGGCGCGTCCGCGCCAGTACCTCTCAAGTCACCCATTTCGCGCCAGACCGAGGACGGACACCACCGCCCCGGCCCCGACTCACCCACCCACCGTGGGCGCCACGCGCACCCCCACCGGAGGGGCAGTGGCGCCGCAGGCATCCCCACGCGCACCCCCACCGCCGCCCACCCGAGTGGCACCCCGCGCCACACCTCGCCCCTATCGCCGTGTTTGTCTGATTAGCGCGTATCGTCGCCGCATGCCCACGCCATACGGATCCCGCGGCGGCATGGCGTTCGGCGTGGAGGAGCTGCGTGTGCTCCGCCGCGCTCTCGCCCTCGCCCTTCACCCCACCTCCGCCTCGGCCGACGACGTCCAGGACTGCCTCCGCCTCGCCGACTCCCTCGACGAGGCCACCCGAGAGAGCGCCCGGCTGCGCGCCTTCCTCGTGGCCGACCTCGGCCGCTACCGCGCCGCCCTCCCCGGCACCGCCGCCGGCTACCTCACACTCCTGGAGGAGGCGCTGGGCGCCGGCTACCGCCCCGACCCCGACGACCTCGCCGCCCTCCGCGCCCTCCGCGGCAACCCCACCGCCGCCGCCCTCCTGCACCGCTGCCGCCAGCTCGCCGAGCAGGACATCCGCGCCCGCCTCGCCGACCGCACGGTCCCCACGGCCACCATCCCCGCCTCCCGCACCCGAGGCACCCGAGGCACCCGAACCGGCGCTGACGCAGGCCCCCGCCGCCTC
>NZ_JAOCQE010000387.1 GCF_025290915.1 Streptomyces sp. 15-116A | reverse complement strand
ACCGGCTCACCGCCTTCGCGGCCGTCGTACGCCATCTCCTCGCCGACCCCGTGCTGCCGCCCGCCCTGCTGCCGGCCGACTGGCCGGGCGAGGCGCTGCGGGCCGCGTACGCCGACTACCAGCGGGAGCTGGCGGGCGAGGTGCACGCGCGCGTGGGAGGCGATCCGGGGTGAGAACGGCCGGACACGCGGACGGCCGTACGGGGCCCCGCGTGGGTGCCTCGTACGGCCGCCTGTGGGTCCGGTGCGTGCGGACTACCGGTAGGTGATGTCGGAGGCCGCGTACTTGCAGTACGTGCCGTCGGGGCCCGAGCCGTTGCTGTCGGGCTCGTCGCCGTCGTCGTTGCCGATGTACTTCTGGCACGGGACGATCTTCTTGCTGGTGTCCCCGACGATCGTGATGTTCCGCAGGGTGGCGCTGTCGCCGTAGTTGGTGTTGATGCCGGCGATCCTGCTGCCCTTCCAGGTCACCTCGATGGTGTTGAGGTTGATCGTCCGCTTGTACTGCGTGGAGCAGTTGCCGCAGGAGCGCACGAAGGTGCCGAAGTTCCGCACCGCGAAGTTCGACACGTTCAGCGTTCCGGCGCCGTTGAACTGGAACACCTTGTCGCCGGCCTCCTTGGCGCCGCCGCCGGTGACGGTGTAGACGGCTGACGACGACGTGCCCTTGAAGGTGGCGGCGTCCTCGCCGACGTCCTCCCACCACACGTTCTGCAGGGTGCAGGAGCCCTTGCAGTGGATGCCGTCGGCCGCGGGGGCGCCGAGGATGACGTTCTTCAGGACCGCGCCGTTCGCCAGTTCCAGGATCGGGCCCTGATCCTCGTCCTGGCCGCCCGAGCCCAGGTCTCCGGTGCCGTACAGGCGCTTCATCCCGTAGTCCTTGGTGCCGGAGATCGAGATGGTGGAGGAGACGCCCTCACTGCCGTTGGGGGTCGGCCAGGTGGCGGCGCCGGCCGGGGAGGCGCCGGTAGTCATGACCATGCCAATCGACAGGCCGAGGGTGGCGAGGGCGCCGGTGAAGGCTTTGGTGCGTGGTCGCGTCGCAGAAGTCATGTCCCGAATCCTTCTGTGTGGGGAGTTCCGGAGCTGAGTCACCTACATGAACGACGTTCTGTCTCTTGTTCGCCTCGCCATCACGCGACGAGGTCGGGTCATCCTGCTGAACGGAACGTACGGGGTAAGCGCTTTCTGGTCAACGGGTCACGCAGAAACGGAACCGCCCCGCAGGCCAGGAAGGCGTGCGGGGCGGTGCGGGACAGGGGCGGAATGCGGGACGCGGGATGCCCGAGGATCAGACGGAACGGTGGTACTGGTCCGGCACGTGGACCTCACCGCCCAGTTCCCGGGCCGCCTGGCGGGCCCACGAGGGGTTGCGCAGCAGCTCCCGGCCCAGGAGCACCGCGTCCGCCTCGCCGTTGGCTACGATCTTCTCGGCCTGCTCGGCCTCGGTGATCAGACCCACGGCCGCGACCGGCATGGGCGTCTCCTTGCGCACCCGGGCGGCGAAGGGGACCTGGTAACCGGGCTCGGTCCGGATGCGGACACGCGGGGCGTTGCCGCCGCTGGAGACGTCGAGCAGATCGACGCCGTGGGCGTGCAGGTCCCCGGCGAAGCGGACCGTGTCGTCCGCGGTCCAGCCTGCGCCCTCGAGCCACTCCGTGGCCGAGATGCGGAAGAACAGCGGCTTGTCGTCGGGCCACACCTCCCGTACGGCGTCGACGACTTCGAGGGCGAAACGCGTGCGGTTCTCGTACGAGCCGCCGTAGGTGTCGGTGCGGCGATTGGAGTGCGGGGAGAGGAACTCGTTGATCAGGTAGCCGTGCGCGCCGTGGATCTCCACGACCTCGAAGCCGGCGGCGAGCGCCCGGCGGGCCGCGTCCGCGAACTCGCCCACGATCCGCCTGATCTGGTCGACCGTCAGTTCGTCCGGGACGGGGTGGCCGTCATCGAAGGCGAGGGCGCTGGGCGCGACCGGCTGCCAGCCGTGGCCGTCCGCTCCGACGGGTGCGCCGCCCTTCCAGGGGCGCTCGGTCGACGCCTTGCGGCCGGCGTGCGCGAGCTGGATGGCGGGGACCGTGCCCTGCTCGGCGAGGAAGCGGGTGATCCGGCGGAACGCCTCGGTCTGGATGTCGTTCCAGAGGCCGAGGTCGTACGGCGAGATCCTGCCCTCCGGGGACACGGCGGTGGCCTCGACCACGATCAGTCCGGTGCCTCCGGCGGCCCGGGCGGCGTAGTGCGCGAAGTGCCAGTCGGTGGGGGCGCCCGTCTCAGGGCCCTCGGGGGCGGCCGAGTACTGGCACATCGGCGCCATCCACACGCGGTTGGGGATCGTCACATCGCGCAGGGTGCGAGGCTCGAACAGCGCGCTCACGGCGGGCTCCATTCGTCACGGGGGCCGGGGTCTGCTCGTACGATAGACCTCGTAGTACGAGGGTTGTCAAACTACGAGGGTCGTCGAACTAGGAGGAGTGAACGTACGAGGGTCGTCGTACGATGAAGGCCCCGGACCGATGTGGAGCCGCCGTGACGACCGCCGCCCCCGCCCCCAGCAGCCGCGATCTGCCGCACCCCGCGCGGGAGGAGATCCGCCTCGAGGGCGTGCTGCACGCGCTCTCCGATCCCATGCGGCTGCGGATCGTCCGTGAACTCGCCGCCCAGGACACGGAGCTGGCCTGCTCCGCCTTCGACGTCCCGGTCACCAAGTCCACCACCACGCACCACTTCCGCGTGCTGCGCGAGGCCGGCGTGATCCGGCAGATCTACCGGGGCACCGCCAAGATGAACGGCCTGCGCCGGGACGACCTGGACGACCGCTTCCCGGGCCTGCTCGACTGCCTGCTCGCGGCCGCGGCCCGCCAGGCGGCGAGGCTCGACGAGGACTGACCGGACGCTTTACGCCTGCGGTGCCGGCCCTCTCACGCCCCCGCCCGCCGCGCCGCCGCGAGCAGCGACTCCCAGTCGGGGAGCTTGACCACGGTGCGGCCCAGGGACGCGCCCAGGTCGGCCTCGGCGCGTTCGATCGCTCGCCATCCCGTCCACTCGACCGGCTCGACGCCCGCGGCGCGCAGCTCCTGCAGCGGGTCCCGGGGGACGTCCCGCCGCCGCAGCTCCGCGGCGTCCTCCAGCAGCGAGGTCACCGTCTCCTTCGCGCACGGACGGTTCGTGCCGATGACGCCGGTCGGGCCCCGCTTGATCCAGCCCGCCACGTACTCGCCCGGTGCGACAGCGCCCTCACGCAGTACCCGGCCCGCGCTGTGCGGCACCGTGCCGGTCGCGGCGTCGAACGGCAGTCCCTCCAGCGGCACTCCGCGATACCCCACCGACCGCAGCACCAACTGCGCCTCGATGTCCTCGAACCGGCCCGTCCCCGTCACGCCGCCGCTCCCGTCCGGCGCCGTCCGCTCGAAGCGCACCGCGCCCACCCTGCCGTCCCGCTCCAGCAGTTCGACCGGGCGGAGGAAGAAGCGCAGCACGATCCGCCGGCGGGCGTCCGGCGCGAGCGGCGCCGCGGCCCAGCCGCGCAGCACCTCCACGTTGCGGCGCTGGGCGGCGGGCAGGCCGGAGGGATCCAGGAACGCCGGGTCCAGCGCCAGCTCCCGCGGGTCCACCACGATTCCCGTGTCCGGCAGGGTGCCCAGCTCGCGCAGCTCCTTGGTGGTGAACCTGGCCTGGGACGGGCCGCGCCGCCCCACCATGTGGATGTCGGTCACCCGGCTCGCCGCGAGCGCGGTCAGGGCCGCGTGCGGCATGTCGGTGGGGCTCAGCTCCGCCACGCCGCGGGCCAGCATCCGGGTCACGTCCACCGCGACGTTGCCCACGCCGATCACCACGGCCGAGCGCGCCTCGCGCAGAAAACCGTCGTCGACGGCGTCCGGGTGGGCGCTGTACCAGGACACGAACTCGGTGGCCGACCAGCTGCCCGGCAGATCCTCGCCGGGGATGCCGAGGTGCCGGTCGGTGGCGGCGCCCACGCAGTACACCACCGCGTGGTACAGCTCCTTGAGCCGAGCGGTCGGCACCCCTCCGGGGCCCACCGGCACCCCGCCGAGGAAGCGCACCCGCTCGTGCTCCAGGACGGTGCGCAGGTTGTTCTGCAGGGACTTGATCTTCTCGTGGTCCGGTGCCACGCCGTAGCGGACCAGCCCGTACGGGCAGGGCAGCCGGTCCAGGACGTCGACGTACACGTCGGGGTCCTGCTGGACCAGGCTCTGGGCGGTGTAGCACCCGCTCGGGCCGGAACCTACGACGGCGACACGCAGCACGGCCGAACTCCTCACCCCGGGGGATCTTCAGGAGATCGCTGATGCCTCCAGCGCTGACGCCTCCAGCATCGCACCGACGGCGCTCCGCTGACAGGGTGCCGTGGGCCGCTCGGGGAGCGTGTTCGTTCGTATGGAAAGTGATCATGCGGTTACGTGGCGTGCGTGCCCGATGTGTCTGTTCCTCGACTTTCCGATCGCTGCCCGGGCGAGGGCGCGGTGTCCGTGTGGCCCGCGTGGGAGGTGCGGGAGGGGGAGTGTGCGACACGGTGGCTCCATGTGCGGCTCGCCTTCGCGGACGGGGCCCGGGTGGAGGCCCTCGCGGTGGTCACCGAGGGGAGTGTCCGCGTCGAGGAGGTGCGGGCCCGGCCGGCGCTGTCCCTGGAGGACCTTGCGGTCCTCACCGACTGGATCGAGGCGCCGCTGGCGCGCGCGTGCGGGGCCGGGCCCGGCCCCGGGGCGCACCGGGGGCGCCCCGGCCGGCTGAGCGGAC
>NZ_JAOCQE010000386.1 GCF_025290915.1 Streptomyces sp. 15-116A | reverse complement strand
CCCGCACCCTCGCCTCCCGCCTCGCGGGTGACACCGGCGTACCCACCCCGGACGAGATCCCGCCCGAGACGCTGCTGGCCCGCTTCGACGAGGAGGCCGAGGACTGGCCGGGCGGCGCGCCGGCCCTGGTCACCGCCCTCGCGGCGGCCGACCCGTCCACGACGGAACGCATCCTGCGCGCCCTGCGGGCCCACCACCCCCACCGCGCCGTCAGCGAGGCGGCGGCCCACGAGATCAACAGGACCCGAGCCGACCGCCCCAAGCACCACTGACCCACGGGGCACCGCCGCGCGAGGTACGCACCCTTCAGCTGCCGGGCAGGCTCGGATCCCCGGCCCCTGAAACCCCCGGCGTCACCGCAGCGGCACGCTTGAAGGGCCTACGGAGCTGCCTTCAGGAGGTCGTAGCGTACGTCCGTCAGGTCCTCGGAGGCGCTCCACAGACGCTCGGTCATCGTGTCGTCGAGGGTCCACGGCGCCCGCCAGGACGGGGCGGGCGTCCCGCGCCACATCGCGAAGGACGGTCCGAGGTAGGTGTCGGGGCCGACGCCGGGTGCGGTCGCCGCGTACAGCTGCGGGAGCGCTCCGGCCTCGGCGGACTGGGCGACGATCCGGTTGCCGAGGAGCATCAGGCGCTCGGCGACCCGGCGTCCCTCCGCGCGGGGGCCCGCCGTCTGGAGGTTGGTGGCCGCGTAGCCGGGGTGGGCCGCGACGGACGTGAGCCGGGCCCCGTGCGCCGCCGCCCTCCGCGCCAGCTCGTGCGTGAACATCAGGTTGGCGGATTTGGAGCGGGCGTAGGCGAGCCAACGGTTGTACGCGCGCTCGCTGTTGAGGTCGCGCGGGTCGATGTTGGCCAGCGCGTGCATCATGCTGGACACGGTCACGACCCGCGCCTGCGGTGCGGTGAGCAGCGCGGGCAGCAGCAGCCCGGTGAGGGCGAAGTGGCCGAGGTGGTTGACGCCGAACTGGGTCTCGAACCCGTCGGCGGTCGTGCCGCGGGGCAGCGCCATCACACCGGCGTTGTTGACCAGCAGATCGACCCGCTCGTACGGCAACTCCCGCGCGAACTCCCGTACGGAGCCCAGGTTCCCGAGGTCCAGGGGGCGCACCTCCGCCTCGGCGGCCGGCACCTCGCCCCGCAGCCGGTTCAGCGCCGCCCGGCCCCGGGTCTCGCTGCGGCAGGCGAGCACGACCCGGGCACCGGCCCGGGCCAGCTCGATCGCCGTCACCAGCCCGAGCCCGCTGTTGGCGCCGGTGACGACGGCGACGCGCCCGCTCTGATCGGGGATGTCGTGCACGGTCCAACCGGACATGGAGGAATCACTCCCAGCGCTCGATGGGCCTCTCACCCTACGAGCGGCGACCGCCCGGCGTAATCGTCGGGCAGGGGCCGCGTGTCGAGATAGAACCACTCGGCGTCGGCGGCGGGTGATCCGCCGGTCGTCAGCCCGAGCCCGGCCGTGAACCCGGCCCCGGCCTTCACGCCGCTCTCGACCGGCGCGGCAGCCGCGGCCGTGTCTCCCCCGGGCTCCGCCGTCCCCGGCATCAGCAGTTCGACCCGTACCCCCAACCCCCGCTGCTGGGCGGTGAATTCCTCCACCTGGTTGCGGCAGGCGTGGTCGAGGTGGGTCACGGCCGTCAGATCGAGGCGGATCCGGGGTTTGCCCGACGCGGCGGCGGCTTCCAGCGCCTCGATGACCCGCGGCAGCCGAAGGAACGTGGCGTTGCCCGCCATGACGACCTTCGCCGTGTCGTCCTCGACGTGCTGCCGGACCACCGTCTGCGACATCCGCAGCGCGGCCAGCAGGATCCCGGCGGCGAGTCCGAAGAGCACGCCCTCCAGCAGCGCGGTCGCCACGATCACCAGCATGGTCAGCGTCATCACGGCGAACTCGCCCCGGTCCTGCCGCCACATCTTGGGGAACTCGTCCGGCGCGAGCAGCTTCCAGCCGCTGTGCACCAGGACCCCGGCGAGCACGGAGATCGGGATGAGCGCCAGCACCTGCGGCAGCAGCAGCGCGAAGGCCAGCAGCCACAGGCCGTGCAGCGTGCGCGAGAGCCGCGTCTTCGCGCCCGCCTGCACATTGGCGGAGCTGCGCGCGACCACCGCGGTGACGGGCAGCGCGCCGACGAGACCGGCGAGCGTGTTCCCGGCACCCTGCGCGATCAGCTCGGTGTTGTACCGGGTGCGCGGGCCGCTGTGCATGCGGTCGACGGCCGCCGCGGTGAACAGGCTCTCCGCGGAGGCGATCACCGTGAAGGTGAGGACGGCGCCGAGGACGGCCGGGTTCGCCAGTTCCGCGAACTCCTCGGCGCCCGGCACCCGCACCGACCCGAGCAGGTCGCCGACCTGGAGGGTCCGTACGTCCACCCCGGGCAGTGCGGCGACGCCGCAGCCGAGCGCGACGGCGACCAGCGCGGCCGGGATCTTCCCGAGCGGCCCGGGGACCTTCTTCCACACGAAGCTCAGCACGATGGTGACGGTCCCGAGCAGAGTGGCGATCATCGCCTGGCGGTCGGTGAGGATCCGGGCCAGCAGGTCCGGGACCCCGGCCATGTTCTCGATCGGCGTGCCGGGGGCCTTGGTGTCGGCCATCGGGTAGAGCTGGCTGAACATCAGCGGCAGCCCGATACCGGCGAGCATGCCCTGCACGACGGCGATGGAGATGGCCTGGAACATGCGGCCCAGCCGGATCAGTCCGAGGACGATCTGCAGCAGCCCCGCGAACAGCACGATCACGGCGAGCACGGCCACCCCGTGCTCCGCGACGGTCTCCGCGACCAGCGCGGCGAGCCCCGCGGCCGGCCCGCTGACCTGCAAGGTGCTGCCGCGCACCGCGCCGACCACGAGCCCGCCGATCACCCCGGAGATGATCCCCAGCTCGGGCCGCACCCCGGAGGCCACGGCCACACCGATGCACAGGGGCAGGGCGACGAGGAAGACGACGAGGGACGCGGAGATCTCGGTGGCGAGGTCGGGCTTGGGTCCCTTGGTGCCGCCCCGCGTCCGGCGGACCCGCGCATGCGCCCCGCTCATCCGGCGTGCGCCCGGAACTCGCCGTCCTCGTCGAGCTCGTGCACGGCCCCGGTGTCGATCTCGTAGTACCAGCCGTGCAGCCGCAGCCGCCCCTCCCCCAGCCGCTGCCGCACCACGGGGTAACTCCGCAGGGCCGCCAGCTGGTTGACGACGTTGCCCTGCACCACCTCACGCAGCGCCGGGTCGTCGGAGGCCGCGTCCAGCACCGGAGTCAGACCCGGGCGGGCGATCCGCAGCCAGGCGTCCACCCCGGGCAGCGCGGACAGGTCGTCGCCCGACTTCAGCGCGCCCATGGCTCCGCAGTGTGAGTGACCGCACACGACGATGTCCTGAACCCCGAGCACCTGGAGTGCGTACTCGATGGTGGCCGCCTCTCCGGAGGCCGCCGGCCTTCCGTAGGGCGGCACGATATTGCCCGCGTTCCGCAGCTCGAATATCTCGCCGGGACGCGCTCCGGTGATGAGTGCGGGAATGACACGGGAATCCGAACAGGTGATGAACAACACCTCCGGATATTGCCCGTCGGCCAGTTTCCGGTAGGCGTCGCTCTCGAAATCGACCCGCCGCCCGAATGCCCGCGCACGGTCCAGTAGTGCCTTCAACTCAGCCTCCTGACAGGGAAGTTGACTTCGCCCCTCTTCTGCACGGTAGACGACACGAATACAGCGGAAGGTTAAGCTGCGGCCAGCGCGCGGGCAGAACTCGGTATTTCTTTCGGCGCGCCTGTAACGTGGCACCGGAAAGCGGAAGTCTCGCATTGTTTCGCCGATGTTTCAGTTCCGGGAGAGACAGAACATATGGGCATACAGGTGCTGCTCGTCGAGGACGACGAGACGATCGCGGACCCCCTCGTGGAGGGCCTGGCGCACTTCGGACTGACGGTCGATCACGTGGCCACGGGTACGGACGGGCTGGCGGGCCCGTACGGCGATGTCGTCCTGCTCGACCTGGGGTTGCCGGACATGGACGGCATCGACGTCTGCCGGGGCATCCGCCAGGTCTCCGACGTGCCGATCCTCATTCTGAGCGCGCGCGGCGAGGAGGCCGACCGGGTACTCGGTCTGGAGCTGGGCGCCGACGACTATCTGGCGAAGCCGTTCAGCGTACGGGAGCTGGTGGCGCGGGTGCGGGCGGTGACCCGGCGGACACAGCGCTCGTACGAGCCGGCCGCCGCGCCCGAACCCCCGCCGTCGTACGAGCCCGTGGCCGCGTCCGAGCCGATGCCGGACCCGGGCCCGCTCGTCGTGGACCGCCGTACCCGGCAGGTGTGGGTGGGCGAGACCGCAGTGCCCCTCACCCCCAAGGAGTTCGACCTGCTGGCGCTGCTCAGCGAGGACCCGGGCGCGGTCTACTCCCGGCAGCAGATCCTGGACCGCGTGTGGGACCCCCACTTCGACGGGCCGACCAGGACCCTGGACGTCCATGTGGCCGCGCTGCGCAAGAAGCTGGGACACCCGGCGTGGATCCGCACCCTGCGCGGCGTCGGCTTCCGCCTCGCGGTGCACACCGGGTCCGAGCCCGGACGGGCGGCGTCGCCGTGACCCGCCGTCTGCTGCTGAGCTATCTCAGCCTGGCCGCACTGGTCCTGGTCTGTCTGGAGATCCCGCTCGGCTTCGTCTACTCGCGCGCCGAGCGGGAGCGGGTGGTGCACGCGGCGCGCACCGAGGCCGAGTCGGTGGCCGCGTACACCGCGTTGTCCCTGGCCACCGGCCGGGCCCGGCGCGAGCTGCCCGCGCGGGTGGCGCACTGCGCGCGGC
>NZ_JAOCQE010000385.1 GCF_025290915.1 Streptomyces sp. 15-116A | reverse complement strand
CGCGGGGGCGGCCCCGCCGCACGCAGCGGTGGCGGCGCGTCGCGCGGCGGCAGCGGCGCTTCACGCGGTGGCACTCCCCCCCGTTCCACGTCCCGGCCGACCCCCGCCTCCCGCAACTCCGCACGCAACGGCGCCCGGAACACGCCCCGCTCCGGCTCCGGTGCGCGCCGCCCCGGTCCCAGAACCACCGGCACCGGTCTGCGTCCCGCCAACCCGCGCCTGCTCCGGCAGCGGCTGTTCGTGTTCGTCGTCGTGACGCTGATCGTCGCGCTGGGCATCGCCCTGGTGCAGGGCTGCCAGGGTCCGGCGCGCGGACTCCCCGAGGACGGCAAGGGCGTACCGACGCAGCGGGAGCAGGTGGACAGCGGTTCCTGGCCGCTGGACCAGGACCGTGTGATGTCGGAGCGGTACGTCTCCACGCTGGAGCGGGACGACTGAGCCCCCGCCCCCGCGGCCATACCCCTGCGGCCCCTACGCCTCGGGGCGCCCCGTCGCCACCGCGTAGAAGGCGACCGCGGCCGCCGCGCCCACGTTGAGGGAGTCGACACCGTGGGACATCGGGATGCGGACCCACTCGTCGGCGGCGACGAGGGCCTGGGTGGACAGGCCGTCGCCCTCGGCGCCCAGCATCAACGCCACCCGGTCCATCCGATGGGGCGCCGCCTCGTCGAGCGCACGGGCCTTCTCGTCCGGAGTGAGCGCGAGCAGCGTGAAGCCCGCCTCGCGCACGGACTCCAGGCCCTTGGGCCAGGTGTCCAGTCGGGCGTACGGCACGGAGAAGACCGCGCCCATGGAGACCTTCACGCTGCGCCGGTACAGCGGGTCGGCGCAGTCCGGGGAGAGCAGCACGGCGTCCATGCCGAGGGCGGCGGCCGAGCGGAAGATGGCGCCGATGTTGGTGTGGTCGTTGACCGACTCCATGACGACCACCCGGCGGGCGGTGTGCAGGAGGTCGGCGGCCGTGGGCAGCGGCTTGCGCTGCATGGAGGCGAGGGCGCCGCGGTGCACGTGGTAGCCGGTGACCTGTTCGGCGAGTTCCGGGCTGACGGCGTAGACCGGGGCGGGGAGTTCGTCGATGACGTCGCGCATGACGTCGACCCACTTGGCCGAGAGCAGCATGGACCGCATCTCGTAGCCGGCGTCCTTGGCACGTCGGATGACCTTCTCGCCCTCGGCGATGAACAGGCCCTCGGCGGGTTCGCGCTTGCGGCGCAGCTCCACGTCGGTGAGGCCCGTGTAGTCGTGCAGACGCGGGTCGTCGGGGTTCTCGATGGTGATGAGGTCGGCCACGGGGGTGATACTGCCTTGTCCTGGGGGTGCTGCCAACGGCTGGGATCGGTCGCGTTACCCCGGGTTACTCCGAGGCCGGGAGGCCGACGTTCACCACGTCGCCGATGACGATGACGGCGGGCGGCTTGACCTCGCGCGCGACGACCGTCTCGGCGACCGTGGCGAGGGTGGCGTCGACGCGGCGCTGGGCGGCGGTGGTGCCCTCCTGGACGAGGGCGACCGGGGTGTCCGGGGACTTGCCGTGCGCGACGAGGGTCTCGGCGATCCGGCCGATCTTGTCGACGCCCATGAGGACGACGAGCGTGCCGGTCAGCTTGGCGAGCGCGGGCCAGTCGACCAGGGACCGCTCGTCGTCGGGAGCGACATGGCCGCTGACCACGGTGAACTCGTGCGCGACCCCGCGGTGGGTGACGGGGATCCCGGCCGCGCCCGGCACGGAGATGGAGCTGGAGATGCCGGGGACGACGGTGCAGGGGATGCCGGCCTCGGCGAGGGCGTGCAGCTCCTCCATGCCACGGCCGAAGACATACGGGTCCCCGCCCTTGAGGCGGACCACCGACTTGCCCTGCTTGGCGTGCTCGATCAGCGCGTTGTTGATGGCCTCCTGGGCCATGAAACGGCCGTACGGGATCTTCGCGGCGTCGATGACCTCGACGTGCGGGGGCAGTTCGGCGAGGAGGCCGCGGGGGCCGAGGCGGTCGGCGATGACGACGTCGGCCTCGGCGAGCAGGCGGCGGCCGCGGACAGTGATCAGGTCCGGGTCGCCGGGGCCGCCGCCGACCAGGGCGACGCCCGGGGTGCGGGTGCGGTGGTGCGGGGCGACGAGGGTGCCGTCGCGCAGGCCCTCGACCACGGCGTCACGGATGGCGGCGGTGTGGCGGGGGTCGCGGCCCTTGGCGTCGGTGGTGAGCACGGCGACGGTGACGCCCTCGCTGTGGCCGGTCGCCGGGGTCCAGGCGGTGGCCTGGTCGGCGTCGTCGGAGCGGACGCACCACACGCGGTGGTGCTCCGCCTCGGCCGAGGCGCGGGTGTTGGCGTCCTTGTCGCTGGTGGCGATCAGGGCGTACCAGGCGTCGGCGAGGTCGCCTTCGGCGTAGGGGCGCCGGTGCCAGGTGATCTCGCCCGCGTCGGCCATCGCCTCGACGGAGGGGGTGGCCTCCGGGGAGACGAGGTGGATGTCGGCGCCCGCCGCGATGAGGGCGGGGAGGCGGCGCTGGGCGACCTGGCCGCCGCCGAGGACGACCACGCGGCGGCCGGTGAGGCGAAGGCCTACGGGGTAGGCGGGGTGTTCGGCCATGGTGGTTCGGCTCCTGGTGCGCGGCGGTTCGGTAGCGCTGACATGCGGATTTTACGGCGTGGGCGGGAGGGGCGGCTGGGGTGTCCGGGGGCTGAGCACCGTCGCCGACTGCGCGGCTGTGGGTGGTTGTGCCCAGCCTTTCCTGGAACCCCTACTTCTCCGTGACCCCCGCCGAGTCGAACGTCGCCACCTCGTGCATCGCCCGGGCCGTGCTCTGGACCAAGGGGAGGGCGAGCAGCGCGCCGGTGCCCTCGCCGAGGCGGAGGTCGAGGTCGACCAAGGGGCGCAGGCCCAGCTTGTTCAGGGCGGCCACGTGGCCCGGTTCCGCGCTGCGGTGGCCCGCGATGCACGCGGCCAGGACCTCGGGGGCGATCGCGCGGGCCACCAGCGCGGCGGCGCCGGCGCTGACGCCGTCCAGGATCACCGGCGTACGCAGGGACGCGCCGCCGAGCAGCAGGCCGACGATCGCGGCGTGCTCGAAGCCGCCGACCGCGGCGAGGACGCCGATGGGGTCGGCCGGGTCGGGCTGGTGGAGGTCCAGGGCGCGGCGGACGACCTCGGTCTTGCGGGCCAGGGTCTCGTCGTTGATGCCGGTGCCGCGGCCGGTGACCTCCGCCGGGTCCGCTCCCGTGAAGACGGAGATCAGGGCGGCGGACGCGGTGGTGTTCGCGATGCCCATCTCACCGGTGAGCAGGGCCTTGTTGCCGGCCGCGACCAGGTCGCGGGCGGTCTCGATGCCGACCTCGATGGCCTGCTTGGCCTCCTCGCGGCTCATCGCGGGGCCGGTGGTCATGTCGGACGTGCCGGCGCGGACCTTGCGCGGCAGCAGGCCCGGGGTGGCGGGCAGGTCGGCGGAGACGCCGACGTCGACGACGCAGACCTCGGCGCCGACCTGGGTGGCGAAGGCGTTGCACACCGCTCCCCCGCCGAGGAAGTTGGCCACCATCTGGGCGGTGACCTCCTGCGGCCAGGGGGTGACGCCCTGGGCGTGCACACCGTGGTCGCCGGCGAAGATCGCGACGGCCGCGGGCTCCGGGATCGGCGGCGGGCACTGGCGTGACAGGCCCGACAGCTGGGCGGAGATGATCTCCAGCATGCCGAGCGCGCCGGCCGGCTTGGTCATGCGCTTCTGCCGCTCCCAGGCCTCGCCGAGCGCCTTGGCGTCCAGCGGGCGGATCTGGGCGACGGTCTCGGCGAGCAGGTCGTGCGGTTCCTCGCCGGGCAGGGCACGGCGGCCGTACGTCTCCTCGTGGACCACCCAGGACAGCGGGCGGCGCTTGGACCAGCCCGCCTGCATCAGCTCGGGCTCGTCCGGGAACTCGTCGACGTACCCGACGCACAGGTAGGCGACGACCTCCAGGTGTTCGGGCAGGCCGAGGGCGCGGACCATCTCGCGCTCGTCGAAGAAGCTGACCCAGCCGACGCCGAGGCCTTCGGCGCGGGCGGCGAGCCAGAGGTTCTCGACGGCGAGCGCGGAGGAGTACGGGGCCATCTGCGGCTGGGTGTGCCGGCCGAGGGTGTGACGGCCGCCGCGGGTGGGGTCGGCGGTGACGACGATGTTGACCGGGGTGTCGAGGATGGCCTCGATCTTCAGTTCCTTGAACTGCTTGGCCCGGCCCTTGGGGAGCGACTTCGCGTAGGCGTCGCGCTGGCGCATGGCCAGTTCGTGCATCGCGCGCCGGGTCTCGGCGGAGCGGATGACGACGAAGTCCCAGGGCTGCGAGTGGCCGACCGAGGGCGCGGTGTGCGCGGCCTCCAGGACGCGGAGCAGCACCTCGTGCGGGATGGGGTCGCTGCGGAAGCCGTTGCGGATGTCGCGGCGTTCGCGCATGACCTTGAGGACGGCCTCGCGCTCGGCGTCGTCGTAGGCGGGGGCCGGCGGGCCGGCGGGCTGTGCTGCGTCCGCCATGGCCGTGCTCTCTTCCTCCGGGGACTGCTCATCGTCCACGCCGGCGCCCTGGGTGTCCAGGTCGTCGGCGTTCTGTACGAGGTCGGGTGCGGGTTCCTCGGCGGCGTCGGACTCGCGGGGGGCGGGTACGGCGGGCGCGGCGTCCGCCTCCGGCTGCTCCTCGCTGGGGAGGGTGAGCGGCTGCGGCGGGGTCGGCGCGAGGTGCGGGGTCGTCGGCACGGTGCCGTCGACGGGGACGAACTGGCCGAGGGGCTGGTCCGGCTGGGGTGCGACGGGGACGGAGCCGGGGAGGAGGGGGGC
>NZ_JAOCQE010000384.1 GCF_025290915.1 Streptomyces sp. 15-116A | reverse complement strand
CCCACCCCCTCCACCGACCGCGCGATCTCCAGCGCCCGAGCCCTCGACGGCACCCCCTCCAGCCGCAGCGTCAGCCCCTGCGGATCCCCGGCTCCCGTCCCGCCCCCTGCGGTCCACAGCAGCGTCGGTCCGGCCGTCCGCTCCTCGCGGGTGAAGCGGTGGCCGGTCGGGTCCACCAGCCAGAAGCCCAGCCGATGGGGGCGCGCGAACCACAGGGCGGTGTTCGTTCTGCCCTCGGACGAGTCGTCGTCGCCGTCCAGCGACAGCCACTCCGGCTGCTCCCGCACCGTCTTGGCGAAGGCGAAGTCCAGGCGGGCCGGGAACGCGTCCAGCCGTATCGTCCGCCCCTGCTCGGTCCAGCACAGGCTCATCAGGAAGCGCCCGCGCGGCAGCGCGCTCACCGCCGCCGTGTCCGGAGGACCCAGCGCACCCGGCACCGGCGGCGCGAAACCGGCCCGGCGTTCCGCCTCGCCCAGTGACACCGGCCGCCCGCAGCCCGGCACCCCGGCGTCCGGAGACGGCACCGCCGACGGGTCGTGGCGCACCTCGACCCCGCCGAAGCCGAACCAGTCCGACACCGCCGCCCGCACCGGGGGCGTCAGCGCGAGCACCGTCAGCAATCCGCACAGCGCCGCGACCAGCCTCCGCCACCGCACCCGCGCCCAGCGCCGCACGGCCCGCCATCGCTCCCGCACCCACTCCCCGGCACCCGGCGGCTCGGCCACCGGCACCGGCACACCCTCAGCCAGTATCCGCTCCAGCACCCGCTCCACCATCGACTCGGACCCGGCCGCCGGATCCGTCCCGTCCAGCGACCGCCCCAGGGCCCGCAGCTCCTCCCGTAGCCGGGCGGCCTCCGCCCGCCGCTGCCCAGGGCCACGGCCGGCCTCCGCTCGCCGCTCCTCAGAGCCGGCGCGGCCCTCACCGTCGTACGACTCACTCACACTCCTCACCCCCTTCCCGGGGACTCGCCGCCCGGGGACTCGCCGCCCGGGGACTCCGGGGCCGGAAGTCCGGCAGCAGGCGCTCCAGCTTGCGCAGGGCACGGTTCAGCCGTGACTTCACCGTGCCCCGGGCCCAGCCCAGGGCCTGGGCGGTCTCCTTCTCGTCCATCTCCAGCAGGTACCGGTAGGTGACGACCAGCCGATGCTCCTCGCTCAGCTTCTCCAAGGCGGCCACCAGCGCGTCGCGGCGCTCAGTCTCGAGCGTCGCCACCGCCGGATCCGCCGATTCCGGTATCACCGGCTCCGCCGCCACGAACGCCGCCTCGCGGTCGGCGAGCGTGTACCGGCGGGCCGCCGCGCGCACGGTGTTCCTGGTCTCGTTGGCCACGATCGACAGCAGCCACGGCCGGAACGCCATGCCGTCCCGGAACCGGCCCAGCGCGCAGTACGCCTTGACAAACGCCTGCTGCACGACGTCCTCCGCGTCCGCCCCCGCCCCGAGCGCGGCGGCCGCCCTGAGCGCGATGCCCGTATGGGCGCGCACCAGCTCGGCGTACGCCTCCGGCTCCCCGGCGCGTACGCGTGCGATCACCGCGGCCTCATCGACGATGCGGCCCCCCTCCCGCGTCCCCTCCCGCGTCCTCACGACCTTGTTACACCGCCGGGCCGCAATCGGTTCCCACTCGGTCCCGACCTGTTTCCGGTCGGTTCCGGACCGCCTCCCGGGACCTGAGAGAATGGGGGCATGGCGACTGACCGACCCCGCGTGCTCTCCGGAATCCAGCCCACCGCAGGCTCGTTCCACCTCGGCAACTACCTCGGCGCCGTCCGCCAGTGGGTGGCCCTGCAGGAGACCCACGACGCGTTCTACATGGTCGTCGACCTGCACGCGATCACGCTGCCGCAGGACCCGAAGGACCTGCGCGCCAACACCCGCCTTGCCGCCGCCCAGCTGCTGGCCGCCGGTCTCGACCCCGAGCGCTGCACGCTCTTCGTCCAGAGCCATGTCCCCGAGCACGCCCAGCTCGCCTGGGTCATGAACTGCCTCACCGGCTTCGGCGAGGCGAGCCGCATGACCCAGTTCAAGGACAAGTCCGCCAAGCAGGGCGCCGACCGCGCGAGCGTCGGCCTGTTCACGTACCCGATCCTGCAGGTCGCCGACATCCTGCTGTACCAGGCGCACGAGGTGCCGGTCGGCGAGGACCAGCGCCAGCACATCGAGCTCACCCGCGACCTCGCCGAGCGCTTCAACGGCCGGTTCGGCCCGACCTTCACCGTCCCGAAGCCGTACATCCTCAAGGAGACGGCGAAGATCTACGACCTCCAGGACCCGACGGTCAAGATGAGCAAGTCGGCGTCCACGCCGAAGGGCCTCATCAACCTGCTCGACGAGCCGAAGACCACCGCGAAGAAGGTCAAGAGCGCGGTGACCGACACCGACACGGTGATCCGCTACGACGTCGAGAACAAGCCCGGTGTGAGCAATCTCCTCACGATCTATTCGACCCTCACCGGGGCGGGTATCACCGAACTGGAGGAGAAGTACGCCGGCAAGGGCTACGGTGCGCTCAAGACGGACCTCGCCGAGGTCATGGTCGAGTTCGTGACCCCGTTCAAGGAGCGCACCCAGCAGTACCTGGACGACCCCGAGACGCTCGACTCGATCCTGGCCAAGGGCGCGGAGAAGGCGCGTGCCGTCGCCGCGGAGACCCTCTCCCAGGCGTACGACCGGGTGGGCTTCCTGCCCGCCAAGCACTGAGCCGGGCGCTCACGAGCCGCACATCACGTCGGTTGCGCCTGCCCGCGCGACCGGCGTGGCCGTACAGTCGATAACCGGGTGTCCGACAAAACGACAGGAGACGACGTGGGGACCGTAACGATCGGCGTGTCGATCGCGGTCCCGGAGCCTCACGGCAGCCAGCTCCAGCAGCTGCGCGCGGGCTTCGGCGACGCCGCGGCTCACGGCATCCCCACGCATGTCACCCTGCTGCCGCCGACGGAGGTCGACGCCGCCGACCTGCCGGCCATCGAGGCGCATCTGAGCGAGGTCGCCGCGAGCGCCCGCCCCTTCCCGATGCGTCTGTCCGGCACCGGCACGTTCCGTCCCCTGTCGCCGGTCGTGTACGTCCAGGTCGTCGAGGGCGCCGAGGCGTGCACCTGGCTCCAGAAGCAGGTCCGCGACGCCTCCGGCCCCGTCGCGCGTGAACTGCAGTTCCCGTACCACCCGCACGTCACGGTCGCCCACGGCATCGAGGACGCGGCGATGGACCGCGCGTACGAGGAGCTCGCCGGGTACGAGGCCGAGTGGCCCTGCACCGGCTTCGCCCTGTACGAACAGGGCGCCGACGGGGTGTGGCGCAAGCTGCGCGAGTTCCCGTTCGGCTCGTCCGTCGTGCCGCCGCAGGCGGGCTGCGCGGACCGGGGCTCCGTCTCGGCGCGCTGAGGCAGGCCCTACACCGGCAGTCGCCGGAACACCCCTCGCGGCAGATGCCGCAGCACCGCCATCACCACCCGCAGCACCCCCGGCACCCACACCGTCTCCGAGCGGCGGCGCAGGCCCAGCTCGATGGCGGTGGCGACCGCCTCCGGGGTCGTCGCCAGGGGGGCCTCCTGAAGGCCCGCCGTCATGCGGGTGCGGACGAAGCCGGGGCGGACGACCATGACGTGGACGCCGGTGCCGTGGAGGGCGTCGCCGAGGCCCTGGGTGAAGGTGTCCAGGCCGGCCTTGCTGGAGCCGTAGATGAAGTTGGCGCGGCGGGCGCGTTCGGCGGCGACGGAGGAGAGGACCACCAGGGAGCCGTGGCCCTGGTTCTGGAGGGCGGCGGCGCACACCAGGCCCGCCGAGACCGCGCCGGTGTAGTTGGTCTGCGCGACGCGCACCGCGGCCCCCGGGTCGCGTTCGTCGTGAGCCTGGTCGCCGAGCGTGCCGAAGGCCAGCAGCACCATGTCGATGTCGCCCTCGGCGAAGACCTTGCCCAGGGTCTCCTCGTGGGAGGCGGGGTCGAGCGCGTCGAAGGGGAGGGTGTGGACCTGGGCGCCCAGGCCGCGCAGACGGTCGGCGGCCTCGTCGAGGGCGGGGGAGGGGCGGGCCGCCAGCCAGACCGTGCGGGTGCGGCGGGCGATCAGACGGCGGGCGGTGGCCAGCGCGATGTCCGACGTACCGCCGAGGACGAGCAGGGACTGGGGGAGGCCGAAGGCGTCCTTCACGTGCAGCAGCTCCTAGAGGTTGCTAGAGATCGAGGCGGCGGGCCAGGTCGGACACGAACACCCCGCGCGGGTCCAGCTCCGCGCGCAGGGCACGGAAGTCGTCCAGGCGCGGGTACATGGCGGCGAGCAGCTCCGGGCGCAGCCGGGAGTCCTTGGCGAGGTAGACGCGGCCCCCGGCGGAGGCGACCTCCTCGTCCAGTTCGTCGAGGAAGGGGCCGAGGCCCGGCAGCGACGCCGGGATGTCCAGGGCCAGGGTCCAGCCGGGAACGGGGAACGACAGCCAGCCCGGGTCGGCCTGCCCGAAGCGTTTCAGCACGGCCAGGAAGGACGGGCAGCGGCGGGCCGAGAGGCGCCGCACGATCCGGCGCAGCGTCTCCTCCCGCCCCTCGCCCACCACGAACTGGTACTGCACGAAGCCGCCGCGGCCGTAGACCCGGTTCCAGTGCGGCACGCCGTCCAGGGGGTGGAAGAACGTGGAGATGCGCTGGAGCTGCCCGGTGCGGGCGCGGGGGGCCTTGCGGTACCAGAGCTCGTTGAACAGGCCGACCGTGGCGCGGTTGAGCAGGCCCTCGGGCAGCACGGCGGGCGCGGCCGGCAGGCGGGAGGTGCGGAAGGCCAGGGGCTGCCGCCCCGCGCGCGTGCCGTGCGGGAGGGCGTCCAAGGGGGCGTGGTCGCCGCGGGTGAGGACCGCG
>NZ_JAOCQE010000383.1 GCF_025290915.1 Streptomyces sp. 15-116A | reverse complement strand
CCGTTACGCCGTGCAGTACGCCCCTGTGGGCCGCGGCCCTCCGTGCCCCGGTGTGCACGGCCACGGCCAGCATGTGCGACGGCGTGGGCGCCCACTGGGCCAGCCACCACTCCTCCGGCCGCTCGCCCAGTTCCGGCCCGAACTCCCCCCGGATCCCGGCGGTGCCGTCCGCCCGGCCGGCCACCGCGAAACCGCACTGCGACAGCGGCAGGGACAGGCCGCGGCCGCGCGCCTTGACGTACGCCTCCTTCAGCGTCCACAGCCGGCTGAACGCGGCCGGGCGGGCCGTCCCCTCCAGCCCCGCCAGCCAGCTCCGCTCGCGTGGGGTGCACACCGCCCGGGCGAGCCGCGTCGGGTCCGTCGCCCGGTCCACCGCCTCGACGTCCACCCCGCACGGCGCCCCCGCGGTCACCGCGCAGGCGACCAGGCCCCGGGTGTGCGAGAGACTGAACCGCAGCGGTGGCCGCACCCGGGGGGCGGCGATCTCGGGCTTCCCGTAAGGCGTCCGCAGGAACTCCCACACCCCGGCGGGAACGTCCGGCACACACCGGCTCAGCGCGGACCTGACCAGCGCGTGCGCGGCCGTGAAGGCCAGTCTGTCCTCGGCCCGCACCAGACGGCGCAGCCGCGCCCGTTCCTCGTCCGACAGCAGCTCCTGGCCCGCCGTACGTCGCGCGCCGTCGGCCGGCGTGTGCGGTACGGCCACCCAGACATGCGTCTCGTCGGCACCGATGACCGGCCGGTGCGGCATGGCGGCTCCTCGTCGCTCGGGTCACCCGGAACGTGCGCAGCATGCCTTCCGTCCGGCCCGGCCGCCTGCTCAAAGGT
Organism: Streptomyces sp. 15-116A; assembly: GCF_025290915.1. Taxonomy (GTDB): domain Bacteria; phylum Actinomycetota; class Actinomycetes; order Streptomycetales; family Streptomycetaceae; genus Streptomyces. The sequence goes on along the minus strand of NZ_JAOCQE010000383.1, from coordinate 4,048 downwards.
GAGCAGACCCGGCCGCGTCGCCCGGGTTGGATCGGGGGTGACGGGCCGGCAGCCGCAGACGAGGAGGAGGCCGTGGAGTATCGCCGTATCCGCGTGGAGTCGACGCCGGGGGTGCTGCGGGTGTCCCTCGGCGCGCCCGCGCTGGACGCCCGGACGGTCGCCGAACTCCGCGGCGCCCTGGACGCGGCGGAAACGGACCAGGACTGCAGGGCGGTCGTCCTGGCCGGGCGGCCGGGCGTGTTCTGCACCGGGATGGACCTGCGCGGCGCACTGGACGACGACCATGCGCCGCAGGAGTTCGCCGCGCTGCTGAGGCGGCTCACCCTGGTGCCGCGGGTGGTCGTGGCGGAGGTCGACGGGCAGGTGTCGGGCGGCGGGGTCGGCCTGGTGGCCGCCGCCGACCTGGTCCACGCCACTCCGCGCAGCTCCTTCGGGCTGCCGGAGGCGCTGTGGGGGCTGCTTCCCTGCGTCGTCCTGCCCTACCTGGCCCGCAGGATCGGGCCGGGCAGGGCGACCACCATGGCCCTGACGACCCGCCCCCTGGACGCGGCGGAGGCATGCGCCCGCGGGCTCGTCGACGAGGTCGGTGACCAGCCGGACGCGTGGCTGGCCCAGCTGCTCGTGCGGCTCGAACGCATCGACGCGCGCACCCTCGACGCGGCCAAGCGGTACGCCGCCGAGCTGTGGCCCGTCACCGAGGAGACCGGCCGGCTCGCCGCCCGCGCGTTCGAGCGGCTGCTGACCGGTCCGGTCGCCCGTGAACGCCTGACGGGCTTCGTGACGACCGGGCGGCTGCCCTGGGAGTCCGACGGCGTCGCGGCGAAGGCCGGGAAGGAGGCCCGGGCATGACGGTGGCATGGGTCTTCCCCGGACAGGGTGCCCAGCGTCAGGGTATGGGACAGGAACTGCTCGACCGCTACCCCGACCTCGTGGCCCGCGCCGACGCCCTTCTCGACGTACCCGTCCGCGACCTGTGCCGGGGCGACGACGAGGCCCTGCAGTCCGACACGCGGTACGTCCAGCCGGGCATGTTCGTCATCAACGCGCTCCACCTCGCCGCGCTGCGCGAGTCGGGCGAGGAACCCCGCTGGCTCGCCGGGCACAGCCTGGGCGAGCTGAGCGCGCTGTACGCGGCCGGCTGCTTCGACTTCGAGACCGGACTGCGCATGGTGCTGCGCCGCGGGGAGCTCATGGCACAGGCCCGCGGCGGCGGGATGCTGGCGGTCGTCGGGCTGCCCCCGGAGCGCATCACCGCCGTCCTGGCCGCCGAGGGCGCCACCGACGTGGACGTGGCCAACCTCAACTCCCGCGACCAGGTGGTGCTCTCCGGGCCCCGGGACTCGCTGCGGGCACTGCGCGACCCGCTGCGCGCCGGAGGGGCGCACAAGTGCGTCCTGCTCAACGTCAGCATCGCCGCCCACTCCCGGTACATGGCCCACGCCGCCGCCCTGTTCACCGGCCATCTGCGCACGGTCACCTTCCGGCCGCCGCGCATCCCGGTCGTCACCAACACCGACGCCCGGCCCCGGACCACCGCCGACGGGCTCGCCGAGCACCTCGGCGCGCAGTTGCGCAGCCCCGTCCGCTGGGCCGACACCATGCGCTTCCTCATCGGGCGCGGGGTGCGCACGCTGCGGCAGGCCGGGCCGAGCAGCACGCTGGACAAACTCTGGGCGGCGGCGCTGGCGGACGCGAGTGCGCACTGTTGAGCAGACAACCGCCCTGCCCCGGCAGCAGGTTGGGTGACACACATGAGGGACCCGGGAACCGAGGGAGCGAGGGGGGACATGCGGGGTCACGGTCAGGACCGGCACGGCACGGTGGAGCACACGGTGATCCTGTCCGCGGCGAGCGCCGACCGCCTGCGGCGGTATGCCAAGACGCTGTACGACCACCTCACCGAGGCCGCGGACCACGGCACGGCGCCGTCCCTGGCGTCGGTGGCGTTCACCCTCCAGACCGGCCGGGTCTCCCTGGCCCACCGGCTCGCGATCCGCTGCGCCGGGACGGAGCAGCTGCTGGAGGCGCTCGCCGCCGTGGCGGCCGGCCGGCCCCATCCCGCGGTGTCCTCGTCGGTCGTCGAGCCCGGCACCGAGCCAGGCCCTCGCGCCGTACCGCCGCGCGACGAGCACGAGGCGGCGCGGGCGTGGCTCGCCGGGCACACCGTGCGGTGGGAGAGCTTCCGGACCGAGGGAGCGACCAGGACGCCGCTGCCCGGGCACCCGTTCGGGGCGGCGCCCACGGCCCGGGCGGCCGGTACGGCACCGGCACCCCGGGACGACCGCGACGCGCAGCGCGCGGCGGTGGAGGAGTACCTCAAGGCGCGCTACGCGGAGGTGTCGGAGATCCCCGTCGAGCGGTTGCACGCGCGCGTGCCGCTGGACCACTACGGGCTCAGCTCCGCGCTCGTCGCCCGGCTCACCGCCCGGCTGACCGAGGACCTGGGGACGGTGCCGCCCACGCTCTTCTTCGAGCACCGCGACCTCGCCGGGGTGGCGGGCGCACTGCTGGACCGCGACGGGCCGTGGCGCCGGCGGGCGGAGGACCGGGCGGAGCGGGCAGGCACGCGACAGACCGACGGGGAACAGGTCCCTCCGGAACAGGTCCGTGGGGAGCAGGTCTCCGCGGAACAGGCCCGTGGGGAACAGGCCCTCGCGAAACCGTCCGCCGGTCGGAAGGGCGCCGCCGCCCCCGCCGGTGTCGACGGGCGGGCCGTGGCCGTCGTCGGGATCGCCGGGCGCTATCCGCAGGCCCCCGATCTCGAGCGGTTCTGGGACAACCTGGTCTCCGGGCGCGACTGCGTGGGACAACTGCCGCCCGAGCGCCGTCGCCCCGGCTGGCCGGTCGACGACATGTGGGGCGGTTTCCTCGACGGCGTCGACCTCTTCGACCCTCTGCTGTTCCAGATCACGCCGCGCGACGCCGCCCTGATGGACCCCCAGGAACGCCTCTTCCTCGAGACCACCTGGAGGGCGCTGGAGGACGCCGGATATCCGCGCACCCGGCTCCGCGAGCAGCACGGCTCACGGGTCTCGGTGTACGCGGGCAGCATGTACAACGAGTACACGTACTTCGGGGTCGAGAGCACGCTGCGCGGCGCTCCGCAGGACACCGGCTGCGCCATCGGCGGCATCGCCAACCGGGTCTCGTTCCACTTCGATCTGCGCGGCCCCAGCCTGACCGTCGACACCATGTGCTCGTCCGGCCTGGTCGCCGTCCATCTCGCGGTGCAGGCGCTGCGGCGCGGCGAGTGCGAGTTGGCCGTCGCCGGCGCGGTCAACCTCTCGCTGCACCCGAACAAGTTCCTCCAGCAGCGCAGGATGCGGCTGACCGCGTCCGGCCGCCGCTGCCGCAGCTTCGGCCGGGGCGGCGACGGATTCGTGCCCGCCGAGGGCGTCGGGGTGCTGGTACTCAAGCCGCTGGACCGGGCCCTCGCGGACGGCGACCGGATCCACGCGGTGATCCGCGGCAGCGCGGTGCTCCACATGGGCCGCACCAACGGCTGGATCGTCCCCAACCCCGCCGCCCAGGCCGAGGTGGTCGCCGAGGCGCTGCGTGACGCGGGCCTCGACCCCGCCGACATCGGCTACATCGAGGCGCACGGGGCCGGAACCGAGCTCGGCGACCCCATCGAGATCGAGGGTCTGACCAGGGTGTTCGGCGCCGCGGGACTGCCGCCAGGCAGCATCCCCGTCGGCTCGGTGAAGTCGGCCATCGGCCATGTGGAGGCCGGCGCCGGGGTCGCCGCGCTCACCAAGGTCCTGCTCCAGATGCGCCACCGCCGGCTGGCGCCCTCCCTGCACGCCGAGGAACTCAACCCGGGCATCGACTGGGACGCGGTGCCGTTCCGGGTGCAGCGGTCCGCCGAGGAGTGGCGGGCCGCGCCGGGTGCGCCGCTGCGGGCCGGCATCAGCTCCTTCGGCGCGGGCGGCACCATCGCCCACCTGGTGCTGGAGTCCTACGAGTCCGTGGGACCGCGCCCGGCGCCGGCCGTGCCGGAGGGCCGGCCCCGGCTGCTGGTCCTGTCCGCCCACGACGAGCGGCGCCT
>NZ_JAOCQE010000382.1 GCF_025290915.1 Streptomyces sp. 15-116A | reverse complement strand
GGCCGAGAACCAGCGGGCCGAGGCCCAGGCCGCCAAGGACGCCGCGGCAGCCGCGTTCTACGAGCTCGACACCGCCCAGCGCGACCTGCGCATCTCCATCGAGACGATCAACGCGGTCGACGACTCCCCCGCCGCCCGCCGCGCCGTCACCGACTTCGAGGCGCTCGGCCGGCGCATCGACGAGGCCAGCCACCGCTACATCAGCGCCGTCGACGCCCACGACCTCGACCACCACGACCTCGACGCCCCGGCCGCCTCCCGGGCCCGCACCGAGCTGACAGCCGCCAAGGACGAGCTGACCCGGGTCAAGCAGGACCTGGATCGCTTCGCCCAGAGCCTCGGCCCCCTCCTCGGCAAGGCCGAGACCCAGCTGGCCCGGCTGGCGCCCGCCGTCGAACGCGCCCGGCAGGCTCTGCTCGCCGCCTCCAACGCCCTCGACACCGCCCGCGGCGCCGGGCTGAAGGCCGACGACCTCGCCGCCCGGCTCGCCGCGCTGTCCCCCGAGCTGACCAGGCTGAACCAGGGCGCGGGCCAGCACGGCGTCCCGCAGACCCTGGAGCGGGCCGAGCGCGTCACACGCGAGGCCGAAGCGGTCCGTGTGGAGGCGGAACGGCTGCCGGAGCGGGCCGCCGAGATCGACCACCGGCTGGTCTCCCTGCGCACCCGCGCCCAGGCCCTCACCACCCGCTCAGAACAGGTCGAGCCGATCCTCAGCGAACTGCGCCGCCGCTTCACGGTGGCCTGCTGGCAGGACCTCCAGCGCGTCCCCGACGTCGCCGGCGAGAACGTACGCCAGGCCGAGACCAAGCTCGCCGAGGCCCGCGCCGCCCGCGACGAGCAGCGCTGGGCTGACGCCACCGCCCTGCTGTCGACCGTACGGGCGCTGCTGAACACCACCGACGAGGCCGTCTCCGCCGCCGGTGACCGCCTGCGCCGCCTGAACGCCGTGCAGAAGGACCCCGACCAGGAGATCGAGCGCACCCGCTTCGCCATCCGCGACGCCCAGCGCCTCGCCATGGCCGGCCGCAACACCCCCGACCCGCGCCACGCCGGCCCCCTGGACGCCGCCGTGGCCCGCCTGGAACAGGCCGTCGCCGGTCTCGAGGGCCGGCACCCCGACTACTGGCACTTCCTGACCGAGACGGAAGCGGTGCGCGCCGGCGTGGCCCAGGTGGTCGCCCGGATCCGCGAGGAACGCGGCGCCGGCGCCCACTGACCCGGTTAACCTTTGCCCATGCCTCGCTACGAGTACCGCTGCCGGACCTGCGGCGACACCTTCGAACTGAGCCGTCCCATGGCCGAGTCCTCGGCCCCCGCGTGCTGCCCCGCGGGCCACGACGACACGGTCAAGCTCCTGTCCACGGTCGCCGTGGGCGGCACCACGTCGGCCCCCTCCCCCGCCCCCCGGTCGGGCGGCGGCGGGGGCGGCTGCTGCGGAGGCGGCTGCTGCGGCTGACGCCCGCCCTCAGGTTCTCTTCAGCTCCGGTTGCCTAGCGTCGGCGGCATGACAGCGAACGCGCATGCCGGTCCCGCCTGGGTCAACGACATGATGGACGCCCTCGGCGCACCGGGCGCCGGGCTCGCCATCGCGCTGGAGAACCTCTTCCCGCCGCTGCCGAGCGAGGTGATCCTGCCGCTGGCGGGGTTCGCCGCGAGCAGCGGGCGGATGGGGCTGCTGTCCGTGCTCCTGTGGACCACGGCCGGCTCGGTGATCGGCGCGCTCGCCCTGTACGGCGTGGGCGCGCTGCTCGGCCGCGACCGCACGGTCGCCCTCGCGGGGCGCCTGCCGCTGGTCAAGATCGCGGACATCGAGCGCACCGAGGCGTGGTTCCTGCGCCACGGCACGAAGGCGGTGTTCTTCGGCCGCATGATCCCGATCTTCCGCTCCCTGATCTCGGTCCCGGCGGGCGTGGAACGCATGCGCCTCCCGGTGTTCGTCGGCCTGACGACGCTGGGCAGCGCGATCTGGAACACGGTGTTCGTCCTGGCGGGCTACCTGCTGGGCGACAACTGGCACGAGGTCACGACCATCGTGTCGGCCTATTCGAAGGTGGTCCTGGCGGCAGCGGCCCTGGCAGCCCTGACCTTCATAGCCGTACGCACCCTCCGCCGCCCGGGCCCGGGCCGCCGCAGGCGAGAGAAGCCGACATCCGCCCACACAGCCGGCAGCCGCACCCGCGCAGCAGCGGGCAGCCGCGACATCTAGCCGACTGCGGGCAACGACGCTCGCGCAGCTGCGGGCAGTCGCGCCTCCCCCAGTGCCTGAAGGGCCTGGGAGGTGCCCCCAGGGCGGCACGGGTGGGCGATGGGGGTCCCCCCGCTCATGGGGGTCCCCCCGCGCGAGCGAAGCCGAGGGGGAGAAGCCGAGAGTGGGGGAGGCACCCCGCAAGCGCGGGCAAGCGCACCCACCCCCGGCCCGCACCAGCGTCAGCGCGGTGCTCGCACCCTGTGCAGGAACTCCCGCAGGATCCGCTCCCCCGCCAGCACCCCCCTCTCCGGCAGCACCCTCACCCCCGGCGCCGACCAGCTCGCATCGGCCAGCTCCCCATGCCCCGGCCGCCATGACTGGTCCGCCGCCAGGAGAAGGTCCGCGTCGAGGAGGGAGTCGCCCGCGGCCAGCGTCAGCTCCGCCCCCGCCCTACGAGCAACCTCCCTCAGCGCCGCGCTCTTGGTCAACGGCACCGGCACGGCGTAGATCTTCCGCCCCTGCAACGACACCGTCCACCCCCGGTTCTCCGCCCACGCCGCCAGCTCCTTCACCCACTCCTCCGGCAGCAGCTCACGCTCCACCACCAGGTAGGCGAACAGATCCTCCGCGACCCGGTGCTTGCGCACCCACACGGGATCAGCCGTCCGCAGCAGATGCTCCTGCACCTCGGACAGCGGCGCACACTCATCGGCCAGCCGGGCAAGAACCCGCGCGTGCCAGTCCCGGTCGGTCTCCCCGTCCACGAGCAGATGCCCACCGTTGGCACAGATCGCGAACTGCGGCGGCGGCCCGGGAAGGTTGATGCGCTGGTACTGCTTGCGCGTACGGGTCGTCGTCGGCACGAAGACGGCCGTGTCACCGAGCTCGGTGAGGAGCTCGGCGGCCGTCTCCGTCATATAGGACAGCGGCTTGCTCTCGTGGACCTCCACGCACAGCAGCCGTGGCGCCCGCGCGTCCGGCATGGTCAGGGCGAGGGCCGCGGCGGAGTAGATGAGCGTGCGGTCGAGATCACTGGCGACGATGACGGACATCAGACGTTCACCGCCTTGCCGTCGGCACCGGTCGCGCCCCGGGTGTAGCGGGGGTGAATCAACCCGACGCAGGTGTACGGCAGTTCGGCGACCTCCTCCACCGGCACGCCCCGCTGCCCGGCCAGCAGGCGCACATGGTCGAGGTCGCTGCCCGCCCCCGCCCGGGCCAGCACCTTCCACGGCACCCGCCGCAGCAGCACCCGGGTGGTCTCGCCGACGCCCGGCTTGACGAGGTTGACGTCGTGGATGCCGTACTCCTCGCTGATGCGCTCGACGGCGGCCCAGCCCTCCCAGGTGGGCGTGCGGTCGGTGGCGAGCAGTTCCTTGGCCTGGGCGCAGGCGGCGTCCGTGACCTCGGGGAAGCGGGCGGCGACGGCGTCGAGGAAGGCCACGGAGACGTCGGAGGAGGCGAGTTCGCGGTAGAACTTCGCGCCGTGGAAGTCGTTCGGACCGACCAGGTCCGCGCGCAGCACGGTGCGTGAGATCAGCCCGGAGACGGTCGAGTTGAGGCAGGCGGAAGGGATGAGGAAGTCCTCGCGCGTGCCGTACGTCCGCACGCAGGAGCCGGGGTCGGCCAGCACCGCGATCTCCGGGTCGAAGCCGGTGACGCCGTGCGTCTTCTCGAACTCCTCGACCGCCTGGGCGAGTTCGCGGGTGATGGCGCCCTTGCCGGTCCAGCCGTCGACGAAGACGACGTCCCGGGGGTCGTGGTGCTCGGCCAGCCAGCGCAGCGCGTTGGCGTCGATGCCACGGCCGCGGACGATGGAGACGGCGTAGTGGGGCAGGTCGAGCTGGTGACGGTACTGGGCCCAGCGGCGCATCAGGATGCCGACGGGCGTGCCCGCGCGGGCCAGCGAGACGAGCACGGGGCGGGGCGACCGCTCGGCGAGCACCGTCTCGGTGACGACGCCGACGGCGTGCGCGATCCGGGCCGCGGAGGCGTCCAGGGCAGCGTGGTACAGCTCCTGGTACTGCTCGGTCGGCTGGTACTCCACGGGCAGCGACTCGGCGTAGTGCGCCCCGCCGCTCTGGATGGCCTCCTCGCGCTCCTCGGTCGGCGCCTCCAGTGTCACGTCCGAGAGGTCCTGCAGCAGCCAGCCGACCTCCTCCGGGGCGTACGAGGAGAAGGCGGGGCCGCGGAGGGGCTCGGGCAGCATGGTGGCGGGCCTTTCGGGGGCGTCGTCCGCGTGGTCCGGGCGCTCGCCGGGGACGTACGACGGTACGACGGCGAGGAGGACGTGCGGGGTGTGCTCGGCGAGGCGGGCCAGGAGGCCGCCCGGCGCGTGCAGTTCGGGTGTGTCGGCGGCGGAGTCGACGACCGCGACGACGGCGTCGAAACCGGCGCCGGCGACGTTGTACGCGTAGCGCTCGCCGGGGCCGTCGGCGGGGTCGTCGTGGGCCGGGAAGGAGAGGCGGGTGCGTATCGCGTAGCCCGGGTCGTCGACGGCGAGGACGGGTGAGCGGGTGGTGGTGGAGAAACGAACGTCGGTGTCCGTGCTCCGCTCCAGTTCACCGGCGAGCCGGAGGGGCGCGTACATCAGCTCCTCGAAGCCGAGGACGAGGACGCGGCGGGCGCCGGCGGGGAGGGCGGCGGCGATGCGGGCCGCCATGCCGGGGAGGGCGGCTTCGAGGCGGGCGCGGTGGGCGGGGGT
>NZ_JAOCQE010000381.1 GCF_025290915.1 Streptomyces sp. 15-116A | reverse complement strand
CCCGCAAGCCCCACCGTGCCCGCCACGCCCCACGCTGCCCACGGCCCGGGGCGCCCGCTCCAGCCGGGCTGACGGGCGGCGCCTGGCCAGGGTCGCGAGGCCGTCGCGGTCATCGTGCCCCACACGAGCAGCCCCCGGCCCCCCGGCCGACCGACCCGACAAAACGCTGCGACCTGCTGTCGGTGCCGTGCCCACCACCAGCGACCCACGCCCCGCACCCCGACCTTCGACCCGGCTGACAGATCCCGACCCGGCCCCCTCATGCGGCCACGGCCTCCATGCCCTCCCCGAGCAGTCCCTGACCCTCCCAGCCCCTGACCCGCGCGCCCCGCCAATCACCCGCGCCGTCCCCTCCCGGCATGGCACGATTTCGCACGTGGGTACCAGCAAGGGCGACGCACCTCAGCATCTGCGTGATCTCGCGCGGCTGCGGCGGGTCCGGGATCGGATCGACCGGGAGTACGCGCAGCCCCTGGACGTCGAGGCGCTCGCTCGCGGGGCGCACATGTCGGCCGGGCATCTCAGCCGTGAGTTCCGGCGTGCCTACGGTGAGTCGCCGTACAGCTACCTCATGACGCGCCGCATCGAGCGTGCCATGGCGCTGCTGCGCCGCGACGACCTCAGCGTCACCGAGGTCTGCTTCGAGGTCGGCTGCTCGTCGCTCGGCACGTTCAGCACCCGTTTCACCGAGCTCGTCGGCATGCCGCCCAGCGTCTACCGGCGGGAGGCGGCCCGCGCGACGGCCGGACTGCCGTCCTGTGTCGCCAAGCAGGTCACCAGACCCGTCAGAAATCGAGAAGCGCCGCCCCTGACCCCTGACTAGCGTGACGGTCATGGACCCCGCCGAGCCGTTCGAGAACCGTCCCAGGAGCCAGAAGATGACCAGGGCACAGACGACGCACCCCCAGTCGCCCGCCTCGCACACCGCCGACAGCCACGATCTGATCCGTGTGCACGGCGCGCGGGAGAACAACCTCAAGGACGTCAGCGTCGAACTGCCCAAACGCCGGCTCACCGTGTTCACCGGCGTGTCCGGCTCCGGCAAGAGCTCCCTGGTGTTCGACACCATCGCCGCCGAGTCGCAGCGGCTGATCAACGAGACGTACCCCGCCTTCGTGCAGGGGTTCATGCCCAACCTGGCCCGGCCGGACGTCGACGTCCTCGACGGTCTCACCACCGCGATCACCGTCGACCAGCAGCGCATGGGCGGCGACCCGCGCTCCACCGTCGGCACCGCCACCGACGCCAACGCCATGCTGCGCATCCTGTTCAGCCGGCTCGGCGCCCCGCACATCGGCGGCCCCGGCGCCTTCTCCTTCAACGTGCCCACGGTCAAGGCCGCCGGCGCGATCACCGTCGGCAGCGGCAAGAAGGAGAAGGTCACCTTCACCCGCACCGGCGGCATGTGCCCCCACTGCGAGGGCCGCGGCAAGGTCTCCGACATCGACCTCACCCAGCTCTACGACGACTCCAAGTCCATCGCCGAGGGCGCGTTCACCATCCCCGGCTGGAAGTCGGACAACGTGTGGACCGTCGGCCTCTACGCCGAGTCCGGCTTCCTCGACCCGAACAAGCCGATCCGCGAGTTCACCGAGCAGGAGATGGAGGACTTCCTCCATCGCGAGCCCACCAAGGTGAAGGTCAACGGGGTCAACCTGACCTACGAGGGCCTCATCCCCAAGATCCAGAAGTCCTTCCTGTCCAAGGACAAGGAGGCGATGCAGCCGCACATCAGGGCCTTCGTGGAGCGGGCGGTCACCTTCACCGACTGCCCCGAGTGCGACGGCACCCGGCTCAGCGAGGCGGCCCGGTCCTCGAAGATCAAGGGCATCAACATCGCGGACGCCTGCCGCATGGAGATCCGCGACCTGGCCGCCTGGGTGCGCGAGCTCGACGAGCCGTCCGTCGCCCCGCTCCTCACGGCGCTGCAGGGCACCCTCGACTCCTTCGAGGAGATCGGCCTCGGCTATCTCGCCCTGGACCGCCCGGCGGGCACCCTGTCCGGCGGCGAGGCCCAGCGCGTGAAGATGATCCGCCACCTCGGCTCCTCCCTCACCGACGTCACCTACGTCTTCGACGAGCCGACCATCGGCCTGCACCCGCACGACATCCAGCGGATGAACGACCTGCTGCTGCGGCTGCGCGACAAGGGCAACACCGTGCTCGTCGTGGAGCACAAGCCGGAGGCCATCGCCATCGCCGACCACGTGGTCGACCTCGGCCCCGGCGCCGGCACCGAGGGCGGCACCGTCTGCTTCGAAGGCACCGTCGAGGAGCTGCGCAAGAGCGGAACCGTCACCGGCCGGCACCTCGACGACCGGGCGAAACTGAAGGACTCGGTGCGCACGCCGACCGGCAAGCTGGCCATCCGCGGCGCCTCGAAGAACAACCTGCGGAACGTGGACGTCGACATCCCGCTCGGCGTGCTCACGGTCGTCACCGGCGTCGCCGGCTCCGGCAAGAGCTCGCTCATCCACGGTTCGATCCCCTCGGACGAGGGTGTCGTGTCCGTCGACCAGAGTCCGATCCGCGGCTCGCGGCGCAGCAACCCGGCGACGTACACCGGGCTGCTCGACCCGATCCGCAAGGCCTTCGCGAAGGCCAACGGAGTCAAGCCGGCGCTGTTCAGCGCCAACTCCGAGGGCGCCTGCCCCACCTGCAACGGCGCCGGGGTCATCTACACCGAGCTCGGGATCATGGCCAGCGTGTCCTCGCCCTGCGAGGACTGCGAGGGCAAGCGGTTCATGGCCGAGGTGCTGGAGTACCGCTTCGGCGGGCGGGACATCAGCGAGGTGCTCGGGATGTCGGTGAGCGAGGCGGAGGAGTTCTTCCGCGAGGGTGAGTCACGCCTGCCCGCCGCACACAGGATCGTCGAGCGGCTGGTGGACGTCGGGCTCGGCTACCTGACCCTCGGCCAGCCGCTCACCACGCTCTCGGGCGGCGAGCGGCAGCGGCTCAAGCTCGCCACGCACATGGGCGACAAGGGCGGCGTCTACGTCCTCGACGAGCCGACCACCGGTCTGCACCTGGCCGACGTGGAGCAACTGCTCGGCTTGCTCGACCGGCTGGTGGACGCCGGCAAGTCGGTCATCGTCATCGAGCACCACCAGGCGGTCATGGCGCACGCCGACTGGATCATCGACCTCGGCCCCGGCGCGGGCCACGACGGCGGCCGGATCGTCTTCGAAGGCACGCCGGCCGACCTCGTCGCCTGCCGCTCCACCCTGACCGGCGAGCACCTCGCGGACTACGTCGGCACCTGACGCGAGGAGGTCTCGCCCGGGGCGGTCTTCCTCACTCCCGGGGCGGCCTCCTCCGGGCGCCGGGAGGTCTCCTCCTGACCGGGGGAGGCCGCCTCCGGCTCGTACTGATCGCACTGCGGATTGTGACAGGGCCCCGCTGTCCACAGCGGGACGTAGACGCCCATCGTCTTGTGGCGCTCCACCACGGTCTCGACGGGCTGTTTGCATGACGGGCAGACCTGACCGGCGGGCAGCGTCACCCGGTGTTTCCGCTCGCGGTTCATGAACGGGATTTTACTCTCCCTTTAATGCTTTTCGGGAGAGTCGTCCGGCTCGGAAATATCGGGTGCACGGATTTTCTCGGCGATCTCCGAGGGCGGGGGCCGCAGCAGACTCAGGGCGATGGAGACGGCCAGCACGATCACGATCACGGAGAGGCTCAGCCAGGAGGGCACCTCCGGAATGGCCGGGCTGATCAGTTTGTGGGAAGCCTGGAGCATGAGCTTGACCGCGATGAAGGAAAGGATCAGCGCCAGACCCTTGCTCAGATAGTGGAAGCGGTCGAGCAGCCCGGCCAGCAGGAAATACAGCGCACGCAGTCCGAGAATCGCGAAGGCGTTGCTGGTGTAGACGATGAAGGCGTCGCTGCTGACGGCCAGCACGGCGGGCACGCTGTCGACGGCGAACACCAGGTCGGCGGCCTCGATCGCGGCGACCACGGCGAGCAGCGGCGTGGCCACCCGTTTCCCGGCCTCCTTGATGAAGAAATGCGTCCCCGCGTACTCCTCCCGTACGGGAACGACCTTGCGCAGCAGCCGTACGGCGATGCTCCTGCCGGGGTCGAAACTGTCTTCCTCCTCCTTGAGGATTTTGTACGTGCTGTAGAAGAGGATCGCGGCGAACACGAACAGCACGGCGGTGAAACGGCTGACCACCGCAACGCCGGCCGCGAGGAACACCCCGCGGAAGACCAGGGCGCCGAGCACGCCGAGGAACAGCACTCGGTGCTGATAGGCGCGCGGCACCTTGAAGTAGGCGAAGATCAGGGCGAAGACGAAGAGGTTGTCGACGGAGAGGCTTTTCTCCAGCAGCCAGGCGGTGGTGTATTCCACGCCCGGTCTCGTGCCCACCACGAGAAAGACGACGGCGCCGAAGAGCACCGCCAGTCCCACCCACACGCCGCTCCAGGCGGCGGCCTCACGAAACCCGATGACATGCGCCTGCCGGTGCGCGAGCAGATCCACCGCCAACGACACCAGCACGGTGACGGCGAACACCATCCACAGCCACACCGGCACGTCGTACACGGGCCCACCCCCTCACGTCGGGATCGACCGGGAGGCCTCTTTCGAGTCTGGGCCATCCCACGGCCCCTTGTCTCTCCGGCGGCGTGACGAGTTCGCAGCAGGCCGGTACCGCCCCTGGCGGGACGGTCACCGGCTCGCCGGTGTCAGGTAGTCGCCGAACCATCCGGCGGCGGCCTCGGCCACCTGCTGCAGGGCACCCGGCTCCGGGAACAGGTGGGTCGCCCCCGGCACCACATGGATCTCGTGCTTCACCGGCAGCCGGCCGGCGGCTTTGCGGTTGAGGTCCAGCACCGACTCGTCGCTGCCGCCCACGATGAGCAGCACCGGCGCCGCGACCAGTTCGAGTGCCTCCTCGGCCAGATCGGGGCGCCCGCCC
>NZ_JAOCQE010000380.1 GCF_025290915.1 Streptomyces sp. 15-116A | reverse complement strand
GGCGCGATCCGCCGCCGCGGCGGTCACCCGGCGGCCGTGGTCGCCGCCCACACCGGCACACCCAGCGGTGCGGTCCCCGAGGTCGGCGCCCCGGAACAGCCGGTCGTGGAGTTCCCCGTCGACGCCCCGTCCGTCCCCGTCCAGCGCGACTACGACACGGCCGCCGCCACCCGGGCCCCCGGGATGCCCTGACCGCTATCCGAAGTCGTACGCCTCGACCTCCGCGAGATACCGCGCCCGCAGCTCCTCGTCGTCGCCCAGGAAGGACGCGAGGAAGGAGTTGCGGGCCAGCTCGCGCAGCCGCTCCGGCGGCAGGCCGAGGGTGTCGCGTACGGCGTCGAAGGTGTCGCCCGCGTAGCCGCCGAAGTAGGCCGGGTCGTCGGAGTTGACCGTGCACATCAGGCCCGCGTCCAGCATGGCGGGCAGCGGATGGCCGGCGAGGGTGTCGACGGTGCGCAGCCGGACGTTGGACAGCGGGCACAGCGTCAGCGGCACCCGCTCGCGCACCAGCCGCTCCACCAGCGCCGGGTCCTCCATACAGCGCAGCCCGTGGTCGACGCGCTCCACGCCGAGCACGTCGAGGGCCTCGGTGATGTACTCCGGCGGCCCCTCCTCACCGGCGTGCGCGACGCGCCGCAGCCCGAGCGCGGCGGCGGCCTCGTACACCGCGCGGAACTTCACCGGCGGATGCCCGACCTCGGCGGAGTCCAGCCCGACCCCGGTGATCCGGTCCAGGTAGGGCTTGGCGGCGTCCAGGGTCGCGAGGGCCGACTCGGCGGACTCGTCCCGCAGGAAGCACATGATCAGCCGGGTGGACACGCCATGGGTCTCCCGGCTCCGCCCCAGCGCCCGCCACAGCCCCTCGACCACCGTGCCCATGCCGACGCCCCGCGCCAGATGCGCCTGGGGGTCGAAGAAGATCTCCGCGTGCCGTACGCCCTGCGCGGCGGCACGGGCGAGATAGGCGTCGGCCAGATCCTCGAAGTCCCGCTCGGTGCGCAGCACCGCCATGAGCGCGTAGTACAGGTCCAGGAAGGACTGCAGATCCTCGAACCGGTACGCCTCGCGCAGCGCCTCGGTGTCGGCGTAGGGCAGCTCGACACCGTTGCGCGCCGCCAGCTCGAAGGCCAGCTCGGGCTCCAGGGTGCCTTCGATATGAAGGTGCAGTTCGGCTTTCGGTATGGGCATTAGTTCATCGTACGGCGATGTCACCGACGTTTCGGAAGCGGAACCCTCAGGAGATCGTGCGCCACGGTCAGCTCGCCCTCGTATCCGGCGGCCCGCGCCTGACGCTCGAACTCCTCCGGGTCGGTGTAGCGCTGGCTGAAGTGGGTGAGGACGAGATGCCGCACACCCGCCTCACGCGCCACGCACGCGGCCTGCCCTGCCGTCAGATGCCCGTGCTCCACCGCGAGTTCCTCGTCCTCGTCGAGGAAGGTCGACTCGATGACGAGCAGGTCGCAGTCCTCGGCGAGCGCGTACGCCCCCTCGCAGAGCCGCGTGTCCATGACGAACGCGAACTTCTGCCCGCGCCGCACCTCGCTCACGTCCTCCAGCGACACCGCGCCGAGCGAGCCCTCACGCTGGATGCGGCCGACATCGGGGCCCTTGATGCCGTGCGCGGCGAGCCGGTCGGGCAGCATGCGGCGCCCGTCGGGCTCGACGAGCCGGTAGCCGAAGGACTCGACGGGGTGGGAGAGCTTGCGCGCCTCCAGCGTGTAGCGGGGCGTCACCGCCAGCGGCCCGTCAACGTCTACCGGCGCCTGGGTGAGCGCGACGGTCTCCCGGTAGGCGGTGGCGTACCGCAGCCGGTCGAAGAAGCGCTGCCCGGAGCGGGGGTAGTGCGCGGTGACCTCGTGCGGCACCTTGTCGAGGTTGATGCGCTGGATGACACCGGCGAGGCCGAGGCTGTGGTCCCCGTGGAAGTGGGTGACGCAGATCCGGTTCAGGTCGTGCGCGGCGATCCCGGCGCGCAGCATCTGCCGCTGGGTGCCCTCGCCGGGGTCGAACAGGAAGCCCTCGCCGTCCCAGCGCAGCAGATAGCCGTTGTGGTTGCGGTGCCGGGTGGGGACCTGGCTGGCTGTGCCGAGCACCACCAGTTCGCGTACGGACAAGGCGGCTTACCCGGGGGGCCACTCGAGACCGCGGCCGCCCAGGACATGGGCGTGCGCGTGCCAGACGGTCTGGCCGGCGCCGCTGCCGGTGTTGAACACGATCCGGTAGCTCTCCAGCTTCTCGTCGTTGGCGACGGCCTGCGTCTCGCGCAGCACGTCGGCGGCGAGCTCGGGCGCGGCGGCGGCGAGGGCGGCGGCGTCCCGGTGGTGCGCCTTCGGGATCACCAGCACATGGGTCGGCGCCTGGGGATTGATGTCCCGAAACGCGACGGTCGTCTCCGTCTCCCGGACGATCGTCGCCGGAATACTCCCCGCAACAATCTTGCAGAACAAGCAGTCGCCTTGAGCTTCCCCAGCCATACGGCCTCCTAGACCCGGGATGATCGCGTACAGGGCGCATCCTAGTCGCCCCAGCCGCGGCCAGCCG
Source organism: Streptomyces sp. 15-116A (assembly GCF_025290915.1). Taxonomy (GTDB): domain Bacteria; phylum Actinomycetota; class Actinomycetes; order Streptomycetales; family Streptomycetaceae; genus Streptomyces. The sequence goes on along the minus strand of NZ_JAOCQE010000380.1, from coordinate 2,392 downwards.
CGCCCGCTCGCACCCGCGCAGCTGCGGGCAGCCGCGCGCGCTCGTCCCTGCGTAGCTGCGGGCAGTCGTGCCGCTGGGGCGGCACGGGTGGGCGCAGCGGCACCCCGCCAGCGCGGGCGAGCGACACCTACCCCCGCCCAGCCACAGCCCAGGGTCACGGCAAAGCGGGCGGCACCTTCGCCGGCGTTTCATCCAGCGCACTCAACGCCAGCCGAATCGCCTCGTCCAACTGAACATCCCGCCCGGCGGCATAATCCTGCGGCCGCTGCACAACCTCCACATCCGGATCAACCCCGTGGTTCTCCACGTCCCACCCGTAACCCTCAAGCCAGAACGCATACTTCGGCTGCGTCACCAACGTCCCGTCGACCAGCCGATACCGACTGTCGATCCCGACAACCCCACCCCACGTCCGCGTCCCGACAACCGTGCCCAGCCCCAACGCCTTGATCGCCGCGTTCACAATGTCCCCGTCCGACCCCGAGAACTCGTTCGCCACCGCGACCACCGGCCCCCGAGGCGCATCCAGCGGATAGCTCTCCGCCCGCATCCCCCGCGGCATGTCCCACCCCACGATCCGCCGCGCCAGCTTCTCCACGACGAGCTGCGAGGTGTGCCCGCCCCGGTTCTCCCGGACGTCGACGACCAGCCCCTCCCGCGCGACCTCGACCCGCAGATCACGATGGAGCTGCGCCCACCCGGACCCGATCATGTCCGGCACATGCAGATACCCGAGCCGCCCCCCGGACTTCTCATGCACATACGCCCGCCGGTCGGCGACCCACGCGTGATACCGCAACGGCTCCTCGTCGGCGACCGGCACGACCACCGCGTGCCGCGGATCCCCGCCCCCCGCGGGGGACACGGTCAGCTCCACCGGCTTCCCCGCCGTCCCCACGAGCAGCGGTCCGGGCCCGGCCACCGGATCCACCGGCTGCCCGGCCACGGCGACGATCGCGTCACCGGGCCTGATGGCGACCCCCGGCGCCGCGAGCGGCGAGCGCGCATCCGGATCCGACGTCTCCGACGGCAGAATGCGGTCGACCCGCCAACTCCCGTCCTCGTGCCGCGAGATGTCCGCGCCCAGCAGCCCCTGCCGGGCGCCGGAGTCCCCGTGGCCACCTCGCGGTGTGACGTACGCGTGCGAGGTGCCCAGCTCCCCGTGCACCTCCCACAGCAGGTCCACCAGGTCGTCGTGGGTGGCGAGCCGGTCGAGGACGGGCCGGTAGCGGTCGAGGACGCCGTCCCAGTCGACGCCGTTCATGTCCGCGCGCCAGAAGTTGTCCCGCATGATGCGGCCGGTCTCGTCGAACATCTGCCGCCACTCCGCGGCCGGGTCGATGAACTGGCGGACCCTGCCGAGGTCGACGGTGATGTTGGTGTCGCTGTCGTCGTCGTTCGAGGCGCGCCGGTCGCTGGGCACGACCTTGAGCCGGCCGTCGGTCCACAGCAGGACCCGCTTGCCGTCGCCGCTGACCTCGAAGTGGTCGGCGTCGGCGGCGAGATGCTCGATGCGCTGCTGGGCGAGGTCGTAGCGCTCCAGCTCGGTCTTGGGGTCGGGGTCGTCCGGCGTGGCCCGGGACGCGCCGAGGACGCCGGTGACCGGGTGCCGCAGCCACAGCACCCCGTCCTTGGCGGCGCGCAGGTTGGAGTAGCGGGCGGCCTCGACGGGGAACGGCACGATCCGGTCGGCGAGTCCGTCGAGGTCGATCCGGGTCGTGGGGGTGCCCTCGCTGTCCGGGGTCTCCTCCCGGTCCGGCGTCTCGAAGGCCCGCCCGTGCCGCTGCGGCCCGAACGGCGACGGTGTGGTCGCGGCGAGGGTGATCAGGTACGGGCGGACGCCCTCGACGAACGCGAGGTCGAAGACGTGCTCGTCGTAGACCGGGTCGAAGGAGCGGGTCGACAGGAAGGCGAGGTGCTTGCCGTCGAGGGTGAAGGCGGGCGCGTAGTCCTGGAAGCGCAGCGGGGTCGCCTCGGTGACCTGGAGGTCGGTGGTGTTGGCGAGGCGGAGCTGGCTGAGCGGGCGCGGGCCGGGGTGGGACCAGGCGAGCCAGGCGGAGTCCGGGGAGAAGGTGAGCCCGGAGACGTCGCCGTCCTCGCTGCGGTCGACCTCGCGGACCTCGCCGGTCTCGCGTTCGACGAGCAGGACCCGGCCGTCGTGCGAGGCGACGGCGGCTCGGCTGCCGTCGGGGGCCATGGCGAGGCCGAGGACCCGGCCGAGCTGTCCGGCGGCGATACGGCGCGGGGTGGCGCCGGGGGCGAGTCCGGTGGCGGGCGCGAACTCCAGGGCGTCGTCGCCCTCGGCGTCGGTCACCCACACCACCCATTCCTCACCGTCCGCGCGGAAGGTGCGGGGCCGGCGGGCCCGTACGCCCGGGGTCGCGGCGAGCGC
>NZ_JAOCQE010000038.1 GCF_025290915.1 Streptomyces sp. 15-116A | reverse complement strand
GCGGGCGGCGAGCGGCTGCACGAGCGCGGCGGCGAGGGCGGCGACGGTGACGGCGGCGATCCGTCTGCCGCGCGGAGAACGGCGCCTCGGGGGCGCGGGCCAACTGGGTATCACAGGCGTGCACTCCTTGCGATGACGGCTCAGATCAGGCTCATTCGGCCGGCGTGACCGTATCGCCGCTGAAAGCTTTACAGCAAGACATCTGAAAGTAACGGTAAGAACTTCCAGCCGGAGCTTTCGGGAAGGTACGGACGAGTCCGGCACACACAAGTGCGCCGCCGGTCCCCGAGTCGGGAACCGGCGGCGCAGCATGCGAGGTGACGGATCGTCAGGCGGCCTTGGTCGCGCAGATCACGTCGTACGGACGGCCCAGCGCGAGCGTCAGCTTCAGCGGGTCCGTGGTGGCCGACGGGCACTCGGCCTCCGTCTTGACCAGGTCGAGGACCTTGTAGTCGGCGGCGCCGGCCTGGGCGCACGCGATCTCCTTGGCCGTGTTGTCGATGCAGTCGCCCTTCACCAACTGACCGCCGCCGGCGCCCGCGTCACCGGGGTGGTCGCCGGACAGGTTGCGGCCGCAGACGGTGCTGGAGGGGATGCCGCCGCTCCCGGAGGAACCGAAGGTGATGGACACCTGGACGATCAGGTCGGTGCCCGCCGGGCACTGGACGGCGTCCGGCAGGATGCTCGCGTCCATGATCTTCAGTGCCTTGAAGGTGGCCCCGGAGTCGTCGCAGTCGAAGGCCTTGTAGGCGTCGGCCGACCCGTCCGGGTCCGGGCCGCCGCAGTCGCCGGCCTTCCACTCGCCCGACTTCTCGTCCGGGGACGACGACGAAGAGGAGGAGGACGAGGACGAGTTGTCCTTGTCGTCCTGGTAGTAGTTCCACGCGCCGATGATGCCGATGATGATCAGCGGGAACAGCAGCGCCTGCAGACAGCCCGCCACTCGTTCTCTCGGACGCTGAGTGGTGTGGTTCGAGGCCATGTGGACGACTCCCCCTGCGGCACGACGATCGGGTGGGCGCCTGGAATCGGATCGCGCCGCACCTCCTCATCCAGCGGGGAAGTTCTTTATCCCGCGCTTACGCTAACGTCCGGCGACCACGGTTCCGGCCGCCGGACGTCACAGTTGTGCTTCAGCAGGTGCTCCTGCCCGCGTACACCGCGAGGGCCGTGTTGCCGCCGAGGGTCGCCGTGAGCTGACCCGAGGAATTGACCGTCACCTGCGTGTTGTTCTGCACGTTGCAGTACGTGCCCGCCGGGAGCGAGGTCTGGTAGGTGCGGGTCAGGGAGCCGGACTCGTGGTTGATGGCCACGAAGCCCTTGTTCCCGCGGCCGAACGCGATCGCGTCACCGCCGTTGTCCCACCAGTTGGTCACCGCCTGGCCGCGGGTGGCGTTGCGGAAGGCGACCATGGACTTGATCTCCGGCCAGGCGTGCTGGCACTTCCAGCCGTTCTGCCAGCAGGCGTTCACCTGACCGCCGCCCGGCGGCCCGGCGTCGTGGTCGGAGAACTCGTAGCCGGAGTTGATGTCCGGGGCGCCGTAGGGCCAGGCCAGCATGAAGACGTTGGCCAGGGTGTAGGTGGCGTTGTCCTTGTAGCTGAGCGTGGAGCCGTTGCGCTCGGTGTCGTGGTTGTCGACGAAGACACCGGAGACACCGCTGTTCATGTAGCCCCAGCCCTCGCCGTAGTTCTTCAGGTAGGCGAGGTTCTCGTTGGTGAAGACGCGCTTGAGGTCGTAGGCGTAGCGGAACTCCTGGACGTCTCCGTTGCCGGTGTACTCGGTCGGCTGGACGGCCTCCCCGGCGCCGTAGATGACCTCCTGCTTCCAGTAGACGTTCGGGTTGCTCAGCCGTGACTTGATGTTCGCGAGGTCGGCGGCCGGCATGTGCTTGGCGGCGTCGATGCGGAAGCCGTCCACGCCGAGGGAGAGCAGGTCGTTCATGTACCCGGCGATGGCGCCGCGCACATAGCTCTCGCCGGTGTCGAGGTCGGCGAGCCCGACGAGTTCGCAGTTCTGGACGTTCCCGCGGTCCTGGTAGTTGGTGATCTGCGCGGTGCAGTTGTCGAAGTCGGGCGCCGAGTACAGGCCGGGGTAGGCGTACTTCGTGTACGACGAGCCGCCGGTGCCGGTGCCGCTGCCCGCGGACATGTGGTTGATGACGGTGTCGACGACGACCTTCACACCGGCGGAGTGGCACGTGTCCACCATGTTCTTGAAGGCCGTACGGTCGCCGAGGCGGCCGGCGATCCGGTAGCTGACGGGCTGGTACGAGGTCCACCACTGCGGGCCCTGTATGTGCTCGGCGGGCGGGGAGACCTGCACGTATCCGTACCCGGCGGGGCCGAGGGTGCTGGTGCACTCGCGGGCGACCGAGGCGAAGTTCCACTCGAAGAGGACGGCGGTGACGTCCTTCGAGCCGGGCGGGGAGGCCTCGGCGGCGGTCGGGGTCATGACAAGGGAGGCGGCGGCGAGTGCGGCCACCCCCGCGAGGGTTCTGCGTGCCATGTGTGGGGTTCCTTCTTCGTTGAAGGCTTTGAAGGCGCTTGCTGAAACATTCAGCAACCTTGCGGCAACGCAGATGTTAGAGGCCCGCCACCCGAAAGGGCAGCGGGCCGTACGAAGTTCAAGGAAAAAAAGTTGCCGGACGCCTCTGGCGGATCAGGCGGTCGTCCACCACACGGTCGTGTCGGCCGGCACCTTCGCCTCGCCGCCCGTCTCCGCCACCTCACCGCTGGCGATCAGCACCCGCCCGTACGCGGGCATGGTCACCGACTCCCCGGTGGTGTTGGCGACGCACACGAACTCCCCGCGCCGGAAGGCCAGCACGCCCTCGGGCGCCCGCAGCCACTCCACCGCGTCGCCCGCGCCCAGGTCGGGGTGCTCCCGGCGCACGGCGAGCGCCGCGCGGTACAGCTCCAGCGTCGAGCCGGGCACCCCGCTCTGCGCCTGAACGCTCAGCTCGCCCCAGCCCTCCGGCTGCGGCAGCCAGCTGCCGCCGTCGCCGAAGCCGTACGACGAGCCCTCGCGGGTCCACGGGATCGGCACCCGGCACCCGTCGCGGAAGCCGTCCTGGCCCGCGCCCCGGAAGTACGCCGGGTCCTGGCGCACCTCGTCCGGCAGGTCCACGACGTCCGGCAGCCCCAGCTCCTCGCCCTGGTAGACGTACGCCGACCCGGGCAGCGCCAGCATCAGCAGCGTCGCCGCCCGCGCCCGGCGCAGGCCCAGCTCGCGGTCGCCGGCCAGGCGGATCTGGGTGCCGAGGCCCGGCGGGTTGGCGAAGCGCGTGGCGTGCCGGGTGACGTCGTGGTTGGACAGCACCCAGGTGGCGGGGGCGCCGACCGGGCGCATGGCGTCCAGGGTGCGGTCGATGACCTCACGCAGCTCGGCGGCGTCCCAGTGGGTGCCGAGGTACTGGAAGTTGAACGCCTGGTGCAGCTCGTCGGGGCGCACGTAGTTGGCGGTGCGCTCCACGGTCGGCGTCCACGCCTCGGCGACGAAGATGCGCTCGCCGCTGTACTCGTCGAGGATCAGCCGCCACTGACGGTAGATCTCGTGCACACCGTCCTGGTCGAAGAACGGCATGACATCGTTGCCCAGCAGCTTCAGTTGCTCATGGGATCCAAGGTCGGGCAGGCCCTCCGCCTTCACCATGCCGTGTGCGACATCGATGCGGAATCCGTCGACGCCCATGTCCAGCCAGAAGCGCAGGATGGAGCGGAACTCGTCGCCGACCGCCGGGTGCTCCCAGTTGAAGTCGGGCTGCTCGGGCGCGAACAGGTGCAGGTACCACTCGCCGGGCGTGCCGTCGGGCTCGGTGACCCGGGTCCAGGCCGGGCCGCCGAAGATCGACTCCCAGTCGTTGGGCGGCAGTTCGCCGTTCTCACCCTTGCCGGGCCGGAAGTGGTAGCGCTCCCGCAGCGGCGAGCCGGGGCCCTCGGCGAGGGCCCGCTTGAACCACTCGTGCTGGTCGGAGGAGTGGTTGGGCACCAGGTCGACGATGATCCTCAGGCCCAGCGCATGGGCGTCCCGGATCAGCGCGTCCGCGTCCAGCAGGGTGCCGAACATCGGGTCGACGGCCCGGTAGTCGGCGACGTCGTAGCCGGCGTCGGCCTGCGGGGAGGCGTAGAAGGGGCTGAGCCACACGGCGTCCACACCGAGGTCGCGCAGATACGGCAGGCGGGAGCGGATGCCCTCCAGGTCGCCCATGCCGTCGCCGTTGCTGTCGGCGAAGCTGCGCGGGTACACCTGGTAGATCACCGCGTCCCGCCACCAGTCACGGCGCCTGGCGACGGTGGCGACGGCCGAGTCGGTCGTGGGGGTCGGGGCCGGGGCGGCGGAGTGCTGCTGACTCATGTCGTCCTTGATACGTGTTCGGTCGGGAAGGCGGTGGGGGCGGCGTGGAGACGAGGCGGCCGCAGTGTCAGCGGGGTCGGATGGGCACCGCGACCGCCTCGAGCAAGGGAAGGGGAACGCCGCCAGGGGCGCGGGGAACTGCGCGACAAGCCACGACGGTGCGGCAGCCGAACGACAACAGTTCACCCCCTAGCGGCTCTACCCCTTCGTACCGCCGGCGGTAAGGCCCGCCACCAGGTTCTTCTGCACGAGATAGAAGAACGCGGAGACAGGTATCGCGATCAGAACTGCCGTGGCAGCCATGAGATTGCGCTGCGCGTCATGCTCGCTGACAAAGCTCTGCAGTCCGACGGCAAGCGTGTACTTCTCGTCGTCCAGCATGAACGTCGTGGCGAACGCGACCTCGCCGAACGCGGTGATGAAGCTGTAGAACGCGGCGACCGCGAGGCCCGGCTTGGCGAGCGGCAGGATCAGCCGCGCGAACGTGCCGAAGGGGGTCAGCCCGTCGACGCGCCCGGCCTCGTCGATCTCGAACGGGATGGTGTCGAAGTATCCCTTCATCAGCCAGGCGCAGTACGGCACGGCCGTGGTGCAGTACACGAGGATCAGGCCGAAGTAGGTGTCGACGAGCCGCAGGTCCGACAGGATCTGGTACATCGGCACCATCAGCACGGCCACCGGGAACATCTGGGTGACCAGCAGCACCCACATGAACTTCTTGTACCCCGGGAAGCGCATGCGGGAGACCGCGTAGCCGGTGGTGGCGGCGACGAGGACACCGATGAACGTCGTCCCGAGGGAGACGATCAGCGAGCTCTTCAGCCAGTCGAAGAAGTTCGTGTTCTGCAGGACGAACGCGTAGTTGTCCAGCGTCATCTTGCCCCAGATGCCGCCGGGACGCAGATAGTCGTCCTTGTCCGGGCCGAGGGACAGGAAGACCAGCCAGGCGACCGGGAACAGCGCGATCAGGCTCGCGACGATCAGGATGCCGTGCGAGGTGAGGCGTCCCAGCGGGGTGACCTCGCCGCGCCGCCGCGCCGGGCGCTTGGCGGTCTTCTCGCCGGCCGGCGGACCGGCCGGGGCGGCGGTCTCAACAGTCGTGGTGCTCATGGGGACTCCTGCCTCAGATCGCGAGCTGCTGCTCATTGCGGTTCAGCCAGCGGCGGTAGAAGGAGGTGAAGACGACCAGGATGGCCAGCAGCAGCATGCCGTAGGCCGCGGACTCGGCGAACTCGCGCGGCTGCTGTCCGAAGCCCAGCTGGTAGGCCCAGGTCACGAGGATCTGCGCGTCCGGGGCGGTGTTGCCGAACAGCAGGAAGATGATGGCGAACTGGTTGAAGGTCCAGATGATGCCGAGCAGCACCACGGTGGAGCTGACCGAGCGCAGCCCCGGCAGGGTGACGTGCCGGAACCGCTGCCAGGCGCTGGCGCCGTCCATCTCGGCCGCCTCGTACAGCGTGGAGTCGATCGACTGCAGGCCGCCGAGCAGGGAGACCATCATGAACGGCACACCGCACCAGGTGTTGACCATGATCGCGGCGAACCGCTGCCAGAAGGGGTCCTCCAGCCACAGCGGCGTCGGCAGGCCGAACGTGTCCAGGCCAGAGTTGATGATGCCGGAGTCGGCGAGCATGAAGCGCCAGCCGAAGACGGTCACGAACGTGGGCACGGCCCACGGCAGGATCAGCACCAGCCGGTACAGGGTGCGCCCGCGCAGCTTCTGGTTGAGCAGCAGCGCGAGGCCGAGCCCGATGCCGTAGTGCAGGGCGACACAGGCGGCCGTCCACACGATCGTCCAGATGAAGTGCGACCAGAAGCGGTCGTAGGCCGTCTCGCCCCACAGGATGTCGGCGTAGTTGTCCAGGCCGATGAACTTGTAGGTGGCCTCGATCTCGTTGACGCCGATGGTGCGGGCCGAGTTGAGGCTGTCGGCGTCGGTGAGCGTCAGATAGAAGCCGTACGCCAGGGGGTACAGCACGATGACGCCGAGCACGACGGCCACCGGCGCGATCATGGCGTAGGCGTACCAGTGCTTGGCGAATGCCCGCTTCATGCGGCTGACCGGGCCGGGCCGGGGCGCGCGGTCACCGCGGCGCTTGCCGGTCGCACGGTCGATGGCGACTGTCATGGTTCGGCACCTTCTGGATGATCAAGGAGTACGGCACGGCCGGTGGCCGCCGGACCCTCCCCTACTGGCGGGGTCCGGCGGCCACCCGGGCGTCACTTGCTGAAGTCCGGCACCAGCTTGGCGATCGCGATCTCCGCGTCGGTCAGGCCCTTGTCCAGGGAGTCCTTGCCGCTCGCGATCTGCGGCAGCTCGTCGTCGAGCGGACCCCACAGCGAGCTGTACTCGGGCAGCGCCGGGCGCGGCTGGGCGGCGGAGAGGACCGTCTGGTAGCCCGCGATGCCCGGGTCGGCCTTGACCTTGTCGGTGTAGGCGTCGTCACGCGTGGGCAGCGTGGAGTTCTTCAGCGCGATGGTCTCCTGCGCCTTGGCGGAGGTCATGAAGTTCACGAACTTCAGCGCGGCCTGCTGCTTGTCCTCGGTGGAACCGGCGTAGACGGACAGGTTGTGGCCGCCGGTCGGGGCGCCCGCCTTGCCGGTGGAGCCGGCCGGGACGGTGGCGATGCCGAGGTTGTTCTTGTCCTTGAACGCGGAGCCCTTGTAGAAGTTGGTGATCTCCCACGGGCCCTGGATGATCGCGGCGACCTTGCCGTTGACGAACGCGTCCTGGATGTGGGCGTAGGCGTCGGCGGTGACGTCGGCCTTGTGCAGGCCCTTGCCCTTGAACAGGCTCAGCCAGGTGCCGTACGCCTTCTTGGCCTCGGGCGACTTGACGGTGATCTTCTTGGCGTCGACGTCGACGGTGTCGGTGCCCTCGCCGTACAGGAAGGACTGGGCGTAGTAGGCCTGGGTCGAGCCCCAGTAGCCGTCGACGCCGGTCTTCTCCTTGATGGTGGCGGCGGCCTTCTTCAGCTCGTCCCAGGTCTTGGGGGCCTCGACACCGGCCTTCTCGAAGAGCTCCTTGTTGTAGACCAGCGCGAGGGTGTCCGTGGTGAACGGGACGCCGTAGGTCTTGCCCTCGTACTTGGCCTGCTCGAGCAGGTTGGACTTGAACTTGTCCTGCTCCTTGAGGGCCTCGGTGCCGTCCAGCGGCAGGAAGAAGCCCTTCTTGGCGAAGGCGGGGGTCCAGCCGACCTCGGAGCGCAGCACGTCGGGGGCGCCCTTGGAACCGGCGGCGGTGTCGAACTTGTTCTGCGCCTGGTCGAAGGGGACGTTGACGTACTTGACCTTGATGCCCTTGTTGGCGGCCTCGAACTCCTTGACCAGGGCCTTGTACGTCGGCGCCTCGTTGGTCGCGTTGGAGGTGTCCCACCAGGTGATGGTGACCGGCCCGCCGGCCTTGTCACCGCTGTCGCTGTCCCCGCCGCACGCCGTCGCCGAGAGAGCGAGGGACGCCACCAGCGCGGTGGCCGCTATGCCACGCCGCATGAGTTCTCCTTGAGGGTGAAAGCCCGTGTGGTGCAGGACACGGCCCCGTCTGCCGTGCCTGCGACTTGCCGACTGCGCCGTTGCGGCCGCCGGGCGAGGTGAACGTAACAGCGATGTAAGCGATTCGAAAGACCTTGCTGAAAACTTTTGCAAGAGAGCGCGAGAGTTATCCCGCCGTGACCGCTCCTAGACCGCCTCGCGACCGCGTTCTACCGCTCCACACCTGCGTCTCGGACAGTTGTGCAAGACTCTGCAAGCACTTGCCATCCGTTTCCGCCGGGTGAATCATCCGTTGCGGAACGGACGCCGACCATCACGTGAGGGACCGCGATGACCCAGCAGCCCGCAGCGGGCCGTTCGACGGCGCGCACCAGGCGTCCGTTCGGTGTGCAAGGAGAGACGCGCCAGCTACAGTCCAGTCCTGTGACCACACGGCTTGCCGATATCGCTGCTCAGGCGGGGGTGAGCGAGGCGACCGTCAGCCGCGTCCTCAACGGCAAGCCGGGCGTCGCCGCCACCACCCGCCAGTCCGTCCTCGCCGCCCTCGACGTCCTGGGCTACGAACGCCCGGTGCGGCTCCGCCAGCGCAGCGAGGGCCTGGTGGGTCTGATCACCCCGGAGCTGGAGAACCCCATCTTTCCGGCCCTGGCCCAGGTCATCGGCCAGGCCCTGACCCGCCAGGGCTACACCCCGGTGCTGGCCACCCAGACCCCGGGCGGCTCCACCGAGGACGAGCTCACCGAGATGCTGGTGGACCGGGGCGTGGCCGGCATCATCTACGTCTCCGGCCTGCACGCGGACACCACCGCCGACATGCAGCGCTACGAGCGCCTGCGCGCACAGGGCGTCCCCTTCGTCCTGGTCGACGGCTTCTCCCCCAAGGTCCAGGCCCCCTTCATCTCCCCCGACGACCGCGCGGCGATGGCCCTCGCGGTCACCCACCTCGCCTCCCTCGGCCACACCCGCATCGGCCTGGCCCTCGGCCCCAAGCGCTTCGTCCCCGTGCAGCGCAAGATCGAGGGCTTCGTCCGCACGATGCAGGACCAACTGGGCCTGTCCGCCGAGACCATCGAGAAGGAACTGATCCAGCACTCGCTGTACACGCTGGAGGGCGGCCAGGCGGCGGCGACCGCGCTCATCGAACGCGACTGCACGGCCGTCGTCTGCGCCAGCGACATGATGGCGCTGGGTGCGATACGAGCCACCCGGCAACTCGGCATGGACGTCCCCAAGGACATCTCCGTGGTCGGCTTCGACGACTCCCCGCTGATCGCCTTCACCGACCCGCCCCTGACGACCATCCGCAAGCCGGTCCCGGCGATGGGCCAGGCTGCCGTCCGCACCCTCCTCGAGGAGATCGGCGGAACCCCTGCCCCGCACAGCGAGTTCGTTTTCATGCCGGAGCTCGTCGTCCGCGGCTCGACGGACTCGGCCCCGAGTCGTTCCTGAGTCGTAGCCCCCCGAACCCGAACATGCGGGTCGAACCCGACCAGAGGATGATCTGAGGGGGAGGGTCTTTCTGGCAGACTCTGTGCCTATGGGTGACACGACCGTGACAACGCTGGAGGGCCGGCAGCAGGCCGTTCCACACCCCGTCACGACCGCACCACCCACAGCGAGGCGCACCCCCCGCAGGCCCCGCCTGTGGTTCGAGATCCTGCTGATCGCGGTGAGTTACTGGACGTACTCCCTGATCCGCAACGCGGTCCCCGAGCAGAAGGCCGAGGCCCTCCGCAACGCCGACTGGATCTGGCGGCTGGAACACCACCTGGGCATCGCCGTCGAGGAGTCGATCAACCACGCCGTGAACTCGGTGACTTGGCTCATCGTCGGCATGAACTACTACTACGCCACCCTGCACTTCGTGGTGACCCTCGGCGTCCTCGTCTGGCTCTACCGAAGCCACCCCGGCCGCTACGCCGCGACCCGCCTGGTCCTCTTCTCCACCACCGCGGTGGCCCTGGTCGGCTACTACCTCTACCCCCTGGCCCCACCCCGCCTGATGAACGGCGAGGCCTTCATCGACACGGTGATGGTCCACGAGACCTGGGGCTCGATGGCCTCCGGCGACCTGAAGAACATGTCCAACCAGTACGCCGCCATGCCCTCGATGCACATCGGCTGGTCGGTCTGGTGCGGCCTGACCATCTTCACCCTGGCCACGGTCCCCTGGGCCAAGATCCTCGGCCTGCTCTACCCCACCCTGACCCTCGTCGTCATCGTCGCCACAGCCAACCACTTCTGGCTCGACGCGGTGGGCGGCCTCATCTGCCTGACCGCCGGCTACGCCCTCGCCACCCTCTGGTACGGCACCCTCCCCCACCGCCTCCCACGACGAGTCCCGCCCCGCAGCCGCGAGACAACAGGAGCGGGCCGCGGTGGTACGGCGCAGCCCGCCGCTTAGCTGGTCCCCACGCCGGCCCACCCGGCAACACAGGGAGGGGCGCGACTGCGGCGGGCTGTGCCGTACCACCGCGGCCCCGACCCACGCACTCAGCTCGCGCGGGGACGGACCACCTCAGTCCCCGTAGAACAGCTCCGTCACCACCGCACGAGCGCGCCGCGCCGTACGCCGATACGCATCGAGCATGTCCCCGGCCCGCCCGGGCCCGTACCCCAGATACCGCCCCACGGCAGCCAGCTCCCGCGGATCCGTGGGAAACGTGTCCCCCGCCCGCCCCCGCACCAGCATCACCGCGTTCCGCACCCGCGTAGCCAGCACCCACGCCTCGTCCAGCACCCCGGCGTCGTCCTCGGACACCAGCCCCGCCGCCGCGGCCGCCGCCAGCGCCTCCCGCGTACGCGTGGTCCGCAGCCCCTCCACCGTCGCCCCGTGCCGCAGCTGCACCAACTGCACGGTCCACTCCACGTCCGACAGCCCGCCCGGCCCGAGCTTCGCGTGCAGCTTCGGATCAGCCCCCCGGGGCAGCCGCTCGGACTCCATCCGCGCCTTCAGCCGCCGGATCTCCCGCACGGCGTCGTCCCCCAGCCCGCCCGCCGGGTACCGCAGCGGATCGACCATCTCGACGAACCGGCGCCCGAGATCCTCGTCGCCGGCGACATACTCGGCCCGCAGCAAGGCGTGCCGCTCCCACACCAGCGCCCACCGCCGGTAGTACGCCTCGTACGACTTCAGCGTCCGCACCAGCGGCCCGGACTTGCCCTCGGGCCGCAGGTCGGCATCGACGAGCAGCGGCGGATCAGCACTCGGAATCTGCAGCAACCGCCGCATCTCGGCGACGACCTTGTTCGCGGCCCTCGCCGCCTCCCCCTCGTCCACACCGTCCCGCGGTTCATGCACGTACAGCACATCGGCGTCGGACCCGTAGCCCAGCTCGTGCCCCCCGAACCGCCCCATGCCGATGACCGCGAACCGCGTGGGCAGGGTGTCCCCCCACCCTTCCCGCACCACGGCCCGCAGGGTCCCGGCAAGCGTCGCGGCCGTCAAGTCAGACACCGCACCCCCCACCAGATCGACGAGCGCCCCCTCGTCGGCCTCGGCGGGCTGCGACTCCGTCCCGTAGGACCCCACGATGTCCGCCGCAGCGGTACGGAACAGCTCCCGCCGCCGCACCCCCCGAGCGGCGGTGACCCCCTGAACAGCATCATCAGCCCGCCCCACGGCAGCGAGGATCTCCTGCTCCAGATGAGCCCGGGACCGAGGCCGCAGCCCCCCGCCGTCCCCGTCGCCCAGCAGCGCGACCGCCTCGGGCGCCCGCATCAGCAGATCGGGCGCGAGCCGCCCCGCCGACAGCACCCGGGCCAGGTTCTCCGCCGCCGCCCCCTCGTCCCGCAGCAGCCGCAGATACCAGGGCGTCTTGCCCAGCGCGTCGGACACCTTCCGGAAGTTCAGCAGCCCGGCGTCCGGATCCGCCGAGTCCGCGAACCATCCCAGCAGCACCGGCAGCAGCGTCCGCTGGATCGCCGCCTTCCGCGTCACCCCGGAGGCCAGCGCCTCCAGATGCCGCAGCGCGGACGCGGGATCGGCGTATCCCAGGGCGACCAGCCGCTCGCGCGCGGCCTCGGCGCTGAGCCGCGCCTCCCCGGGCGCCAGCGCGGCGACTGCGTCGAGCAGCGGCCGGTAGAACAGCTTCTCGTGCAGCCGCCGCACCACGGACGCGTGCCGACGCCACTCACGCTGCAGGCTCGACACCGGGTCCGTCCGCAGCCCGAGCGACCGCCCCAGCCGCCGCAGATCGGCCTCGTCCTCGGGCACGAGATGGGTCCGCCGCAGCCGGTACAGCTGGATCCGGTGCTCCATGGACCGCAGGAACCGGTACGCCTCGTCCAGCTGCGCGGCATCGGCCCGCCCCACATACCCCCCGGCGGCCAGCGCCTTCAAGGCATCCAGCGTCGTCCCGCTGCGCAGCGAGGCGTCGGCCCGCCCGTGCACCAGCTGCAGCAGCTGTACGGCGAACTCGACGTCCCGCAGACCGCCCGGCCCCAGCTTCAGCTGCCGGTCGACCTCGGCGGCGGGGATGTTCTCGACGACCCGCCGCCGCATCTTCTGCACGTCGCCGACGAAGTTCTCCCGCTCGGCGGCCTGCCACACCAGCGGCTGCAGCGCGTCGACGTACTCCTGCCCGAGCCCGAGGTCACCGGCGACGGGCCGGGCCTTGAGCAGCGCCTGGAACTCCCAGGTCTTGGCCCAGCGCTGGTAGTAGGCGACATGGGAGGCCAGCGTGCGCACCAGCGGGCCGTTGCGTCCCTCGGGCCGCAGATTGGCGTCGACGGGCCAGATCGTGCCCTCGACGGTGGACTCGGAGCAGATCCGCATCATGTGCGAGGCGAGCCGGGTGGCGGCGCGCAGCGCCTTCCCTTCGTCCGCCCCCTCGGCGGGCTCCCCCACGAAGACGACATCGACGTCCGACACGTAGTTCAGCTCGTGCCCGCCGCACTTCCCCATGGCGATCACCGCGAGCCGGCACACGGCGGCGTCCTTGGGCGCGGCGGCCTCGGCGAGCGCGAGAGCGGCCCGCAGGGTGGCGGTGGCGAGATCGGCGAGTTCGGCGGCGGTCTCGGCGACCTCGGTGGTGCCGCAGACATCCCGGGCGGCGATGGACAGCAGACAGCGCCGGTAGGCGACCCGCAGCGACACGGCGTCGGTCGCGCCGGCCAGCCCCCGCTCGAACTCCTCGACGCCGGGATGCAGATCGCTCGGCTCGTACGTGACGAGCGCCCGCCAGTCCCCGGAGTGCCGGGCGAGATGGTCGCCGAGGGCGGCCGAGGCGCCGAGCACGCCCAGCAGCCGGTCCCGCAGCGGCTTCGCCGCGATCACGGTGTCCAGCAGCTCCTGGCGGTCCGTCGGTCCGGGCTGCGCCTCCAGCAGCCGTACCAGCCCGAGCAGCGCGAGATCCGGGTCGGCGGTGGCGCCGAGCGCGTCCAGCAGCACCGGATCGCTGCGCACGGGCGCCAGCTCGGGTCCGTCCAGCAGGCGCTCGGCGGCGGAGGGGTCGGTGAAGCCGTGCCGCAGCAGCCGAGTGAAGGTACTGCTCCTGCGCCCCGGCGCCGACGTCATCCCGGCCTCCCTCGCTGCCTCGGATCAGGCTCGTAGCCTCGGATCAGGCTCGTACAGCCCTGAGCCTAACCATGCCGCCGCCGAGCGGCCCCGGCACGGCGTGCGATGAGTCCGCCCGGAGTGCACGGTCTGAACACACAGCACATCCCGGCACAGAACTTCCCGGCGGAGGCCCCACGATGACCGGCACGACGACACCCGAGACAACCCTCGACTCCCGTTACGGCGACCCGGCGGCGACCGCCGTCCCCTGGCCGGAGGCCGAAGCCCGCCTCGCCGAGGCGGAACTCTTCTGGATCTCCACGGTCCGCCCGGACGGCCGCCCCCATGTCACGCCGCTCCCGGCCGTCTGGTCGGACGGCGCGCTGCACTTCTGCACCGGCCCCGAGGAGCGCAAGGCCCGCAATCTGGCGGCGAACCCGCAGGTCGTGCTGACGACCGGGACCAACACCTGGAACCAGGGCTACGACCTGGTGGTGGAGGGCGAGGCGGTACGCGTCGTCGACGACACCCGGCTGCGCGAGCTGGCGGCGGCGTGGGAGGCGAAGTACGGCAGCTTCTGGCACTTCGAGGTGCGGGACGGGCACTTCCACCACGGCCCGGGACACGCGGTGGTGTTTTCGGTGGCGCCGCGCTGTGTTTTCGGCTTCGGTAAGGGAGAGCCGTTCAGCCAGACGAGGTGGCGGTTCGCCTGACGTCGACGAAGGAGTCGCGCACATGGACATGACCCTCGAAGTGATCCCGCTCCCCGTCAGCGACATCGACCGGGCCAGGGACTTCTACCGGGACAAGGTCGGCTTTCACGTGGACATCGACCAGGAGGTCATGCCGGGCATGCGCATCGTCCAGCTGACCCCGCCCGGCTCCGGCTGCTCGATCGCGCTGGGCGACAGCATCTGGGAGATGACCCCCGGTCCCACGCCGGCCCCCGGCACGTACCAGGGCCTGCAGCTCTGCGTCGCCGACATCAAGGCGGCCCACGCGGACCTGACCGCGCGGGGTCTGGAGATCTCCGAGCCGGTCCAGTACGCCCCGGACGACGGCGCGACGTTCATGCACTTCCAGGACCCGGACGGCAACGGCTGGGCGGTCCAGGAGTACCGCCGCCGCGCCACGGAGCCGCTGCACAAGCTCCTGTCGGCCCTGGCGGCCCGCAACGGCTGACCACATGACAAAGGCAAGGAGTCAGGAACTCCTTGCCACTCTCAACGTATAGCGCAGAGGGGGCCTTGCGGCAAGGCCCCCTCTGTCGCGCAGAATGACCGGCCTACGCCACACTCTGCGCCACTTCGCGCATCTATGCGCCACTTCATGGGGGAATGCCGTGATCGACGTCATCATCACCGGCGCCGGACCGACCGGCCTGATGCTCGCCGCCGAGCTGCGCCTGCACGGCGTGCACGTGGTCGTGCTGGAGAAGGCGCCGCAGCCGACTCCCGTGGTCCGCGCACTCGGTCTGCATGTGCGCAGCATCGAGATCATGGCCCAGCGCGGCCTGCTGGAGAGGTTCCTGGCGCACGGGAAGCAGTACCGGGTCGGCGGCTTCTTCGCCGGCATCGAGGCACCCTGGCCCGACCGCCTGGACACGGCGCACGGCTACGTCCTCGGCATCCCGCAGACCCTCACCGACCGTCTGCTGGAGGAGCACGCCACCGAGCTGGGCGCCGAGATCCGGCGCGGCTGCGCGCTGGCCAGCCTGGCCCAGGACGCCGACGGGGTGACCGCCGAGCTGTCCGACGGATCCCGCCTGCGCGCCCGCTACCTGGTCGGCTGCGACGGCGGCCGCAGCACGGTGCGCAAGCTCCTGGGTGTGGGCTTCCCCGGGGAGCCCAGCAGGAACGACACGCTGATCGGCGAGATGGAGGTGGGCGTGCCGCCGGAGACGGTGGCCGCCGTGGTCGCGGAGGTCCGCACGACCCAGAAGCGCTTCGGCGTCGGCAGGGTCGGCGACGGACCGTACCGCGTGGTCGTGCCCGCCGCAGAGGTGGCCGAGGACCGCTCGGAGCCGCCCACCCTGGAGGAGATCAAGCAGCAGCTGCGGGCGACCGCGGGCACCGACTTCGGTGTGCACTCCCCGCGCTGGCTGTCCCGCTTCGGCGACGCGACCCGCCAGGCCGAGCGCTACCGTGTCGGCCGCGTACTGCTGGCCGGTGACGCGGCCCACATCCACCCGCCGCTCGGCGGCCAGGGCCTCAACCTCGGCGTCCAGGACGCCTTCAACCTCGGCTGGAAACTGGCCGCCGAGGTACGGGGCTGGGCCCCGCCGGGCCTCCTGGACACCTACGAGTCGGAACGCCACCCCGTGGCGGCCGCCGTCCTGGACACGGTCCGCGCGATGACGCTGCTGGTGTCCACGGAACCGGGCCCCCAGGCGGTACGCCGCCTCCTGACGGAACTGATGACCTTCGAGGAGGTGAACCGCCACCTGGTCGGGAAGATCACCGCGCTGGACGTCCGCTACGACGTGGGCGAGGGCCACGCCCTCCTCGGCCGCCGCCTCCGCGACCTCCAGCTCAAGCGCGGACGCCTCTACGACCTGACCCGCACCGGCCGCGGCCTCCTGCTGGACCAGACGGGCCGGCTCTCGGTGGAGGGCTGGGCGGACCGGGTGGACCACGTCGTGGACGTCAGCGAGGAACTCGACGTACCCGCGGTCCTGCTGCGCCCGGACGGCCACATCGTGTGGGTCGGCGACGACCAGGCCGATCTGCTCGACCGGCTGCCGCGGTGGTTCGGTCCCGCCGGGCCGGCGCAGGCGCAGGGGTGAGCGGCGGGGGCCGCCGGGATCCGGCGGCCCCCGGGCGGGTCATCCCGCGTACGTCTCGAACTCGGCGACCTTCGGTGTGCCGTCGGCGCCGGTGATCTGGAAGGTGACCTTCTTCAGTGAGGTCCGGGGGAAGGAGATGACGCCCGCCCCGCTGCCGGAGGTCAGGACGGCGCCGGTGTCGCCGTTGAGGACCCGCCAGGATCCGATGGTGCCCTCGGAGCCCGCCGCCTCACGAATGTTGATCTTGGAGACGGTGGTGGCGGTGCCCCACTTGACCGAGACCGCGCCGGTCGAGCCGGCCGGTGACCAGTAGGTGCTGAGGTTCCCGTCGCGCACGTTGCCGTAGCTCGTGCCGTCGGCCTTGCTGGTGCCGTCGGCGCCGGCGCCGATGCTGAGGTTGGTTCCCGTGGGCGGGGTCGTCGGGGTGGGGTCGGTGGGCGTCGGGGTGGGGTCGGTGGGGGTCGGCGACGGAGTCTGCGGGGTGCAGCTGCCGTCGGAGACCTTCAGGCCCTTGTCGGCACCGGCCGTCTGGCTGACCACGCTCGGTACGCAGTTCGCCGCGTCGAGGGTGTACGCGTACGGGATGCCGACGGACGTGTTCGACGTGGGGTTCGGGCCCGCGGGGTTGTTGTCCTCGCCCGGCTCGGACCAGGTCACGTTGTCGAAGATGTTGCCCGCAACCTGCCAGTAGCCGGCCGCGTCGGTGTAGAAGGTGCCGAGGACGTCCTTGGAGTCCTCGAAGTAGTTGTTGTCCACCTTGGCCCTGGCGCCCGCGCGGGAGTTGATGCCGGACTCGTTCAGGCTCACGTAGTGGTTGTTGTACATGTGGGCGATGCCGCCGCGCAGCAGGGGCGCTCGCGAGTCGATGTTCTCGTACAGGTTGTGGTGGAAGGTGACGAAGCCGTTCGATACGTCGCTCTCGCTGGACCCGATCAGGCCGCCGCGCCCGGAGTTGCGCAGGGTGCTGTAGGACAGGGTCACGTACTGGGTGTTGTCCTTCATGTCGAACAGGCCGTCGTAGCCCTCCGACTCGCCGCCGGACGCCTCCAGGGTGACGTGGTCGACCCAGACGTTGCGGACGTCGCTCTCCATGCCGATGGCGTCGCCGCCGTTGGAGGTGGGCGAGCCGGACTTCTTGACGTTCCTGACCGTGACGTTCTGGATGATGATGTTGCTGGACTCCCGGATGTGGATGCCCAGTTGGTCGAAGACGGCTCCGCTGCCTACTCCGACGATGGTGACGTTGCTGATCTGCTTGAGCTCGATCTTGTCGGCGGCGGTGCTGCAACTGTCGCCGGATACCTGGGTGGTGTTGCCGTGGTTGATGGTGCCCTCGACCTGGATGGTGAGGGGGGTGTCGGCACTGGCCCGGCCGCACAGGGCCTGGTGTATCTGGGTCCCGGTGGTGGCGCGCACGGTCTGCCCGCCCGCGCCGCCGGTGGTGCCGCCGTTCTGGGTCGCGTAGCCGGTGGCGCCGGCGGCCGCCGCGGACGCGGTGGGCGCCGACAGTGCGAAACCGGTTGCTGCCGCGACAGCCCCCGTGGCCAGCAGTGCGGAGACCCGCAGTGTGACTGGTCGTCGTCTCATCCTTGCCTCACCTCTCGCTGTAATGTCAGGAGCATGACATTCCCTCACCGGAGTTTTGGGAAAGCGCTTTCTGAGGGCGAAGGTATGGGTGACTCCGCGAACTGGCAACGCTCTGCGCAGTTGTGGAATGCCAAGTTCCGTAAAGGCGAGGGGCGTTGAGGCCCCTCGCCGTGGCGACCGGCGTGCGTCAGCCCTGCTGGGCCAGCCACAGGTCCGGGCCGAACACCTCGTAGTGGATGTCGGCCGGGGCGACCCCCTTGCCGATCAGTTGCTCCCGCATCGCCCGCATGAACGGCAGCGGACCGCACAGGTACGCACGCGTGCCCGGCGCCACGGACACGCCCGCGAGGTCGACGTACCCGGTGTGCGCACCGGCCGGGGTGTCCTGCTCGTACCAGAAGTGCACGGCGCTGTCCGGCAGCTTCGCCGCGTACGCCTCGTGGTCGGCGCGCAGGGCGTGATCGGCCGGGGAGCGGTCGCCGTGCACGACGGTGACCGGCGCGCGGTGCCCGCTGTCGGCGAGGTGCGCCAGCATCGCGGTCATCGGGGTCACGCCGATGCCGGCGGAGGCGAGCAGCAGGGGCGTTCCGGCGTCGGTGTCGAGCACCAGGTCGCCGTACGCCTCGGACAGCTCCAGGGTGTCGCCGGCCCGCACGCGCGCGTGGAGGTGGTGCGAGACCTCACCCTCGGGCCCGGAGCCGCCGTGCACCCGCTTGACGCTGAACTGCCGCTCGTCCGGCCCGGGCGCACCGGAGAGGCTGTACTGCCGTATCTGCCGGGCGCCGTCGGCGAGGGTCACCCGGACGGAGACGTACTGGCCGGCGCGGAAGTCGCGCACCGGGCCGCCGTCGGCCGGACGAAGCCGGAAGGTCACCACGTCGGCGGTCTCCCGGACGCGCTCGACGACCTCCCAGGTGCGCCAGGTCCGGCCGCCGCGCTCCTCGTAGAGGCGCTTCTCGACGGCGATCAGGGCGTTCGCCATCAGCCAGTAGACCTCGTCCCAGGCGGCGGCGACCTCCGGGGTGACGGCCTCGCCGAGCACGTCCGCGATGGCGGCGAAGAGGTGCTCGTGGACGATCTCGTACTGCTCGGGGGTGATGCCGAGCGAGGCGTGCTTGTGGGCGATGCGCCCGAGCATCGCGTCGGGCCGCTGGTCGGGGTGGTCCAGCAGGTGCGTGGCGAAGGCGGCGATGGATCCGGCGAGGGCCTGGCGCTGGGTGCCGGCGGCCTGGTTGCCGCGGTTGAACAGGTCGCGCAGCAACTCGGGGCGGGCGGCGAACATCCCGGCGTAGAAGCGCTCGGTGATCTCGCCGAGGGACGCGCCGACGGCGGGAAGCGTGGCACGCACGACGGCAGCGGACTGCTCGGACAGCATCGGGTCTCCTCTGGCTGGACAAGCCGGCTGCGCCGGACTTGCTCGGCTTGCTTGCATCCCCATTAAAACTTGCATCCCAGATTCCAATTAACGGGGGGTGGGGTTGCGGAACCGGCGGCGTTGGGGTTGCGGCGCCGGCGGCGGCGGGGGTGCGGACCGGCGGCGGGCGGGTAGCGGACCCGGCTGTTACGGATGTCGCCATGAGCGGGCAAGATGGGCGACAGGGCGGTCGGCAACGCACATGTAACGCTGGTGTGGTGGGATGGCCCGAGCGCCCGACCGCCTCCCGTGGCCCGGGAGTACAGGCGGCCTGACCGGCAAGGATGGGGAAGCGGAAGATGGACAAGCAGCAGGAGTTCGTGCTCCGGACCTTGGAGGAGCGCGACATCCGGTTCGTACGCCTGTGGTTCACGGACGTGCTGGGCTTCCTGAAGTCCGTCGCCGTGGCCCCGGCCGAGCTCGAGCAGGCGTTCGACGAGGGCATCGGCTTCGACGGCTCCGCCATCGAGGGCTTCGCCCGGGTGTACGAGTCCGACATGATCGCCAAGCCGGACCCGTCGACGTTCCAGATCCTCCCCTGGCGTGCGGAGGCCCCCGGCACGGCCCGGATGTTCTGCGACATCCTCATGCCGGACGGCTCGCCGTCCTTCGCCGACCCGCGCTACGTCCTCAAGCGCGCGCTGGCCCGCACCTCCGACCTGGGCTTCACCTTCTACACTCACCCGGAGATCGAGTTCTTCCTGCTGAAGGACAAGCCGGTCGACGGCAGCCGGCCGACCCCGGCCGACAACTCCGGCTACTTCGACCACACCCCGCAGAACGTCGGCATGGACTTCCGCCGCCAGGCGATCACCATGCTGGAGTCGATGGGCATCTCGGTGGAGTTCTCCCACCACGAGGGCGCGCCCGGCCAGCAGGAGATCGACCTGCGGTACGCGGACGCGCTGTCCACGGCGGACAACATCATGACGTTCCGCCTGGTGATGAAGCAGGTGGCGCTGGAGCAGGGCGTACAGGCGACGTTCATGCCGAAGCCGTTCTCCGAGCACCCCGGCTCCGGCATGCACACGCACCTCTCCCTCTTCGAGGGCGACCGCAACGCGTTCTACGAGTCCGGCGCCGAGTACCAGCTCTCCAAGGTCGGCCGCTCCTTCATCGCGGGCCTGCTGCGGCACGCGGCGGAGATCTCCGCGGTGACCAACCAGTGGGTCAACTCCTACAAGCGCATCTGGGGCGGCACGGAGCGCACGGCCGGCGCGGGCGGTGAGGCGCCCTCCTACATCTGCTGGGGCCACAACAACCGCTCGGCGCTGGTCCGCGTCCCGATGTACAAGCCCGGCAAGACCGGCTCGGCGCGGGTGGAGGTCCGCTCCCTCGACTCGGGCGCGAACCCGTACCTGGCCTACGCCGTCCTGCTGGCCGCCGGCCTGAAGGGCATCGAGGAGGGCTACGAACTCCCGCCGGGCGCCGAGGACGACGTCTGGGCCCTCTCCGACGCGGAACGCCGCGCCCTGGGCATCGAACCCCTCCCCCAGAACCTGGGCGAGGCGCTCACCCTGATGGAACGCAGCGACCTGGTCGCCGAGACCCTCGGCGAACACGTCTTCGACTTCTTCCTCCGCAACAAGCGCCAGGAGTGGGAGGAGTACCGCTCGGAGGTCACGGCGTTCGAGCTGAAGAAGAACCTGCCGGTGCTGTAGGGGCGGAGTGGCGGAACGTTCGCCGTCTCCCGGCACCCGGGTCGGTCAGAGGCACGCGGCTACCCTTGTGCCATGACGACACGGGAAGAGCTGCATGCGCTCATCGACCGCGTGCCGGACGACGACATCGATGCAGTAGCACAGAGCCTGCGGCCGTTCATAGAGCCCGCCGGACGCCCGGGACGCCCTTCGTTCATCGGCATGGGCCGCTCCGGGCGCTCCGACACGTCCGCCCGCGCGGACGAGATCCTTCGGGAGACAGGGTTCGGCGAGTGATCGTGGTGGACACGGGCCCCTTGGTGGCCCTCGCGGACGCCGACGACGGCCACCACGCGCCATGCGTCCGCTGGTACGACACCGTCCACCCGCGCAACCTCGTGATCCCGGCGCCGGTCATCGCGGAAGCCTGCCACTTGATCGGCACCCGGTGCGGTGCCCAGGTCGAAGCGGCGTTCCTCGACGCGCTCGCCGCCGGGGACCTCGGTACCGTCACGAGCGTCCTGCCCGAGGACATCCAGCGCATGGCGCACCTCGTACGGCAGTACGCCGACCTCCCCCTCGGCGGTACCGACGCCTGCGTCGTCGCTATCGCCGAACGGTGGCAGGCCAAGCAGGTGGTCACCGTCGACCGCCGCCATTTCAGCGTCGTGCGGCCTTCCCACGTGCCCGCTTTCGAGCTGCTTCCCTGTGACCTCTGACATCCTCCGCCGGCTGACTGAAGCCCGGGGAGGAGCTCAAGGCCTCGGGGAGATCCCGAGCAGGAGCGGGCCCGTCGGAGTGGTGACGAGGTCCTCCAGGGTGAGGGGGTCCAGGGAGGTGAAGAAGGCTTCCTGGGCCTGGCGGAGGGCTCCGCGGAGGCGGCAGGCGGAGTTGAGGGGGCAGGGGGCCGTGGTGGTCGTGCCCTCGCAGTCGACGACGTCGCCCTCGCCCTCGAAGGTGCGGACCAGCATGCCCACCGATGCCTTGCGGCCCCTGTCCGTCAGGGCGAGCCCGCCGCCCCTGCCACGGCGGGCCGTGAGCAGGCCCATGTGCTGGAGTTCGGCGACGACCTTCGCGGCGTGGGTGTAGGGCACGTCCATCGCCGTCGCGACATCGCGGGTCGTGGGGTTCGGCTCGGCGGTCGCGGCGAGGCGCATCAGCAGGCGCAGGGCCAGGTCGGTGGAGCGCAGCAGCCGCATACGGCGCAGCGTAGGTAATACGCATCCGGGGTTCAAATTATTGAGCCCCTACGACTGGCCTCACCTTCCCCATTACGATCAGCTCACCCGATCGTCCCACCCCTCACCCGAAGGGCACCTCCATGGGCTCCGCCAAGAAGAGCAGCGCGGCACGCAAGGCACGCATAGAGGAGATGCGGCGCGCAGAGCAGGCCCGCGAGCGGCGCGCGCGGATCCTCACCATCGGCGCGAGCGTGGTCGTCGTCACCGGACTCGTCGTCGGCGGGGTGTTCCTCGTCCGGTCCCAGTCGGACGACTCCGGCAACGCCGCGAGCGACGCCAAGAACTCCGGCCGCTTCGTCACCGGCAAGGACGGCGTGAAGAAGTGGGAGGGCACGCTCGCCCGCAACCACGTCACCAAGTCGGTCAGCTACCCGGTGACGCCCCCGGTCGGCGGTGACCACAACCCGGTCTGGATGAACTGCAACGGGGACGTCTACACCAAGGAGATCAACAACACCAACGCCGTCCACTCGCTGGAGCACGGCGCGGTGTGGGTGACGTACAACTCCCAGGCGAAGAAGGCGGACATCGACGCCCTCGCCGCGAAGGTGAAGAAGACGCCGTACACGCTGATGAGCCCGGTCGACGGCCAGAAGGACCCGATCATGCTCAGCGCGTGGGGGCACCAGCGCACGGTGACCGGTGCGAAGGATCCCGCCGTCGACGCGTTCTTCGAGAAGTTCGTGCAGGGGCAGCAGACCCCCGAGCCCGGGGCGGCCTGCACCAACGGCCTGGCTCAGTGAGGCAGCCTGGTCTCATGAGGCAGTTCGGATTGATCGCCGGGAGCGCGGTGGCCGTACTGGTCGCCGGCGGTGCGATCAGTTACGCCGCCGTCGCCGGGGACGAGGGGTCTTCGGACAGCACCCCCTCCGTCGAGTCCGCCGACGCCGGGTTCGCCCGGGACATGGCCGTGCATCATCAGCAGGCCGTCGAGATGTCGTACATCGTCCGGGACCGGACGAAGAACGAGGAGGTCCGGCGGCTCGCGTACGACATCGCCCAGACCCAGGCCAATCAGCGGGGCATGCTGCTCGGGTGGCTGGACCTGTGGGAGCTGCCCAAGGTGTCGGCCGATCCGCCGATGACCTGGATGGGGATGGGCGACCGGGACTCCTCCGAGGAGGACCCCGAGGGGGCCCTGATGCCGGGGATGGCGACGAACGCCGAGATGAAGCGGCTCGGCGAGCTGAACGGGAAGCAGGCCGAGGTCTTCTATCTGCAGCTCATGACCGACCACCACAAGGGCGGGGTGCACATGGCGCAGGGGTGCCTCAGCAAGTGCGAGGTCGGCGTGGAGAAGCGGCTGGCCCGGACGATGGTGGAGGGGCAGCGGTCGGAGATCGAGCTGATGGCGGGGATGCTGCGGGATCGCGGCGCTCGCGCCCGGTGAGCCTGGTGAGGCAGGGCCGGGTAGGTGGGGCGTGCGGTGTGATCTCCAGCCTGGTCTTCCACATCGCGTCGCTTTGACGATTACACTGGGCGCGTGCCTCAACTTCGCCTCGCCCTGAATCAGATCGACGCGCGCGTCGGTGACCTCGCCGGCAACGCCGAAACGATTGTCCGCTGGACCCGGCACTCCGCCGAGCAGGGAGCGCACCTCGTGGCGTTCCCGGAGATGGTGCTGACCGGGTATCCCGTCGAGGACCTGGCCCTCAGGTCGTCC
Organism: Streptomyces sp. 15-116A; assembly: GCF_025290915.1. GTDB lineage: Bacteria > Actinomycetota > Actinomycetes > Streptomycetales > Streptomycetaceae > Streptomyces. Next base: position 12,891 of record NZ_JAOCQE010000038.1, on the reverse strand, counting down.
TTCGTGGAGGCCTCCCGCGCCGCCCTGCGCGCGCTCGCCGCACGGCTCGCCGAGGAGGGCTTCGGGGAGCTGCCGGTGGTCGTCGGCTACCTCGACCGCAGCGCCACCGCCCAGCCGAAGTACGGGCAGCCGGCGGGTGCGCCGCAGAACGCCGCCGCCGTGCTGTACGGCGGTGAGGTGGTGCTGAGCTTCGCCAAGCACCACCTGCCGAACTACGGCGTCTTCGACGAGTTCCGGTACTTCGTGCCCGGGGACACCATGCCGGTGGTGCGGGTGCGGGGTGTGGATGTCGCCCTCGCCATCTGCGAGGACCTGTGGCAGGACGGGGGCCGGGTGCCGGCGGCGCGGTCCGCGCGGGCCGGGCTGCTGCTGTCCATCAACGCCTCGCCGTACGAGCGGGACAAGGACGACACCCGGCTGGAGCTGGTGCGCAAGCGGGCGCAGGAGGCCGGGTGCACGACGGCGTACCTCGCGATGATGGGCGGTCAGGACGAGCTCGTCTTCGACGGGGACTCGATCGTCGTGGACGCCGGTGGGGAGGTTGTGGCGCGGGCGCCGCAGTTCGCCGAGGCGTGTGTGGTGGTGGATCTGGAGCTGCCCCCGGCGCTCGCGGACGCGCCGACGGGCGTCGTGGACGACGGGCTGCGGATCGACCGGGTCGTGCTGTCGGAGGAGCCGGTCGCCGCGTACGAGCCCGAGCGGGCCGGGGGGTACGCGGAGCGGCTCGACGACGACGAGGAGGTCTACTCCGCGCTGGTCGTGGGACTGCGGGCGTACGCCGCGAAGAACGGGTTCCGTTCCGTGCTGATCGGGTTGTCCGGGGGCATCGACTCGTCGCTGGTCGCGGCGATCGCGTGCGACGCGGTGGGCGCGGAGAACGTGTACGGCGTGTCCATGCCGTCGAAGTACTCCTCCGAGCACTCCAAGGACGACGCGGCGGAGCTGGCGCGGCGGACGGGGCTGAACTACCGGACCGTTCCCATCGAGCCGATGTTCGACGCGTACATGGGGGCGCTGGGGCTGACCGGGCTGGCGGAGGAGAACCTGCAGTCCCGGCTGCGGGGCACGCTGCTGATGGCGATCTCCAACCAGGAGGGGCACATCGTGCTGGCGCCGGGCAACAAGTCCGAGCTGGCGGTGGGGTATTCGACCCTGTACGGCGACTCGGTGGGGGCGTACGGGCCCATCAAGGACGTGTACAAGACGTCGGTGTTCCGGCTGGCGGAGTGGCGGAACCGGGCGGCGGTGGAGCGGGGGCAGACGCCGCCGATCCCGGAGAACTCGATCACCAAGCCGCCGAGCGCGGAGCTGCGGCCGGGGCAGGTCGACACGGACTCGCTGCCGGACTATCCGGTGCTGGACGCGATCCTGGAGCTGTACGTGGACCGGGACCGGGGCGCCGATGAGATCGTGGCGGCCGGGTTCGACGCCGAGCTGGTGGCGAAGACGTTGCGGATGGTGGACCGGGCGGAGTACAAGCGGCGGCAGTACCCGCCGGGGACGAAGATCTCACCGAAGGGCTTCGGGAAGGACCGGCGTCTGCCGATCACCAACGGGTGGAGCGAGCAGGTGCCTCCGGCGGGCTGACCGGTTGGTGGCTTCGGCTGCGGCTCGGGTGGGGGTGCGCGCCCATGCCTGCGGCGCCTGTGCGGCTTCGGTGGGGGTGCGCGCCCATGCCTGCGGCGCCTGTGCGGCTTCGGTGGGGGTGCGCGTAGCGCCCCATGCCGGTGGGTGAGTCGGGGACGGGGCGGTGGTGTCCGTCCTCGGTCTGGCGCGGAATCGGTCGCTTGCAGAGGGCCTGGTGTTGACGCGCCGGCCGCTGCGGGCAGACACCACCGCCCCGTCCCCTTCCCACCGTGGGCGACTGCGGCGCTCGTACCTGCGGCGGGCAGTGCCCTCTCACCGGCGTTCCAGAGTTTCGGCCTCCTGTGGCACATGCCCCACGACGACCCGGCCCGGCGCCGCTTCCGCCCTGCGGTCCACCGCGTACGCCATCGCCGCCACGGCGATGCCCAGGGCCGCCAGGGCCGCGCCCGCCACCGCGGGGGACGTCGTGCCGAGGCCCGCGGCCAGGGCCAGGCCGCCGATCCAGGCGCCGCCGGCGTTGGCCAGGTTGAAGGCCGCCTGGTTGGCGGAGGAGGCCAGGGACGGGGCAGAGGATGCCTTCTCCATGACCATCAGCTGGAGCGGGGAGCCCGTGATGAAGGCGGCCGTGCCGAGGAGGGTGACCGCGATCGCCGCCGTCGCCTGGGTGCGCATCAGGAGCGGGAACAGGGCCAGGACCAGCGTGAGGGAGGCCAGGCCGCCGAAGAGGGTCGCCCGCAGGGAGTGGTCGGCCAGGCGGCCGCCGAGCAGGTTGCCGGCCGTCGCGCCCACGCCGAAGAGGGCGAGGAGGAGCGTGACCGTGCCGTCGGTGTAGCCGGCCGTGTCGGTCAGCATGGGGGTGATGTAGCTGTACGCCGCGAAGAGCGCCCCGAAGCCGGCGACCGTCGTGCCGAGGGCCAGCCAGACGGGGAGGGAGCGCAGCGCGGTCAGTTCGCCGCGCAGGCCCGTCTGCGGGGTGGTCGAGGTGCCGGCGGCGGGGATGAGGAGGGCCAGGGACGCGATCGCCGCGAGGCCGATCGCCGAGACCGCCAGGAACGTCGCCCGCCAGCCGAAGTGCTGGCCCATGAGCGTGGCCAGCGGGACGCCCACCACGTTGGCGAGGGTGAGGCCCAGGAACATCAGGGAGACCGAGCGGGCCTTCCGGTCGGGGGTCACCATGTCGGCGGCCACCACCGCGCCGACGCCGAAGAAGGCGCCGTGCGGCAGACCGCTGAGGAAGCGGGCGGCCAGCAGCCAGGTGTGGTCGGGGGCGAGTGCCGAGAGCGCGTTGCCCGCCACGAAGAGGGCCATGAGCAGGATCAGCACCGTGCGGCGCGGGATGCGGGCCGTCGCGGCGGCGAGCAGCGGGGCTCCCACGACGACGCCGAGCGCGTACGCCGAGACCAGGTGACCGGCGCTGGGGATGGAGGTGCCCAGGTCGGCGGCGACGTCGGGGAGCAGGCCCATCATGACGAACTCGGTGGTGCCGATGCCGAAGGCGCCTACGGCGAGGGCGAGGAGGGCCAGGGGCATGGGGTCGCGGACCTGCCTTTCGGAGCGCTTTATGTTCAGTGACTGAACAAAGCCTCGCAGGGTCAGGATTCCGCCAGGTGACGTGACGGTTGCCGGCGCGGGTCCCCAAGGCGTTGACCTGGGGTTTCAGGAATCCGTTGTGGCCAGCCTCACACGCGCCGCGATGGGCAGGTGGTCGCTCGGGGTCTGCGGCAGGGTCCAGGAGCTCTCCGGCTCCGCGCCCTTGACCATGATCTGGTCGATCCGCGCCATCGGGAACGACGCCGGCCAGCTGAAGCCGAAGCCGCTGCCCACCGCACCCTGGGTGGAGCGCATCTGGGAGGTGACGGCGTTCAGGGCGCGGTCGTTCATCGTGCCGTTGAGGTCGCCGAGCAGGACCACGTTGCGCAGGGGCTCGTCGGCGATGGCCTCGCCTAGGGCGTCGGCGCTCTTGTCGCGCTGACGGGCCGTGAAGCCGGCCTCCAGCTTCACCCGGACCGACGGCAGGTGGGCGACGTAGACGGCGACCTGACCGGCGGGCGCCGTCACCGTGGCCCGCATGGCGCGCTGCCAGCCGAGGCGGATGTCGACGGCCTCGATGCCGCTCAGCGGGTACTTGCTCCACAGGCCGACCGTGCCCACCACGGCGTGGTAGCGGTAGGTGGACTCCAGGGCCTTCTCGTACGTCGGGACCGCCGACGCCTTGAGTTCCTCCAGGGCGAGCACGTCGGCGCCGGACGCGGCGACCTCGCGGGCGGTGCCCGAGGGGTCGGGGTTCTCGGCGTTGACGTTGTGCGTGGCCACCGTGAGGTCGCCGCCGCCGGTGGTCTTGTCGGTGAGCAGACCGCCGAAGAGGTTCAGCCAGACGACGGCGGGCAGCAGCGTCGCGACGAGCGCGGTGGCCGACTTGCGGTAGAGGGCCAGCAGGAGCAGCACCGGGATGAACACGCCCAGCCAGGGCAGGAACGTCTCCACCAGGCTGCCCAGGTTGCCGACCGCGTTCGGGATGTGGGCGTGGGCCAGCATGACCAGGGCGAGGATCGCCGCGCAGGCCGCGAGGACCAGGCCACGGCGCCAGATGCGGCGGTCGCCGCGCCAGCCTCTGGTCAGGGCGTCGATCAGGCGCTGAAGCCGGGATGTCCGGCGCTCGGGCCCCGAGCCGCCGTTGTCCGTCTCCGTCATGTACGCCTGCTGCGCCATACCGTCGCCTCACAACCTGCCGTGCACACCGTTCTCCCCGTGTCCGTAAGACCCTAGGGGATGATCGGTTCCTTTCCTGCCGCCTCTCGACGGCCGTACGGGGGCGAGGACGTACAAGGCGGGTGCGCGAGTTCCGCCTGTGACGAAATGCGCACATGCGGGTGCTCAGCGGGCGGGGCGCAGGCCTTCGAGGAGGGTGTCGACGACCTGTACGGCGAGGTCGTCCGGGAGGTCGGCGTCGGGGCGCATGACGGTGCGGACGAGGATGGGGCCGACGACGATGTCGTTCAGCAGCTCCAGGTCGAGGTCGGTGCGCAGTTCGCCGTTCTCCTGGCCGCGGCGCAGGACCTCCAGGCCGATGCGGCGGCGCGGTTCGATGACGATGGTGTGGTAGGCGGCCCAGATTTTCGGGCTGCTCTTCATCTGGGCGTGCACGTTGTGCAGGATCGCCGAGGTCCGGCTCGCGAGTCCGCGGCGGCGCAGGGACTCCAGCAGGACGACGAGGTCGTCGCGCATGGAGGTGCCGGGGAGTTCGGGGTCCGGGGGTTCGGCGGCGCGGACGACGTCGACGAAGAGTTCCTCCTTGCCGCTCCAGCGGCGGTAGATGGTGGCCTTGCCGACGCCGGCGGTGCGGGCGATGCGCTCGATGGAGAGCTCCGCGAGGGGCACGCCCTCCTCCAGGAGCTTCATCACGCCCTCGATGATGGCGCGTTCGAGCGCCTCGCTGCGGGGGCGGCCGCGTGCGGGGCCGTCCTGGCGGGGGTCCCTGCCGGCGTCGGGTGCGGTGTCGGCGAGGCTCACGTCGTCGTTTCCTTCCCTGGTGCTGCCGTGGGCCGGTGTCTGCGCGTCAGTCCGCCGCCCTCACCAACTCCTGGTCCCGCTCGCCGTCTTCGGGCGCGGGGGTACGGCCGGGCAGGAACAGGGCGGTGACGATCGCCCCGACCAGGGCGACACCCGCGCCCCACAGCGCCGTGACGTGCATGGCGTACAGGAAGGCGTCGTTGGCTGGGCCGGCCAGGGCCTCGCCGCGTGCGCCGAGCCGGTCGGCGACGGCCAGGGTGGCCTCGATGGACTCACCGGCCGCGTGGCGGGCGCCCGGCGGCAGAACGGTCAGCTGGTCCTCGATGCTCGTGCGGTAGGCCGTGGAGAGGACCGAGCCGAGGACGGCGATCCCGAGGGCGCCCCCGAGCTGGCGGAAGGTGTTGCTGAGCGCGGAGGCGGAGCCGGCCTTCTCACGGGGCAGGGCCTGCATGATGAGGACGCTGACCGGCGTCATCACATGCGCCATGCCGGCGCCCATGAGGAAGAAGACGACCTCCAGGAGCCAGATGGGGGTGCCGGCGTCCAGGAGGGCGAAGGCGGCGAGGGTCGCGGCGAGCAGCAGCAGGCCGCCGGTGGTGGTCGCGCGGTTGCCGAAGCGGTTCACCAGCAGCCGGGCGCGCGGCGCGAAGATCATCTGGGCGGCGGCGAGCGGCAGCATCAGCAGCCCGGTCTCCAGCGGGGAGTAGCCGCGCACGCTCTGGGTGTAGAAGACCGCGAAGAAGGTGACGCCCATGAGCGCGAAGAAGACCAGCGCGATGGCGCCGATCGCGGCGGAGAACACCTTGTTGCGGAAGTACGTCACGTCGATGGACGGATGGTCGCTGCGCTTCTCGACCACCACGAAGGCGACGAGTACGGCGAGACCGGCGCCGATCGTCGACAGCACGGTGGCGTCGGTGAAGTCGGCGAGCTGGCCGCCCTTGATGATGCCGTAGACCAGCAGGATCAGGCCGGTCACGGACAGCACGACGCCGAGCGGGTCGATCCGGCCGGGGCGGGGATCGCGCGAGTCGGGCACCAGCCACAGCATCAGGGCGAGGGCGAGCAGCACGATCGGCACGTTGACGAGGAAGACCGACCCCCACCAGAAGTGGTCCAGGAGCAGACCGCCGGTGATCGGGCCGATGGCGATGGCGAGGCCGACGCCGCCCGCCCAGATGCCGATGGCCTTGGGCTGTTCCTCGCGTTCGAAGACGTTCATCAGCACGGCCAGGGTGGCCGGCATCACGAAGGCCGCGCCCAGGCCCATCACCGCGCGGAAGCCGATCAGCTCCGCCGGGGAGCCGGAGAAGGCGGCCAGCGCCGAGCCGATGCCGAACACCGCGAGGCCGCCGAGCAGGACCTTCTTGCGGCCGAGGCGGTCACCGAGCAGACCGGCTGTGAACAGCAGGCCGGCGAACACGAGCGTGTAGGCGTTGATCGCCCATTCGAGTTCGCTCTGGGTGGCGCCGAGGCCGGTGGGCTCCGGGGTGGAGATCGTCTTGATGGCGACGTTCAGGATCGAGTTGTCCAGGACGACGATCAGCAGACTCAGCATCAGCACGCCGAGGATCGCCCAGCGACGCCGGTGCACGGCTTCGGGTACGCGGCGGCCGGGAGCGGCGGGAGTAGTCATATGGCCAGACTCTCACGAATTCCGATACGAGACCGTCTCGTATCGGAATCCCTTGCCGCGTTCCTGCCTCCGGGCTCCGGTCTCCGGTTGACATCACAGGGGGTCCTCTGGCCTCCGCCGGGTCGAGGTGCCACCATGGACGTGGTCCGGGGACGCCGTCAGGGCGCCTCGAGATGACGTGTTAGGAGCCGTTGCAATGACGCAGCTTTCGGCTGCCCAGACTGCGAAGTCAGCATCCTCCGACGGCAGCAAGGCGCTGTACGGGGGCAAGGGCACACGCCGTATCACCGTCCGCGACATCGCCCTCGCCAAGGAGCGGGGCGAGAAGTGGCCCATGCTCACCGCGTACGACGCGATGACCGCGTCCGTGTTCGACGAGGCCGGGATCCCGGTCATGCTGGTGGGCGACTCGGCCGGCAACTGTCACCTCGGGTACGACACGACCGTGCCCGTCACGCTCGACGAGCTGACCATGCTCTCCGCCGCCGTCGTACGGGGCACCTCGCGCGCCCTGATCGTCGGCGACCTGCCCTTCGGCTCGTACCAGGAGGGTCCGGTGCAGGCGCTGCGCTCGGCGACCCGGCTGGTGAAGGAGGCCGGGGTCGGGGCCGTGAAGCTGGAGGGCGGGGAGCGGTCGCACCGGCAGATCGAACTGCTGGTGGAGTCCGGGATTCCTGTGATGGCGCACATCGGGCTGACGCCGCAGTCCGTGAACGCGATGGGGTACCGCGTGCAGGGGCGTGGTGAGGAGGCGGCGCAGCAGCTGCTGCGGGACGCGAAGGCCGTGCAGGACGCGGGCGCGTTCGCGGTGGTGCTCGAGCTGGTGCCGGCGGAGCTGGCGGCCGAGGTGACGCGGAGTCTGCACATCCCGACGGTCGGGATCGGGGCGGGGCCTGAGACGGACGCGCAGGTGCTGGTGTGGACCGACATGCTCGGGCTGACCGGGGGGCGGGTGCCGAGGTTTGTGAAGCAGTACGCGGATCTGCGGGCGGTGATGACGGGGGCGGCGAAGGCGTTCGCGGAGGACGTCGTCGGCGGAACGTTCCCGCAGGAGGAGCACTCCGTCCACTAGAGCCATAGCGGCACCACCCCCACGGCAGCCCGTCGATCTTCCCCCGTCGACGGGCTGCCGCACGTTTGCCCTCCTTCTTTCCCACCCAGCCCACCCGACTCGGTCGGCGAAAAGGCGAACCAAGGGGCAACTGCCCACCGACCGAGTCCGGCAGATCGCCTTACGACCAACCGGGGTGGGGTCACCTTTCCACCAACCGAATCGGGTGGGCGAAGGTGGCTGTCGGTCGGGTGTCGGGGGTTTGTCGGTGGTGGATGACACCGTCGGGGCATGACGCGAAACGACACACACCCCGGCGGCGCCGGACGCGCCGTCACCGTACGGGGACTGGTCAAGCACTACGGCGAGACCAAGGCACTGGACGGCGTCGACCTGGACGTACGCGAGGGCACCGTGATGGGCGTGCTCGGTCCGAACGGCGCCGGCAAGACCACCCTCGTACGCATCCTGTCCACCCTCCTCGCCCCCACCGCCGGCCAGGCGACCGTTGCCGGATATGACGTCGTACGCCAGCCCCGCCAGCTGCGCCGGGTGATCGGCCTCACCGGCCAGTACGCCTCCGTCGACGAGAAACTCCCCGGCTGGGAGAACCTGTACCTCATCGGCCGGCTGCTCGACCTGCCCCGCAAGGAGGCCCGCGCCCGCGCCGACGAGCTGCTGGAGCGCTTCTCCCTCACCGAGGCGGCGAAGCGCCCCGCGTCGACGTACTCCGGCGGTATGCGCCGCCGCCTCGACCTCGCCGCCTCGATGATCGGCCGCCCCGCCGTGCTGTTCCTGGACGAGCCGACCACCGGACTGGACCCGCGCACCCGCAACGAGGTATGGGACGAGGTGAAGCGGCTGGTCGGCGACGGGGTGACCGTGCTGCTGACCACCCAGTACATGGAGGAGGCCGAGCAGCTGGCCTCCGAGCTGACGGTCGTGGACCGGGGCCGCGTCATCGCGAACGGCGGCATCGAGGAGCTGAAGGCCAAGGTCGGCGGCCGTACGCTGCGGGTCCGCCCGGCCGACCCGCTGCAGCTGCGCCCGCTGGCGGCGGCCCTGGACGAGCTGGGCCTCACGGGGCTCGCCACCAGCACGGTGGACGCCGAGCGGGGTGCCGTCCTGGTGCCGATCCTCAGTGACGAGCAGCTGACCGCGGTCGTCGGCGCCGTCACCGCGCGGGGCATCACCCTGTCCTCCATCACCACCGAACTGCCCAGCCTGGACGAGGTGTTCCTGTCGCTCACCGGCCACCGCGCCAGTGCCCCGCAGGACACCGTGCCCGCCGAGCCCCGCGAGGAGGTCGCCGTATGAGCTCCCACCCGTCGCCCACCACCGCGCTGAACGAGGCGCTTCGCGCCGCCCCTTCGAACACCATCCCCCCGACCAAGGCCGACCTCGCCGCCGACGCGCGGATCTCGCTGCGCGGGCATCTGCGGCACACCGGCGCCCTGGTGCGCCGGAATCTGCTGTGGATCCGGCAGGACCCGGAGTCGATGTTCGACGCCGTGCTGTTCCCGATCGTGTTCACCCTGCTGTTCGTGTACGTCTTCGGCGGCTCGATCGGGCAGGCACTGGGCGGCGGGCAGGAGGCGTATGTGCAGTACATCGTGCCCGGCCTGATGGCCATGATGGGCATGAACATGGCCCAGGGGGTCGGCACGGGCTTCAACCAGGACTTCAACTCCGGTGTGATGGACCGCTTCCGTTCGCTGCCGATCGGCCGCGGCTCGGTGCTGTTCGCGAAGATCGCGGTCGAGCTGGTGCGGATGCTGATCGCCACCACGATCCTGATGATCGTCGGCGTGCTGGTCGGCTTCGACATCACCAACTGGCCGGGGCTGTTCGCCGCCGTGGGCCTGTCCGTGGTGTTCGGCTCGGCCCTGATGTGGATCTTCCTCACCCTGGGCGTGATCATGAAGAACGCGCAGTCGGTGCAGGCGATGGGCTTCCTGGTGCTGATGCCGCTCCAGTTCGGCTCGTCGATCTTCGCGCCGCCCGGGTCGATGCCGGGCTGGCTGGAGAACTTCACCGAGTACAACCCGCTGTCCTCGCTGGCGGACGCCGCGCGCGGGCTGATGGTGGGCGGCCCGGTGGCGCACGACCTGTGGATGACGCTGGGCTGGTCGGTGGCGCTCACGCTGATGATGGCCCCGGTCGCGATCCACAAGTTCCGCACCAAGAGCTGACAGCGGCTCTAGAGCAGGGCGGCGGCCTCCTCGGGAGTGAGGCCGCCGCCCTGCGCGTACGCGGTCGCATACGCCTCGTCGCCGAGGACGGCCCGGATGCGCTCCTCGGCGCGTTCGCGGCAGGTGCGTTCCACTCCCCCGGCGACATGGCCGGGCGGCAGCCAGGAGTCGGCGGCGCCCAGGCAGCGGGCCGCGTCCCGGGCGCGCCGCCCGCCGTCGATCCCGGCGAGGGCCATCGCGGCCCCCGTCAGATGCGCGCTGCGCATCTGGGGCGCGATGGCCGCGCTCAACGGGTCGTACGACCGCTCCAGCGCCCGGCGGAACGTGTCCAGCGCCCGCTCGTCGTCCCCCTCGAAGACGTCCAGCCAGCCCTCGGCGCCGAGGATGAACGCGTCGAAGACGACGTAGTGCGCGATACGGAACTCCTCGCGCAGCCGGTCCAGTTGGTGCCGCGCCTCGCCGGTACGCCCGGTCATGCCGAGCCAGCCGGCCAGGAACAGCCGGGCGAAGGGCATGGCCTCGTTGTGACCGCAGCGCGTGTTCTCGATGACGTCCCGCAGCAGCCGCTCCCCGCGCTCGGCCTCCCCCGCCTCCAGCAGAGCGCTGCCCAGGCGGGCGGACAGGACGGCGATCTGGGCCCGAGCGCCCAGGCGTTCGGCGTGCTCGATCGCGGCCGCGTAGTCGTCGGCCGCCTTGTCGAACCGGCCGCGGCGCTCGTGTGACTCGCCGCGCGCCGACAGGGCCTCCGCGGTGCCCCAGGCGTCGTCGAGCCGCCGGTAGATCTCCAGGGCCTCGTCCGCGTCACGGGTGGCGTCGCCCGCCCGGTCCGAGCGGTTGGCGAGCATATTGGCCCGGATCTGCAGGCATCCGGCCAGCTCCCACTCGTATCCGGGGGTGTCACGGGCGACGTCGACGGCGGCGTCGAGGGCGCGGTAGAGCCGCTCCATGTCGCCGGTCAGCATCAGGGAGAAGATCCACAGCAGTCCTGGCGAACGGCACGTCTGCGGCAGGCCCGGCTCGTACGTCGCGGCGATGACCCGCAGCCTGCCCTGCGCCTCGGGCGTCTGCCAGTTGTCCAGCTCGGTGTCCATGCAGGCGAGGTGCGCCAGATGCACCCCGCGGCGGGCCTCGGCGAGTACCTCGCCGGTCATGGGCGGCGGGGCGTCGGTGCAACGCTGCCACACCGGGGCGGCCGGGCGGGCCGGTGCGGCGAACGGGTCGGGGCCGAGGGCCATGACCTCACGGCACCAGTTGCGGGCGTCGATCCGCAGGTCGCGCATCTGCCAGTAGAAGGCCAGCGACAGCGTCAGGCACAGCGCCTCCTGCTCGTCGCGCAGGGCGAGGGCGTGGCGCAGGGCGGTGCGCAGGTTCTCGTACTCGCGCTCCAGGCGCTCGATGGCGGCGAGTTGCCGCGGTCCGCGCAGCAACGGGTCGGTGGTACGGGCGAGTTCGCGGTAGTACGTCAGATGCGCGCGTACGGCGTCGGTGCGCCGCCCGGTCTCGTCGAGCCGCTCCCCCGCGTACTCGGCGACGGTCTCCAGGAGCCGGTAGCGCATCTCTCCGTCACCCGAAGGGGCGGCCACCACCAGGGACTTGTCGACGAGCGAGCCGAGCGCCTCCAGGGCGGCGGGCCCGCACACGGCCTCGGCGGCGGCGAGGTCGCAGCCGCCGGCGAAGACCGAAAGACGGCACAGCACGTCGCGTTCGTCGGTGTCGAGCAGGTCCCAGGACCAGTCGACGACGGCGCGCAGGGTCTGCTGGCGGGGCAGGGCGGTGCGGCTGCCGGAGGTGAGCAGGCGGAAGCGGTCGTCGAGGCGGTCGGCGATCTGGCGCGGGGTGAGCATCCGCAGCCGGGCGGCGGCGAGTTCGATGGCGAGGGGCAGTCCGTCGAGCCGGCGGCAGATCTCGGCGCACGCCTCCGGATCGTCCTCGACGCGGAAGCCGGGCCGGGCGGCGGCGCCGCGTTCGGCGAGCAGCCGCAGGGCGACCGGCTCGGGCAGCGGCTCCACGGGCCGCAGCAATTCCCCGAGCACCCCGAGGGGTTCGCGGCTGGTGGCGAGGACGGTGAGGCCGGGGCACCGCTCGAGGAGGGTCTCGACGAGCCGGGCGGCGGCGTCGACGACGTGCTCGCAGTTGTCGAGGATCAGCAGCATGCGGCGCCTGCCGCAGTGTTCGGCGAGGCGGTCCACGGGGTCGTCGTGCCGCTCGGCGACGGCCCGCATGCCTTCGGCGCCGGCGCCGTACAGCACGGTCTCGCGGGCGCCGACGGCGGTGAGCACCGCCTCGGGGACGGCGGCGGGGTCGTCGACCGGCGCGAGCTCGGCCAGCCACACCCCGTCCGGCAGAGACGGCCGTACGGCCTCCCCGGCCTCCTGCGACAGCCGGGTCTTGCCGGCGCCGCCGGGTCCGAGCAGGGTGACGAGGCGGGCGGCGGTCAGGTCGGCGCGGATGGCCTCGATGTCGGCCTCCCGGCCGACGAAGGAGGTCAGCCGCGCCCGCAGATTGCCGCGCCGCGGCTCACTCCTCACCGGCTCCGGCGCGGGCGCGGGCCCGTCCGCGGGGCTGAGCAACTCGGCGTGCAGCGCCCGCAGTTCGGGACCGGGATCGGAGCCGAGACGGTCCGCGAGCAGCAGCCGTACGTCCTCGTAGGCGGCCAGGGCCTCGGCGGTGCGGCCGGTGTCGCGCAGGGCGCGCAGGCGCAGGGCCTGGAGGGGTTCGTCGAGCGGGTGGGTGTCGCACAGCGCGGTCAGTTCGGGCAGCGACTGCTCGGCCTGCCCGAGGGCGAGGGCGGCGGTGTGCCGGGCGCGCAGGGCATCCAGGCGCCGGGTCTCCACGCGGGCTGCCTCGGCGGTGGCGTCGGGGAGGTCGGCGAGGGCGGGGCCGCGCCACAGCGCGAGCGCGTCGTCGAGCACGAC
>NZ_JAOCQE010000379.1 GCF_025290915.1 Streptomyces sp. 15-116A | reverse complement strand
GCCGTACGCCGCTTCTTCACGCTCGCCACTCCAGGCGCCCGCCGCCTCGCCACCCAACTCGCCGCCATCCCGTTCGAGTTCGACCTGGTGGAGCAGCTGCGGCGCAAGGTCATGCCCGAGACCGGCCCCGACCACCTCGCCGAGATCCTCATGGGCGGACTGATCGACTGGGACAGCGGCGGCGAGGGCCGGCCCGAGTTCGCCGACGGCGTGCGCGAGGCGCTGCTCGCGTCCACCACCCGCACCCAACTCGCCCGCACCGTCAGCGTGGTGGGCGAACTGCCGGCCGCCGGCGAGCGGGGTGTCGCGCTGCGCGCCGCCCTGCGCGACCCGGTCGGCACCACGCTGCCCGACCCCGCCGAGGACGGCTGGGTACGCAGCGAACTCGCCGTGATGCGCGCCCTGTCCGGACCGTACTCCGAACGGGCGAACCGCATCCAGCCCGACCCGTCCCGGCACCCGCCCCACGGGGCCGAACGGGTGGACGACGAGCCGGGGACGCCACACCAAGGGGTGAACCACCCCGACGGCGGCGACTCACCCGACGACCAAGCAGGCAGTCATCCAGCGTCCGACCGTACCGACGCGTCTGGAGAACATCCCTTGCCGAGCCCGGTGACCGACACCCGATCCGAAGCCCCGGAGGCTGAGCCGCTCATGCAGAGCACCACGACCGCAACGCCGGCCCTTCTGGTGAACGTTCCGCTCCGGAACACCTCGTTCGTCGGCCGCCAGACGTTGCTGAGGGCCGTGGAGGAGCAGCTCGGCGCCCAGGACACCGCGGCCGTCCTGCCGCACGCCCTGCACGGCCTCGGCGGGGTCGGCAAGTCCCAGCTGGCGCTCGAGTACATCTACACCCACCAGCACGAGTACAAGGTCATCTGCTGGATCCCCGCCGAACGGGAAAGCCTCATCCTGGCCGCGCTGGCCCACCTCGCCGACGCGCTCGGCGTCGCCCCCTCGGGCCACGATTCCGCGGGCGCCCCCGCCGCCAACGCCGCCGTGCCCGCCGTACTGGAGGCCCTGCGCACCGGGAACCCGTACCGCAACTGGCTGCTGGTGTTCGACAACGCCGAGGACGTCGACGCGGTACGCCGGTACTTCCCGGCCAACGGCCCCGGCAAGGTCATCGTCACCTCCCGCAACCGCGCCTGGGAACGCGTCGCCACGCCCCTCCCGGTGAACGTCTTCGACCGTGAGGAGTCCATCGAGCTGCTCCAGAAGCGCTCGCCCGACCTCAGCACCGAGGACGCCGACCGGCTCGCCGAGGCCCTCGGCGACCTGCCGCTGGCCGTGGAGCAGGCGGGCGCCTGGCGCGCGGTCACCGGCATGCTCGTGGACGAGTACCTCGACCTGCTCGCCCGGCGCAGCCCGGAGATCCTGGAACTCGACCCGGCCCCCGACTACCCGGTGTCCGTCGCCGCCGCCTGGGACATCTCCCTGGAGCGCATCCGGGAGAACAACCCCGGTGCCCGGCAGCTCCTCGACATCTGCGCCAGCATGGCCCCCGAGCCCATCCCGCGGGCCATGCTGCGCGGCAGCCGCGGCGTCAACATCACGCCCGAGGTCGACCCGCTGCTGCGCGAGTCCATCAAACTGAACCGCGCGGTGCGCGACCTGAGCCAGTTCTCCCTGGTGAAGGTCGACCCCAGGTCCGACACCCTGCAGATGCACCGCCTGCTGCAGACGGTGCTCCTCGCGAAACTCGACCGCGAGCAGCACGAACGCATGCGCGACGCCGCCCACCAGCTGCTGTCGGCCGCCAAGCCCGGCAGCTACGCGTCGTCGCTCGAATGGCGCTCCTACCAGATGCTGCTGCCCCACATCCTGGCCTCCCAGGCGGTGACCAGCACCGACACCTACGTACGCGAACTGGTCTACGACACGGCCCTGTTCCTGTACTACTGGGGCGACCACGAGGGCGCGGTCGACCTCGCCCGGCAGGCCTACAACGCGTGGCTCGCCGCCTCCGGCGAGGAGGACATCCACGTCATCCGCATCGCCAAGAGCCTGGCGTTCACCCTGCGCCAGGTCGGCCAGATCGCCGAGGCCATCCCGCTGACCGAGAAGGCCCTGGAGGTCTGCCGGCGGCTCGACGACCTCGACGCCGAGGACCTCATCGACTCGCTGTGCGAGATGGCCGACGCCCGCCGCTACCAGGGCCGGTTCGCCGAGGCGAGGGACCTGGGCAAGGAGGCCACCGAGCTGGCCCGGTCGCTGATGGGTCCCGACGACCCCATCACGCTGCGCGCCACCCACAGCTGGGCGGTCGACCTGCGGCTGTGCGGGCAGTTCCGCGAGGCGCTGGAGCTGGACCAGGAGAACGCCCGGATGCGCGAGCTGATGTTCGGCCCGGCCAGCTTCTTCACCCTCAACACCCTCAACGGTCTCGCCATCGACATGCGGGAGAGCGGTGACTACCCGGGCGCCCGCGACTTCCAGGACGACGTCCACCGGCGGGCGCGCACCGCGATGGGCGAGGAGCACCCGCTCACCCTGCGCGTGGCCCGCAACCTCGCCGTCTGCCTGCGGCGCGACGGGGCGCTCGACGAGGCCGTGAAGCTGTCCGAGGAGACCCTGCGGCGGTTCACCTCCCGCTACGGGCCCGTGCACGCCGACTCGCTGGCCACGGCGCTCAACCTCTCCGTGGACCGCCGACTCGCCGGTGATCTGGAGAAGTCCCGCGAGCTGGGCGAGGAGACGGCCCGCCGGTACGCGTCCCTGCTCGGCGACGACCACGCGTACACGCTGATGGCGAAGGCCAACGTGGCGGCGACGCTGCGGGCGCTCGGCGCGCTCGACCAGGCCCACGAGCACGAGGAGGAGGCGGCGACCCGGCTGACCGCCACGCTGGGCGCCGAGCACGTCACCACGCTGACGGTGGCCATCGGCCAGGCCAACACGGCGTACGCCCAGCTGGACTTCGACAAGGCGCACGCCATCGACTCGGCGAACCTGCCGCGGCTCACCGAGGCGGCCGGCGAGGAACACCCGCTGACCCTCGCCTGCACGGCGAACCTCTCGCTGGACCTGCGGGGGCTCGGCCGGGGCGCGGAGGCGGACGAACTCCAGCGCACGGCGGTGGAGGGCTTCACCCGCGTGGTGCGCACGGACCACCCCTGGCTGATGGCGGCACGTCAGCGCCGCCGCGTCGAGTGCGACATGGCGCCGATGCCGCTGTAGCGCTGCGCGCGGCGAAGGCAGGGTGCCGCTGTGGGGCGGCGCGCGGCGAAGGCCGCTGCCGCTGTGGCTGCGCGGTACCAGGGCCGGACGTCGCTGTAGCCTGCGCACGGTCGGGCCGGACGCCGCTCAGGGCGGCGCACGAGGAAGGCCGGGGCGGCACGCGGTGCCGCTCCGGCCTTCGGTGTGCCGGGGTGTGTCAGCTCATGTCGGGCACGGGAGCCGCGGTGTTGCCGCCCGGCTCGGGTGTCTGTTCCGGGGCGGCCGGGGGCTCGTACGATGTGCGGGTGCGCCGTTCGCGTGCGGCCAGGAGGTGCGTCAGGCGCAGCAGCGGCTGGGTGAGCAGGGTGGTGGCCAGGGCCATGAACACCAGCACCGTGTACAGCTGGGGGCTCAGCAGGCCCGCCTGCAGGCCGGCGTTGAGGGCGATCAGCTCGGTGAGGCCGCGGGCGCTCAGCAGGACGCCCACGATGCGCGCGTCGTGCCGGTCGAGACCGCCCAGCCGGGCCGCCACCGTACCGCTGCCGACCTTGGTGACCACCGCCAGCACCGTCACCACGAGCAGGGCCAGCCAGCTCCCTGCATCCATGCTGTTCAGCGCCACGGCCTGACCGGAGACGACGAAGAAGAACGGCAGCAGCAGTGAACTGACGTCGTGCAGCGGGCGCAGCAGATCCGGATCGAGGGTGCCGCCCGGCTCCCGGGGCGTGACCACCCCCGCCAGCAGCGCACCGAAGATCACATGCAGGCCCAGGGAATGCGTCACCCAGGCCGAGCCGAGGGCGAAGCCGATGAGCAGCGCCAGGCGCAGCGAGGGGTCCATCCGGGTGCACCACAGCAGCCGGCGCAGCAGCGGCCGCGCCGCGACCAGCATCAGCGCGACGAAACCGACGGCGAGCACCACGCGCCAGGGCCAACCGAGGGCCTGGTCGCCGCCGTTGTCCATCATCGCCCCGGCCAGCACCGTCCAGCAGACGACGTCGAGCAGTCCCGCGGCCGAGACCGCGACCACCCCGGGCACCGTCGGGGCGAGCCCGTTCTCCCGCACGATCGCCGTCAGTACCGGAACCGCCGTTATCGATAGGGCGATCCCGGCGAAGACCAGCACGCCGGGGGACGGCTCCCGCGGCATGCCGAGCTCGCTCAGCTGCTCGCGGAACAGCAGCGCACCGCCGCTGCCCACCGCCATCGGCACCACGAACGAGGCGAGCGCCACCGTCACCGTCGTACGCGCCCGGTCGCCCAGCAGCTTCAGATCCAGCTCGTAGCCCACCGCGAACAGAAACACCACCAGGGCGAACTGCGCGAACCCGGTCAGCGCCGTGTCGATCTCGCCGGGGAACAGCGCCTCGTACGCGCCGGGCGCCGCAGCGCCGAGGAGCGAGGGACCGAGCGCTATGCCCGCCGCCAGCTGGCCGACGATGTACGGCTGACCCAGCCGCCTGGCCGCCCAGCCCGCGGCGTGCGCGGCCACCAGGATCAGGGCCGAGGCACCCACGATGTGCGTGATCAGCGCGTCAGGGCTCATACGTCCCCCTCTCGTCCGGATGTCCGGTCCGACGGTAGGGTCGTCGCACAGGTGCGCGACCCTCAACTGTCCAAGAATATCCGTGATTTGACGGCGCATCGGCAGTCGTACACCACTCGGTCCCGGCTCATCGGGGGCAAGCGGCGGCGATCGTCGGCGCCAGGGGGAGCGGTGCGCCGTTCCCGGGGCGGCCGTCCGTCGACGGGCCGCCGGGGGCGGACGACGCGGCGGGGTTCTGGTACGAGGCGTGCGCCCCCGGTGCCTCGGCCGGCGGTCCGGGCGACCGCGTGTGCGG
>NZ_JAOCQE010000378.1 GCF_025290915.1 Streptomyces sp. 15-116A | reverse complement strand
CGAGCGCCTCCAGCTCGGCGGCGACCGCCCCGGCCGTCGCGCGGGTCACGCCGAGTTCGGCCGTGAGGACCGCACGGGTGGGGGCGCGTCCGGTGTGCACGAGCTCCAGCGCGGGGCCGAGCGCGCCGCGCCCCCGGTCCAGCCGCGTCCTCGAGGTGGTCCCTTCCCCCGCCGGCCGGGGGTCCGCCTTCCCGCTCATGAGGGCGAGTCTCCCATGATCCGCATGCCGCGCCGACTAGAGGCCGCCGACGCGGAGCGTGATGTTGAGCCGCCCGGTCAGTCCCAACTCTCGCGGTGCCGTGCCCGGATACACCTTCGGGACGCCGTGGTACGCGAGCCGGGACGGCCCGCCGAAGACGAACAGGTCGCCGCTGCGCAGCTCGACGTCCGTGTAGGGGCGGGTACGGGTCTCGGTGTTGCCGAAGCGGAAGACGCAGGTGTCGCCGAGGCTCAGCGACACCACGGGGGCGTCCGCCTTCTCGTCGCTGTCGCGGTGCATGCCCATCCGGGCGTCGCCGTCGTAGAAGTTCACGAGCGCGATGTCGTACGCGGCGGCCTCGGCGGCCTGTGCCCCGAGGGTGTCGGCGACGGCACGGCGGCCGAGCTCGCCGAGCCGGCCGGGGAAGGGCTTCACGGGGGCGCCGTCGCCGTCGACGACGGTGCGGGCGTAGCCGTACGGGTACCAGTGCCAGCCCAGGCATACCTGGCGTGCGGTCATGGTGCCGCCACCGGGGGTGCGCACGGTGCGCAGTCCGGCGGGCGGCCGGGCCCACTCCCGGCACGCGTCGAGCAGCTCGCGCTGCTCCCCCGCGTCGAGCCAGTCGGGCACGTGCACGGCTCCGGGCGCGACCTCGGTCCGGGCCCTGGGGAACAGCTCGCCGTCCATGCCCCCATCCTGCCCCCTGTGCGGCCGGATCCGGCCGGACACGGGCTGAGCTGCGGTTCCGCCAGTACCCCGGCAGGGGGCGTTCGCCCGGCCGCGGGCGAACGCCCCCTGCCGGGGTACTAGCCTGGGCGGCACGATGGACGACCGTATGACGACGCCGTGGGGCGAGCCGGTGCTGGCTCGCTTCCCCGAGGATCCGCGTGACCGGCTGCGCGCCTGGGACGCCTCCGACGAGTATCTGCTCCGGTATCTCGACCGCGAGCGCGTGCCGCTGTCGGGGACGGTAGTGGTGCTCGGCGACCGGTGGGGCGCGCTGGTCACGGCGCTCGCGGCGCACCGGCCGACGCAGATCACCGACTCCTGGCTCGGCCAGGAGGCGACCCGGGCGAATCTGGCACGCAACGGCGTGGGTCCTGGCACGGTCCGGCTGCTGACGACGCAGGACGACCCGCCGGAGCGGATCGACATGCTGCTGGTGCGCGTGCCGAAGAGTCTGGCGCTGCTCGAGGACCAGCTGCTGCGGCTTGCGCCCTCCGTGCACGAGGGCACGGTCGTCGTCGGCACCGGCATGGTGAAGGAGATCCACACCTCCACGCTGCGCCTGTTCGAGCGGATCCTCGGCCCGACCCGCACCTCGCTCGCCGAGAAGAAGGCCCGGCTGATCTTCTGCACGCCTGACCCCGGGCTCGAGCGCCCCGCCAACCCCTGGCCGTACCGCTACACGCTCCCCGACGGCATCGGCGTGGTCTCCGGCCGGACCGTCGTCAACCACGCGGGCGTGTTCTGCGCGGACCGCCTGGACATCGGCACCCGTTTCTTCCTGAAGCACCTGCCCGCCGTGCGGGACGGCGCCCGGGTGGTGGATCTGGGGTGCGGCAACGGTGTCGTGGGGACGGCGATGGCGCTGGCGGATCCGCAGACCGAGGTGCTGTTCGTGGACGAGTCCTTCCAGGCGGTGGCGTCCGCGCAGGACACCTACCGGGCGAACGGCGTTCCGGGGCACGCGGAATTCCGGGTCGGCGACGGCCTCGCGGGCGTGGCGGCGGACAGTGTGGACCTGGTCCTGAACAATCCGCCGTTCCACTCCCACCAGGCGACCACAGACACCACCGCCCGCCGCATGTTCACCGACGCCCGGCGCACCCTGCGCCCCGGCGGCGAGCTGTGGGTGATCGGCAACCGTCACCTGGGCTACCACGTGCGGCTGCGCCGGCTGTTCGGCAACAGCGAAGTGGTGGCGAGCGACCCGAAGTTCGTGGTGCTCAGGGCCGTGAAGCGGGGAGCGGGCCCAGCGTCCGGATGATCGACGCCACCGTGCGGGTCATCGCCTCCCGGCCCACCGTCAGATAGCCGCGGGAGTCGACCGCCTCGGGGTGGGTGGCCAGGTACTCCCTGATCGCGCCGGTCATGGCGATGTTCAGGGCGGTGCCCACATTGACCTTGGTGATGCCGCCGGTGACCGCCGCGGCGAGTTCGGCGTCGGGCAGGCCCGAGGAGCCGTGCAGCACGAGGGGGACGTCCAGGGCGGCGGAGAGGCGTTTGAGGAGGGTCTGGTCGACGGCCGCCGTGCGGGTGGTCATGGCGTGGCTGGTGCCGATGGCGACGGCCAGGGCGTCCACGCCGGAGTCGGCGACGAACGCGCGGGCCTGGTCGGGGTCGGTGCGCGCACCGGGGGCGTGGGCGTCCAGCGGGGGCCGGCCGTCCTTGCCGCCGATCTGCCCCAACTCGGCCTCGATCCACAGCCCTTGGGCGTGTGCCCAGTCGGCGGCGGCGCGGGTCGCGGCGAGGTTCTCGGCGTACGGCAGGCCGGCCGCGTCGTACATGACGGAGCCGAATCCGGCGTCCGGTGCCTGGCGCAGCAGGGCGTCGCTCTTGACGTGGTCGAGGTGCAACGCGACGGGTACCGAGGCGCGTTCGGCGGCGGCGACGGCGGCGCGGGCGAGCGGGAGCAGACGCCCGTAGCGGAACTTCACGGCGTTCTCGCTGACCTGGAGGATGACGGGGGCGTTCACGGACTCGGCGCCGGCGATGACCGCTTCGACGTGTTCCAGCGTGATGATGTTGAACGCGGCGACCGCGGAGCGGACCGCGGCGGCACGGGAGACGAGGTCGCCGGTGGTCGTGAGGGGCACGGGGTGTCCTGTTCGACGGTGTCGGAAGGCCGATGGTGCAGGGGCCCGCGGCTGGACGGCGGCCGGGGCACTGGCGTTGCGTGGGCCGTCAGGGGGTGAGGATGACCGAGCGGGTCAGGTGCCGGGGGCGGTCGGGGTCGAGGCCGCGGGCCGCGGCGACGGCGACCGCGAGGCGCTGGGCGCGGACGAGTTCGGCGAGGGGGTCGAGGGTGCCCTCGATCCACAGTCCGCCGGTGTCGCGGACCTGCTGGGCCAGGCCCTCGGGGGCCTCGCCGAACATCCAGGTCGCCGTGCCGGTGGTGGTGATGCTGATGGGGCCGTGCCGGTACTCCATCGCCGGGTAGGACTCCGTCCAGGACAGTGACGCCTCGCGCATCTTCAGCCCGGCCTCGCTCGCCAGGCCGACGGTCCAGGCGCGGCCGAGGAAGGTGAACTGGGCGCAGTCCACCAGCCCTTGGGGCAGGGGTGTGGCGAGGGCCGTGCGGGCGTCCTCGACCACGCGGTCGGTGTGCAGGCCGAGGTGGGCGCGCAGCAGGGTGAGGGCGGTGGTGGCGAAACGGGTCTGGACGACGGAGCGTTCGTCCGCGTAGTCGAGGACGACGGTGTCGTGGGCCAGCGACATCACCGGGGTGGCCGGGTCGGCGGTGACGGCGGTGGTGCGGGTGCTGTTCCTCAACTCCCCGAGCAGGTCGAGGACTTCGGTGGTGGTGCCGGAGCGGGTGAGGGCGACGACCCGGTCGTAGGCTCGGCCGCGGGGGAACTCGGAGGCGGCGAAGGCGTCCGTCTGGCCCTGGCCGCTCGCCTCGCGCAGCGCGGCGGCCGCCTGCGCCATGAAGTAGGACGTGCCGCAGCCGACGATCGCCACCCGCTCCCCCGCCGCGGGCAGCACCGAGCCGTGCTCGGCCGCCCCCGCGGCGGCGCGGGTCCAGCACTCCGGCTGGCTGTTCAGTTCGGTCTCTACATGGGTCATGCGGCACCCCCACAGGCGAATGATTGTTCTTGCAAGATACAGCCTGGTTTCGAAC
The DNA here is from genome assembly GCF_025290915.1 of Streptomyces sp. 15-116A. Classification (GTDB taxonomy): domain Bacteria; phylum Actinomycetota; class Actinomycetes; order Streptomycetales; family Streptomycetaceae; genus Streptomyces. The sequence continues at coordinate 985 of NZ_JAOCQE010000378.1, read as the reverse complement.
AGAATCAAGCAACCCGCTGGTCCGATGCGGGATGCGTTAGGGTCGCCCGGAGACCGAGGGCCGCCGGGGTACGGGAGGGTGGATGTCGCGGGACGCCCGCTGGAAGGCGCTGCTGGAGCTGCTCGTCGAGCGCGGCCGGCTGGACGTCGAGGACGCGGCCACCGAACTCGGGGTGTCGGCGGCGACGATCCGCCGGGACTTCGATCAGCTGGCCGAGCAGCAGATGCTGGTGCGCACCCGGGGCGGGGCGGTCGTGCACGGGGTGTCCTACGAACTGCCGCTGCGCTACAAGACCGCCCGCCACGCCTCGGAGAAGCAGCGCATCGCCAAGGCGGTGGCGGATCTCCTCGCCCCCGGCGAGGCGGTCGGGCTGACCGGCGGGACGACCACCACGGAGGTGGCCCGGGCGCTCGCCGTGCGCGGCGATCTCAGCTCCGGTTCGCCCGCGCTGACCGTGGTGACGAACGCGCTCAACATCGCCAACGAGCTCGCCGTGCGGCCCCAGTTCAAGATCGTGGTGACCGGCGGGGTCGCGCGGGCGCAGTCGTACGAGCTGATCGGGCCGCTCGCGGACGGGGTGCTGGGGCAGATCACCCTGGATGTGGCGGTGCTCGGTGTCGTGGGCTTCGACCCGGTGCACGGGACCTCGGCACACGACGAGGCGGAGGCGGCGATCAACCGGACGCTGTGCGAGCGGGCCGAGCGGGTGGTGGTGGCCGCCGACGCCAGCAAACTGGGGCGCCGCGCGTTCGCCCGCATCTGCGCGACCGAGTCGGTGGACATCCTGGTCACCGACTCCTCGGCACCACCGGAGACGGTGCGCCGCTTCGAGGAGGCGGGGCTGCGGGTCGTGGTGGTCTAGGCCCTGTCGTCAAATCCCCGTCTGCCTGGCGACGCCATGCACGCTCCCCCACTGCCTTAAGGGCGTGGGAGGTGCCCCCACTCGCCGCACCGGGCGCCGACCACGTACAACCAGTACGCCGGT
>NZ_JAOCQE010000377.1 GCF_025290915.1 Streptomyces sp. 15-116A | reverse complement strand
GGCGTACGTCCTCCCCGCAGCCGGGTCACCTGGGCGGCCAGGCGTTCCGCCGCGGTGTCCAGGTCGGCCGAGGGTGCCGTCGCGCGCAGCTCGTCGGTGACGGCGAGCAGGGCGGCGAGATGGCCCGCGAGCTGGATGTCCAGCTCCTCCTCGCGGGAGCGGTGGGGGAAGTCGTGGGGGGTGCCGGCCATCGTGCGGTGGACCGACTTGGTGCGGATCGGTTCGTACATGGATGGCCTCCCGTGAGCTGTCAGGAAGCCATCCTAGCTTAGAATCAATCTAAAGTTGAGTCGTCCATGAAATCCGGGGCTCAGGGCTGGCCGTAGCCGTCCAGGAAGCGTCCGATGCGGCCCACGGCGTCCCGCAGGTCGGCGACCGAGGGCAGGGTGACCACGCGGAAGTGATCCGGCTCCGGCCAGTTGAAGCCGGTGCCCTGCACGACCATGATTTTCTCGCGCCTGAGCAGGTCCAGGACCATCTGCCGGTCGTCGCGGATCTTGAAGACGTTCGGGTCCAGCCGCGGGAAGAGGTACAGCGCCCCCTTCGGCTTCACACAGCTCACGCCCGGGATCTGGGTCAGCAGCTCGTACGCCACGTCCCGCTGCTCGCGCAGCCGTCCGCCCGGCAGCACCAGGTCGTTGATCGTCTGCCGTCCGCTGAGCGCGGCGACCACTCCGTGCTGGCCCGGCATGTTCGCGCACAGGCGCATGTTCGCCAGGATCGTCAGGCCCTCGATGTAGGAGTCGGCGTGCGCGCGCGGGCCGGAGATCGACATCCAGCCCACCCGGTAGCCGGCCACCCGGTACGCCTTCGACATGCCGTTGAAGGTGAGGGTGAGCAGATCGGGGGCGACGGCGGCGGTGGGGGTGTGGACGGCGTCGTCGTAGAGGATCTTGTCGTAGATCTCGTCCGAGCAGACCAGCAGGTTGTGGCGGCGGGCGATGTCCGTGAGCCCCTTGACGACGGCCTCGTCGTAGACCGCGCCGGTGGGGTTGTTGGGGTTGATGATGACGAGCGCCTTGGTGCGGTCGGTGACCTTGCGCTCGATGTCGGCGAGGTCGGGCATCCAGTCGGACTGCTCGTCGCAGCGGTAGTGCACCGCCGTGCCGCCGGACAGCGAGACGGCCGCCGTCCACAGCGGGTAGTCCGGCGCCGGGACCAGCACCTCGTCGCCGTCGTCCAGCAGGCCCTGCATCGCCATGACGATCAGCTCGGAGACGCCGTTGCCGATGAACACGTGCTCGACGTCGGTCTCGATGCCGAGCGTCTGGTTGTGCATCACGACCGCCCGGCGGGCCGCGAGAAGGCCCTTCGCGTCGCCGTAGCCGTGGGCCGAGGACACGTTGCGGAGGATGTCCTCAAGGATCTCGGGCGGGCACTCGAAGCCGAACGCCGCCGGGTTGCCGGTGTTCAGCTTGAGGATCCGATGCCCGGCCGCCTCAAGCCGCATCGCCTCCTCGAGCACCGGGCCCCGGATCTCGTAACAGACGTTGGCGAGCTTGGTCGACTGGATCACCTGCATGCAGGGAGCTTACGGCCCGGAAATGTCCCATGGGCCGTGTTTCCCGCCACGTGAGACGCGACGGTTTGCCTCGAAGTACCCGCATGGTCCCCTCATGACCGCCAACCTCCTCTGCCCCGGCCCGTGTTCCCTCCATGACCTTCACACCGACCCTCCCCAGGACGGTCGCCCCCTGCTTCCCGCTCCCGGGTGAAGGTGCTACCGGCCGGAAACAAACCCTTGTCCCCCCGCGGCCGCCGTGATGACAATGCGCATGACAATTCTGTGGGCGGCCGGAGGATTCCGGTCGCCTCCGTCGCAATGAGGGGACCCCCACATGAGAAAACCTCTCGTCGTCGCGCTGTGCGCCCTGGCGATGGCCGGTGCCGGCGCGGCGCCCGCGGTCGCCGCCGAGCCCTCCCCCACGGGCGCGGACTCGAGCACGACCACGGGCACCACCACCGGCACGGTGATGGACACCGTCAACGGCGTCCTCGACACCGTGTCCGGCCTCACCGCGCCGAAGGCCGGCGCGGTGAACTTCGCCGGGACCGTCGCGCTCAGCAACTGCTCCGGCTCCGTCGTCCGCATGCCCGGCTCGGCGGACGACGACCCCGCGCTCGTCCTCACCAACGGTCACTGCCTGGAGAGCGGCTTCCCCGCGCCCGGCCAGGTCCTCGTCGACCGCGCCTCCAGCCGCACCTTCTCCCTGCTCAGCTCCTCCGGCTCCCGGGTCGCCACCCTGCGCGCCGACCGCCTCGTCTACGCGACGATGACCGACACGGACGCGGCGATCTACCGGCTGCGCACCACCTACGCGCAGATCAAGAGCGCGTACGGCATCGACGCGCTCACCCTCGACGCGAACCGCCCGGCGGCCGGGACCTCCATCAGCGTGGTCTCCGGCTACTGGAAGCGGATCTACAACTGCTCCGTCGACGGCTTCGCGTACCGCATGAAGGAGGGCGACTGGACCTGGAAGGACTCGGTCCGCTACACCCCCGAGTGCAACACCATCGGCGGCACCTCCGGCTCCCCGGTCGTCGACAGCGCCACCGGCAAGGTGGTCGCCGTCAACAACACCGGCAACGAGGACGGCGAGCGCTGCACGGTCAACAACCCGTGCGAGGTCGACGAGAACGGCACCGTCACCGTCCGCCAGGGCATCAACTACGCCCAGCAGACCTACCAGTTCCCCGCCTGCTTCGGCGTGGACAACAAGCTCGACCTGAGCGCGAGCGGCTGTCTGATCCCCAAGCCGTGACCCTCGTCTGACGGGCGGGCGGTCACCGGGGAGTCCGGCGCACCGCCCGTCCCGCCAGGACATCGGTGCGCCGCCCGTCCTCGATCACGAACCGTCCGTCCACCAGCACGTACGGGATGCCCGTCGGCAGGGTCCGCGGCTCGGCGAAGGTCGAGCCCGCCGCCACCGTCTCCGGGTCGAACAGCACCAGGTCCGCCTTGTACCCCTCGCGGACCAGCCCCCGGTCCGGCAGCCGCAGCCGCGCGGCCGGGCGGGACGTCAGATGGGCGACGCACTCCTCCAGCGACAGCACCCCCAACTCCCGGACGTAGTGCCCGAGATAGCGCGGGAAGGTGCCGTAGGCGCGCGGATGCGGCTTGGCGCCCTGGAGGATGCCGTCCGAACCGCCCGTGTGCACGCGGTGCCGCATGATCGCCCGCACGTTCTCCTCGTGGCCCACGTGCTGGAGGATCGTCGGCGCCAGCCGGTCCCGCAGCAGCAGCTCACGCGCGACCGCCCAGGGACTCTCGCCGCGCACCCGCGCCGACTCCAGCACCGTACGGCCGACGTACGCGCCCAGCGCGGGATCGCCGACGCCCGAGATCTCGATCGTCTCCCACTCCACGGGCACCCCGTGGCAGCCGTCCGAGCCGGTCACCTCCAGGTGGTGCCGGATCTGCTCGGCCGTCTCCTCGTCCGCGAGCCGCTTCAGGATCGCCTCCGGGCCGCCCTCGCTCACCCAGCTCGGCAGCAGCGCCACGAGGGTGGTGCAGCCGGGCGTGTACGGGTATGTGTCGAGGCTGATGTCGGCCCCGGCGTCCAGCGCCTCGTCCAGCAGCGCCAGCAGTTCGGGCGCGCGGCCCTTGTTCACGCCGAAGTTCATCGTCGCGTGCGCCAGATGCAGCGGGCAGCCGGCCTCGCGGGTGAGCGCGACCATCTCCTCGTAGGCCTGAAGGGCACCGGCCCCGTACGAGCGGTGGTGCGGGCAGTAGTAGCCGCCGTACGACGCCACCACCCGGCACAGCTCGGTGAGTTCGGCGTCCTTGGCGTACATGCCCGGCGTGTACGTCAGCCCGGACGACAGGCCGACCGCACCCTGCTCCATGCCCTGAGCGACCAACTGCCGCATCCGGTCCAGCTCTTCGGGCGTGGCCTCCCGGTCCTCCCAGCCCACGGCCAGCGCACGGACGGTGCCCTGCGGGATCAGATAGGCCGCGTTCACCGCGATCCCGCGATCGAGCCGGTCCAGATACTCGCCGACCGACCGCCAGTCGAAGTCGATGTCGTCGCCCGTGCCGTTCCAGCCGGCGATGGCCCGGCGCACCTCGCCGAGCGTGCGGTCGTCGACCGGCGCGTACGACAGCCCGTCCTGCCCGAGCACTTCCAGCGTCACGCCCTGCGCGGCCTTGGCGGAGTGGTCGGGGTCGCGCAGCAGCGCCAGATCGCTGTGGGCGTGCATGTCGATGAAGCCGGGGGAGAGGACCAGCCCCTCCGCGTCCAGCTCACGGCGTGCCTTCGGCCGCTGGCAGCCCGCCGCGGCGGCCTCCTTCACGATGGACACGATCCGGCCGCCGTCGACGACCACGTCCGCGCGGTACGACCCCTCCCCGGAGCCGTCGACGACGTCCGCGTCCCGTATGACGAGCTCTTCCACGACGGCCTCCTAGAAGAACGTGCGGATGTAGTCGACGACCGTGCCGTCCGCCTCCGCCACGGGGATCAGCACCCACTTGTCGAACGACGTGCACGGGTGGGAGAGCCCGAGCCCCACCCAGTCGCCCACCCGGAGATCGGCCTCCTCGGTGGTGCGCAGCCAGGCGTGCTGGTCGGACAGGGCGGTCACCGTGATCCCGGCCGCCGGACGCTCGGCGCCGTCCCGGCGGACCACCTGGGCGAACGGCAGATCGAGGTCGTACGCCGCGTCCCGCTTGCCCGCGTTGAGGAACGCCTGCTCGGACGAGGGCCGGGAGACCACCTGCGCCCACAGACGGAACGCGGGCTCCAGGGCGCCCTCCTCGGGGACCCGGTTGAAGGGGGTCAGCTTGCGGTAGTGCCCGTCGTCGTGCGAGACGTACGCACCCGAGCGCAGCAACTTCAATACGGGCAGGGACAGTTCCGGGATCTCGGCGAAGACGTCGGCGACCGCGTCGAACCAGGCGCTGCCGCCCGCGCTCACCACGATCTCGTCCAGCCCGGCGAACCGGCCCGCCTTGTCGAACTCCACGGCCAGCGCGACCAGCCGGCGCAGCCACGCGTGCACCCGCTCCGGGTCGGCCCCCGGCACCTCGCCCTCGTACCCGGCG
>NZ_JAOCQE010000376.1 GCF_025290915.1 Streptomyces sp. 15-116A | reverse complement strand
CACGCTCACGCTCGTGTCACCCGCCCTGCCCGAGCTGCGGGTGCAGCGCACGGCCGTGCCGACGGCACTCCTGGCGATGCCGGGGGTGGCACCTCTGTTCACCCGGATCACCCGTGAGTGGTCGGCGAGCAGCAGCACACCGGTGATGACGGCTCCGGTGACGGCGACGACCCCGGCGATGACCGGGCTGTCGCGGTCGGTGACCGCTCCGGCGAGGACCGAGCCGATGCCGGGGTAGTTGAAGATGGTCTCCACCACGACCGCCCCGCCGAGCAGCATGCCGGTGGAGGTGGCGATGCCGGCCGCGATGGTGGGCAGGGCGCCGGGCAGCAGATGGTGGGTGAGGATCCGCCGGCGGGGCAGTCCGTCGAGCACGGCGGTCTCGATGTGCGGCGCCTTGGCCTCGTCGGCGAGCGCGGCCCGGACGATCCTGGTGTTCCAGCCGATCTGCGGGACGGCCAGGGCGAGGACGGGCAGCACGAGCATCGTCCAGGAGGCGGGGGAGCCGTCGGCGTCGGTGAGGGTGACGGCGGGCAGCCAGTCGGTCCACAGGGCGAAGACGAGGACGAGGGCGACCGCGACGACGAACTCGGGCAGCGCGAGGACGCCGGTGGCGCTCGCCGACACCGCCCGGTCCAGCGGGCCGCCCGGCCTGGCCGCCGCCCAGCAGCCGAGCGCGACCGAGACGACAAGGGTCACCAGCAGCGCGAGCCCGCCGAGCAGCAGCGTGTTGGGGAACGGGTGGGCGAGCAGGTCCGCGACGGCTTCGCCGCGTGCGGAGGTGCCGAGGTCGCCGGTGGGCAGGCCGGTCATCCAGTCCCAGAACCGCTCCGTCACCGGCCGGTCCAGGCCCATCAGACGCCGCCGCTCGGCGAGGTCGGCCGCGCTCTCCCCGCGTTCGGAGGTGGCGTCGGCGGCGTCGCCGGGAAGCAGCTCGACGGCGGCGAAGACGACGGCGAGCAGCACGGCCAGCAACAGCAGCCGCCGCGCGAGCACACCGGCCCCGTGCAGGGCCGCGCGCAGGACGGCCGGAACCGGCCGGGGCCGTGCGGCCGCGGCCGGTTCGTGTCCGGTCAGCGAGCCAGCCATGCCCGCTCGAGCTGGACGCGCCCGTAGCCGGGCAGGGTGGGCAGGTCGCGCACGGCGGCGCCCGCGAGGTCGATGCCGTCGGCCATGCCCCACAGCAGGTACCCGGACCTGTCGTACTCGATCTGCTGGAGGTCGTGCAGCACCTTGGCGCGGGCCGCCGGGTCCTTGGTCGCCATCGCCTTGCGGTAGGCCGCGTCGAACTCCTTGTCCTTCCAGCCGGCCTCGTTCTGCCCGGAGTCGGACACCATCGTCTTGCTGGCGAAGAACACCACCGAGTCGTTGGTGCCCCAGTACGTGGTGTACAGGTCGCCCTTGAGCCAGGTCTTGTCCCAGAACGTGGCCGACTCCTGCTTGACCACCTCCACCTTCACCCCGGCCTCGCGGACCTGGGAGGCGAACAGGGTGGCCGACTCGGCGAGGCCCGCGATGTCCTCGGTGGTGAACAGCTTGTACGTCTTCGACGTGTCGAAGCCGGCCTCCTTCAGCAGCTGCCTGGCCCTGGCCAGGTCGCGCTTGCGCTGGGGGATGTCCTCGGCGAAGACGGGGTCGCCGGTGCCGAGGATGTCGTTGGCGACGGTGCCGTATCCGGACAGCACCTGCTCGACCATGGCCTCGCGGTCGACGGCCAGGCGCAGCGCCTCCCGCACCTTCGCGTCGGCGAACGGTCCGTCGGCGGTGCGCATGACGATCGGCATCGCCATGTCGTCGGGACGGCGCACGATCTGGATGTCGTCGCGCTTCTCGGCCGTACGGGCCGCGACCGCACCGACGTTGGAGGCGACGTCGATCTGTCCGGCCAGCAGCGCGTTGGCCATGGCCTGTGGGCTCTCGAAGATCTTCACCTCGATGGCGTCGAGGTAGACGTCGCCGCCGTACCAGCCGTCGTTGCGGACCAGACGGGCGTTGCCGGAGCGGAACCACTCCAGCTTGAAGGGGCCGGTGCCGGGCGCCTTGCCGAGGTCGGAGTCCTTGGTGCCCTTCTTCAGGACGAACGTCGTCAGGCGGGTCAGCTGGGGCAGTTCGGCGTTGGCGTAGTCGGAGACCAGCACGACGGTGCCGTCGCCCTCGGCCTTGATGTTCTCGGCCTTGATGCCGGGCAGACGGGAGGCGCCCGCGGGGGTGTTGCGCAGCCGCTTCAGCGACCAGACGACGTCCTCGGCGGTGACCGGCGTGCCGTCGTGGAACGTGGCACCCTTTGCGAGAGTGAACCGCCAGGTCTTCAGGTCGTCCGACGCCTTCCAGCTCGCCGCGAGACGGGGAACGGTGTTCGGCTTGGTGCCGGGGACGGTGAGGGTGTCGTGGACCAGCGAGATGATCAGGTAGTCGCTCTCGTTGGCCTGGGTGCCGTGCGGGTCGCGGGTGATGGCCGAGGCGCGGCCCAGGGCCCCGACGCGCAGGGTGCCGCCGGGCCGGGGCTTCTCGCTCGCCCTCGCCGGCGACTTGGACGAGGTCTCGTCACCGTCGCCGCAGGCGCCCAGCAGCATCGCCGCGCCTATTCCGCCGCCGGCCCACAGCACTTGACGTCTGTTCATGTTCACGTCGTACGACCTCGTTCCACTCACTCGGGCAGGCTGCTTAGGTGTGCCTACCCTAATGATTCGCGGTGCGCAAGGCTTACCCGAAGGCTTGGCCGATCTCTGCCGGGGCGTCAGATCGGCGCACGGGAGCACGCGGCGGCGCATCTGAAGCGGGCGGCCCGAAACAGAAGCACAGCGGCCAAGTAAGGCTTGCCTCACCTAAGAGCGGTTGATAGCTTTCGCAGCGATCGCCGAGCCCCGCCACAGCAAACGCACAGGCCGGCGCTCCGAGCTCCACCGCACCCTCCCCCCACCCCCGCCCGAAAGGGATCTCTGCGCCATGCCCCCGGGAGCCTTACCCGTACGGCAGCTCGCCGCGCACGACGTCGACGAGCTGACCGAGACCGCCCACAAGATCCTTGCCGACTCGGGCAGTTCGGCCGCACGGCCGGAACTGCTCCGCCGGGTCGCCACGTCCGCCACCCGCCTTGGGGAAACGATTCACCGGGCGTGCCGCCCGGTCGACACCGACGACGGCCTGTACGTCCTGCGCGGCCTCCCCGTCGACGACGGCGACATCGGCCCCACCCCGAGCAGTTGGGCCACGGCAGGCGACAGCGCCGCCGCCTGGGACGTGATCCTCCTCCTGCTCGCCACGGCCATGGGCCACCCCATCGCCTGGGAAGGCCAGCAGGAGGGCCGCTTCGTGCACACCATCGTGCCCTCGCCCGGCCACGAGGACGAGCAGACCGGCGCGAGCAGCACCGTGCTGCTCAGCCCGCACACCGAGGACGCCTTCCACCCCGGCCGCGCCCATCTGCTGCTGCTCGCCTGCCTGCGCAACCACGACGCCGTCGCCACGACCGCCGCCAGCATCCGCAAGGTCCGCCTCTCCCCGGACGACGTCGCGCTGCTGTCCCGCCCGGTACTGCCGATCCTCCCCGACGACGCCTACACCGAGGCCCGCTCCTACACGGCGGCGCAGCCGCCGAAGGTCCCCGTCCTGTGGCAGACCGGGTCCGGCCCGACCCTGCGCTACGACCCCGCCTACACCCCGCTCGACGAGGCGCCCGCCGACTACCGCGCCGCCTACGACCGGCTGACCGCCGAACTGGAGCGCGTCTCGGTCGCCGTCGCCCTGGAGCCCGGCGACGTCCTGGTCGTCGACAACGACGTGGTCGTGCACGGCCGCGTGCCGTTCCGGGCCCGCTACGACGGCACCGACCGCTGGCTCAAGCGCGCCTCGGTGCGCGTCCCCGGCCGCCGCAGCCGCCCCCTCGCCGAGGCGGACGAACACGGCTACGGACAGACGGCGCTCGTCGCGCTCGTGTGAACCCGCGCCACCCTTCCTGATCAGAACCCCTGGCCCGAACGCTCCGAGCCGCACCCTGGCCCGAATCCCCCGGTACGAAGGGAACAGCCGTGACCGGCACCTCCGCACGCACGGACAGCACCCCGGCCGACATATCCGCCGACGACAGGACCCTGCGCATTCTGAGCACCAGCGACCTCGCCGGCATCGACATCTCCCTCGCCGACGTGGTCGACGTGGTCGAGCAGGCGTACCGCGCCCTCGCCGACGGCATGTCGGCCAACCCGCGCAAGCTCACCGTCAAGCCCGAGGACGGCCACTCCGTCTCCTACGCCATGCTCGGCCGTGACGGTGTCCGCGAGGTCGTCGCGATCAAGACGTCGTACAAGCACGGCCTGGACAAGTCCCGCGACCAGCAGCACTACTACACGACTCTCACCGTCTACGACGACACCACCGGCCTGCCCGTCGCGATGATGGACTGCGGCCGCATCGGCGCCCTGCGCACGCCCGCCGTCTCGGCGCTGCTCGCCCGCGAGTGCGCGGCCCCGGACAGCCGCAGCGCCCTCGTCATCGGCACCGGCACCCAGGGCCGCCTCGCGCTGCCCTTCCTGCTCACCACGCTGCCGGACCTGGACCGGCTCATGGTCCACGGCACCCACCCCGACGGCCTCGCCGCCGTCCGCGAGCGCCTGCACCACTACTTCCCGGACCGGGAGGCGGAGGTGGTCGACGACGTACGGGCCGCCGCGGGGGACGCCGACGTCGTGGTCGCCACCGCGGGCGGGCACACGCGGGCCGCCGTGGAGTCCGACGACCTGAAGCCGGGCGCCCTGTCCATCCTGGTGGGCCACGGCATCGCACCCTCCACACTCCAGCGGGCGGACCGGGTCATCGCGACCAGCGAGGCGCAGATGAGGGTCACCGGCACGGACATGGCCGACGCGGACGGCACCTTCCCCGCCGTGGACGCCGAGTTCCCCGAGGTCGTGGCGGGCCGCGCACGCGGCCGGGTGACGCCGGACGAGCGGATCTTCGCGTACAACAGCGGGCTCGTCGTCACCGACATCGCGCTCGGCCACCGTTTCGCGCAGCTGGCCATCGAGCAGGGGCTGGGGACGCGGGTGTCGCTGTGGCGGTGACCGACCCGG
>NZ_JAOCQE010000375.1 GCF_025290915.1 Streptomyces sp. 15-116A | reverse complement strand
ACGCCCGACCGGTGCGCGGCCTGCGCCCACCACCCCTCCCGCGCCCGGGACCACCGGGGCCCGGCCCCCCGCGGGCGTCCACACGCGGCCGTCCTCTCCTCCCCAGGCCGGCACCGGAGTAGGTGATCAACCCGCGCCCCCGGCTCCCGGAGGCGCCCTCCTCATCCCCGCCTACCCCGCCGCCGAGCGCGCCGTGCGGGCGCTCGGGCAGGCCGTGGCGTATGCGCAGTGGCGGCGGGAGGCCGCCGAGCCGGGCAGGGTTCCGGAGTACGACGACATCGACGAGCGGCGGGCCGCCGCGCTGATCGGCGGGATGCTCGCGCGCGGAGAGGGACTGACCCTCGGCACCGACGACACCTGCGAGCTGCTCGGCGCCTACGGCATCGACGTCCACCGCGCGATCCCCGCCCCGACCCCCGACGCCGCCGCCGAGGCCGCCCACGCCCTCGGCTACCCCGTCGCCCTCAAGGCCACCGCCCCGCACCTGCGCCACCGCGCGGACCTCGGCGGCGTACGCCTGGACCTCGCCGACGAGGAGCAACTGCGCCGGGCGTACACCGAGTTGACCGAGCTGTTCGGGACGGCCGAGGAACTGCGCCCCGTGGTGCAGCGGATGGCGCCGCGCGGGGTGGACACCGTCGTGCGCGCGGTGATCGACCCCGCCGCCGGAGCCGTCCTGTCCTTCGGACTCGCCGGGGCCGCCTCACAGCTGCTCGACGACACGGCGCACCGGCTGATCCCGGTGACCGACCGGGAGGCGACCTCCCTGGTGCGGTCCATCCGCACCGCCCCCCTGCTGTTCGGCTGGCGCGGCTCCGCCCCCGTCGACACCCCCGCGCTGGAGGAGCTGCTGCTGCGGGTGTCCCGGCTGGTCGACGACCACCCGGAGGTCGTCGCGGTCACCCTGGAGCCCGTCGTCGTCGCCCCGCACGGCCTGAGCGTCCTCGGCGCGTCCGTCCGCCTCGCACCCCCGCCCGCCCGCGACGACCTCGGCCCGCGGACCCTCCCCGCGTACTGACCCGTGGCGAGCGGTCCCTCGCAGTCAGTGGTCCCCCGTAGGATGGGCGTCATGGCCAAGACCAGTACGACGACCCAGGGGCTGCGGGCGGCGATCGAGCGCAGCGGCTACTACCCGGCCCTCGTGGCCGAGGCGGTGGAGGCCGCCGTGGGCGGCGAGCCCATCCGGTCGTACCTGGTCCATCAGGAGACGACGTTCGACCAGAACGAGGTCAGGCGGCATGTCACCGTCCTCGTCCTCACCGGCAACCGCTTCATCGTCAGCCACACCGACGAGCAGGCCGCGGACAGCACCTCCCCGACGCCGTACGCCACCACCTCCACCGAGTCGGTCAAGCTCGGCCGGATCTCGTCGATCGTGGTCAGCCGCGTCGTCGCCAACCCGGAGTCGTACACCCCGGGCACGCTCCCGCGCGAGATCGTGCTCACCATCGGCTGGGGCGCCGTCTCCCGCATCGACCTGGAGCCGGCCGCCTGCGGCGACCCGAACTGCGAGGCCGACCACGGCTACACGGGCAACTCCACGGCGGACGACCTGAGCCTGAGAGTCAGCGAGGCCGGCGACGGCCCGGAGACGGTGCGCCAGGCGCTCGCCTTCGCGCAGGCCCTCTCCGAGGCGACCGCGGACCAGACGCGCTGATGGCGCAGCCCACCCGCCCCACGCCGCCGTCGCACACGCCCGCCTGGGACCCGCACCCCGAGCCGCTCCCCCTGGACTCCGCGCCCCTGCCCGAGTACGGCAGCGGTTCGCTCGCCGACCTGCTGCCCACGCTCGCCGCCGGCATGGGCGTGCCCGGCATGTCCGCAGCGATCCCGGAGCTGACCCCCACCGACCGGAACTGCGTGTTCCTGATCGACGGTCTGGGCTGGGAGCAGCTGAAGGCACACCCGGACGCGGCTCCCTTCATGACGTCCCTGCTGGCCTCCTCGCGCGGCGGCACCGGACGCCCCCTCACCGCCGGCTACCCGGCGACCACCGCCACCTCCCTGGCCTCCATCGGCACCGGCCTGCCCCCGGGAGCGCACGGCCTGCCCGGCTACACCGTGCGCAACCCGGACACCGGCGAGCTGATGAACCAGCTGCGCTGGCAGCCCTGGACCCCGCCCGGCGCCTGGCAGCCGTACCCCACCGTCTTCGAGCTCGCCCACCGCGCGGGCGTGCACGCCGCCCAGGTGTCCTCCCCGGCCTTCGCGAACACCCCCCTGACCAAGGTCGCCCTCAGCGGCGGCACCTTCCACGGGCGGCTGACCGGCGAGGAGCGGATGGACTTCGCCGCCGAGCAACTGGCCGCCGGCGACCGGTCCCTGGTCTACACGTACTACTCCGAGGTCGACGGCTCCGGCCACCGCTACGGCGTCGACTCCGACACCTGGCGCGGCCAGCTGATGTACGTCGACCGCCTCGTGCAGCGCCTGGCCGAGCAGCTCCCGCCGCGCACCGCGCTCTACGTCACCGCCGACCACGGCATGCTCGACGTGCCCTTCGACGAGCAGCACCGCATCGACTTCGACGAGGACTGGGAGCTGAAGGCCGGCGTCGCCCTGCTCGGCGGCGAGGGCCGCGCCCGGCACGTCTACGCCGTCCCCGGCGCCGCGAACGACGTGCTCACCTGCTGGCGCGAGGTGCTCGGCGAGCAGTTCTGGGTGGCCTCGCGGGACGAGGCGATCGCGGCGGGCTGGTTCGGCCCCGCGATCGACGAGCGCGTGTACGACCGCATCGGCGACGTGGTCGCCGCCGCGCGGGACGACGTCCTGCTCATCGCCTCCCAGCGGGAGCCGAACGAGTCGCAGATGGTCGGCAACCACGGGTCGATGACCCCTGCCGAACAGCTCGTCCCGCTGCTCGAAGTACGCTCCTGACCGTCCCAGCCCCTGACTGATCTCCACCGAAAGGTGCTCTTCCCGCCATGCCCGAGCTGGTGTTCTTCTCCGGAACGATGGACTGCGGGAAGTCGACGCTGGCGCTCCAGATCGAGCACAACCGCTCGGCGCGCGGCCTGGTGGGCATGATCTTCACCCGCAACGACCGCGCGGGCGAGGGCAAGCTCTCCTCCCGCCTCGGCCTCGTCACCGACGCGGTGGAGGTCGCGGACGGCACAGATCTGTACGCCTACCTCGTCGACCATCTCTCGCAGGGCGGGCGCGCGGACTATGTGATCGCCGACGAGGCGCAGTTCCTCGCGCCGGAGCAGATCGACCAACTCGCGCGCGTGGTGGACGACCTGGAGCTCGACGTCTACGCCTTCGGCATCACGACCGACTTCCGCACCAAGCTGTTCCCCGGCTCCCAGCGTCTGGTGGAGCTGGCCGACCGGGTCGAGGTGCTCCAGGTCGAGGCCCTGTGCTGGTGCGGCGCCCGCGCCACGCACAACGCCCGCACGGTGGGCGGCGTGATGGTCGTCGAGGGCGCCCAGGTGGTCGTCGGCGACGTCACCGGCTCGGCGGACGAGATCGGCTACGAGGTGCTGTGCCGCCGCCATCACCGCCGCCGCATGACGGCGGCGACGGCCCGCGCGGCGGCGCTGTCGCCGGATGTGCTGCCGGTGTCGGCCACCTGACGGCCCCTTCCGGGGGCCGCGGTGGCCGCGATGGGCGCGGTGGCCCCGGTGCGCCAGGGTCTGCCGGTCCCGCAGGTTCGGGCGGTTCGCCGCGGGAAGTTCAGCTCGGCTGCTGCAGCAGCGAGAACCGTGCCCCCTCCGGGTCCGCGACCGCCGCCGTGCGGCCGTGGCTGCCGTCCCGGGGTGGCTTGAGGACCTGGCCGCCCAGATGGACGACGTGTTCCACCGCGTCGTCGAGATCGGCCACCGTGAAGTACGTCGTCCAGTGCGGCCCCCGGTCGCGCGGTACGGCGTTGCCCGCGCCGTACACGCCGGCCACCGGGCGGCCGTCCAGGTGGAGGGTGACGTAGTCGAGGTCGGCGGAGACCACCGGCTCCTCGTCGTAGCCGAACACCGTCTCGTAGAACTTGGCGACGCTCGCCGACTCGAAGGTCGTCAGCTCGTTCCACGCGGGTGTGCCGGGCACTCCGGTGACAGTTGTGCCGGTGTGCGCGGCCGCCTGCCAGATGCCGAACACGGCGCCCGAGGGGTCCGAGCCGATCGCCAGCCGGCCCGCCTCGGGGGCGTCCAGTGGGCCGACGCCGATCGTGCCGCCGCACGAGCGGACCGTCTCGGCCGTCCGGTCCACGTCGGAGGAGGCGAAATAGGGCGTCCAGGCGATGGGCAGATGACGGTCCGGCGGCAGCCGGCCGATGCCGGCCACCTCCTGGCCGTCGAGCAGGGCGCGCACATACGGGCCGAGCTGCTGGGGGCCCGGGCGGAACTCCCAGCCGAACAGTGCCTGGTAGAACTCCTGCGTCGCGTCCAGGCCGTGCACCATCAGGCTCACCCAGCAGGGTGTGCCGGGCGCGTGCCGAGCGGGCCGCTCGCCGTCGTGGCGGGCGGATCCCCGTGCGTCGGTCATCGTCACTCTCTTCTCGGCCGCCCTCGTGGTGGCCGTGCTCTTCTCGACCCTGGCGAGGGTCGCGTCGCATCCGCGGTACGGATCGTCCCCGGGCCGATCCGGCACCGGTCGTGGCGCCGTGCCCCTTCGGGTATGCCCCGAGTGTCGGCTCCTGTCCCCGGAGGATGCCCGATGTCCGGCTCCTCGCCCTTTTCGGCGCGCTTGCGGCCGGGTGTCGATCGCTTGTACAGCATGTGGCCGATCCCGTACGCCTCGTGATCGTGCCTGCCCGGCCGAGCAGAGTAGCCGGACCTGGACGAGACGGCCACCCCGTGCGCGAGGATGGTGGCCATGAACGCCATCATTTCCGCATCCGAACTCGCGAGCGAACTGGCGGGCGGTAATCCGCCGGTGCTGCTCGATGTCCGCTGGCAGCTCAGTGTGGCCAAGGCGGGCGGTGAGCCGCCGTTCGACGGGCGGGCCGCTTATCTGGACGGGCACCTTCCGGGGGCCGTGTTCGTCGATCTTGACAAGGAGTTGGCCTCGGCGCCGGGGGAGCGGGGGCGTCATCCGCTGCCGGATCTGGGGGTGTTCGGGGCGGCGATGCGGCGGGCGGGGGTGTCACGCGGGCGGCCTGT
>NZ_JAOCQE010000374.1 GCF_025290915.1 Streptomyces sp. 15-116A | reverse complement strand
CGGTGCCGCGGACCGTGCCGGTCTGGGCGGCGCGGACCTCGCGGACGCCGTGCGCGAACGCCTCGCGGGCGAGCCGCGCGGCGGCGGAGGACCCGGCCGTGCACAACTCGGCGTAGGACAGCACCGCGTCCCAGCACTCGGAGAACAGCGCCGCCTCGGCGTCGTCCTGAGGGGTCGGCAGGTCGGGCATGGGTCTCCTGCGTCAGCGGTCCGCGCGAACGGGGTCACATCGCCGGGGTGAGGGCGATGCCGGTGAGGCCGCGGCGCACCGGGCGCCCGCGACTCCTAGGGGACCATACGCAAGGAAGGCCGGAACGTCTCGGTTCCGGCCTCCTCAGTTTTCTCACAACTCCCCGCGGAATCAGGCGGCTCAGCGCGTGCGCCTCACACCTCCGCGGTTTCCGGAGCGTTGTCCTGCGCGGGCAGGCTGTCCATGAAGGAGCTGACGGAGAACACCGCGCGGCCGGGTCCGGGCGGGCCGTAGCCGGGGGGCGAGGACAGGCCGAAGTCGTCCATGGTCTGCCGGTACGCCTGGAGCAGCCGGATGTGGTACTCCAGCGGCGCGCCCTGCGGGTTGGCCTTGCCGAGCGGGGTGGTCGGCTCCGGGCACCAGGTGGTGAAGCGGGGCGTGATGCCGTGCGACATGAAGAAGCGCAGGCCCTCGGTGGTGGAGGCGATGGCCTCGTCGACCGTCTTGAAGCCGAAGGGCTCGGCCATCTCCACGCCCGCGACGAAGTTGGGGATGACGTTGCGGGGGCCGAAGATCTCGGCGGAGTCGAGGATGCGCTTGTGCCACTCGTCGCGGCCGACGTAGCGCTCCTTGCCGGGGCAGTACATCTTGAACAGGTACTCGTCCCACACCTCGTAGTTGGGGTGGTAGATCTGCACGCCGTACTCCTTGAAGCGCTGCACGTCGTCCTTGGGCAGCGCCTGGGCGACGACCTTGCCGATCCAGCGGCCGGGGAAGCGCTCCTCGATGGCCTTGGCGTAGTGGCCGTAGAAATCGGCCTCGTCGCGCCCGGAGACCGTCTTGGTGATGGCGCCGCCGGTGAGGGTGTAGGCGGTGGAGGCCTTCGCCGTGTCGTACCGGTCGATGATCTCCAGGGCCTCCAGCACCTCCTCGACGTCCTTGACGCCGGTGTAGGGCCGGCCGGCGGCCTTGTGCTGGCGCCAGTTGTGATTGATGTCGCAGTACTGGCACTCCTCCTTGGCGCCGAAGTACTGGCAGACCCGGAAGACGGTCAGATAGATCAGGTAGCCCCACTGGATGGTCGGGGCGACCTCCATGACGGACTTCCCGTTGGACAGGGTGTGCCGGTAGTACTCGGGCATGGGCGGCACCCCGACGTCCGAGATCCGCTTGCCGTCGAGGTAGAGCCCGAGCATGCCGTGCTCGTCGGCGGCGACCCGGTAGGGCGAGGCGGGGTTCACCCGGACCGAGACGACGGTGCGGCGCAGGTCGTAGGGGCCGCCGGTGAGGATGATCTCCTCCGGCGGGCGGCGCAGCGCGGCCTCGCCCAGCTCGGGCAGGGTGCCGTGGTCGAAGGAGAAGATGAAGTACGACTTCGGCTTGACCTCGCCGCTCTCGTTGTCGCTGAGGGCGGACGGGTCGAAGGCGACGCCGCCCCGGAGCAGGTCCTCCTTGAAGACGGCCTCCCGCGGCACGTGCGGGAACCGCTCCATCAGATCCTCGACCAGCGCGGTACGGCTGCCCATCGTCGTGTCTCCTCCCGGCTCGGACGTACGACTCCTCACGGTATGCCCCCGCCGGGGCGGCTTCCCGCCCGGGGCCCCTTCAGACGCGCCGGGTAGGTTCCGCGGTATGACCGACATCACCGTGAGGAACTGGGCCGGCAACATCACCTACACGGCCAAGGAGCTGCACCGGCCGCGCTCCCTGACCGCGCTGCGGGCCCTGGTGGCGGACAGCGCGCGGGTGCGGGTGCTGGGCAGCGGGCACTCGTTCAACGCGATCGCCGAGCCGGGCGCCGAGGGTGTCCTGCTGTCGCTGGCGGACCTGCCGACGGAGGTGGACGTCGACGCGGCGGCCCGCACGGTGCGGGTGGGCGGCGGCGTCCGGTACGCGGAGCTGGCCCGGCGGGTGCACGCGCGGGGGCTGGCGCTGGGGAACATGGCGTCGCTGCCGCACATCTCGGTGGCCGGGTCGGTCGCGACCGGCACGCACGGGTCCGGGGTCGGCAACGGCCCGCTCTCCTCGTCGGTGCGGGAGGTGGAGCTGGTCACGGCGGACGGCGCGGCGGTGACCGTGGCACGGGGCGACGAGCGGTTCGGCGGCGCGGTGACCTCACTCGGCGCGCTGGGTGTCGTGACCGCGCTCACGCTGGATCTGGAGCCGGCCTACGTGGTCGAGCAGCACGTCTTCACCGAGCTGCCGCTGGAGGGGCTGGACACGGCGACGTTCGAGACGGTGATGGCGGCGGCGTACAGCGTGAGCCTGTTCACGGACTGGCGGGCGCCCGGCTTCCGGCAGGTGTGGCTGAAGCGGCGCACGGACCAGCCGCTGCCCGAGTTCGGGTACGCCGTTCCCGCCGCCGAGAAGATGCATCCGGTGCCGGGCATGCCCGCGGTCAACTGCACCGAGCAGTTCGGCGTGCCGGGCCCCTGGCACGAGCGGCTGCCGCACTTCCGCGCCGAGTTCACGCCCAGCAGCGGCGCCGAGCTCCAGTCGGAGTACCTGATGCCGCGCCGGCACGCCCTCGACGCCCTGCGCGCGTTGGACGCGATACGTCAGGTCGTCGCGCCGGTGCTGCAGACCTGCGAGATCCGCACGGTCGCCGCCGACGAGCAGTGGCTCAGCCCGTCCTACGGCCGGGACACGGTGGCCGCGCACTTCACCTGGATCGAGGACGGCGCGGCGGTGCTGCCGGTGGTGCGGCGCCTGGAGGAGGCGCTGGCCCCGTTCGACGCACGGCCGCACTGGGGCAAGGTGTTCACCACCCCGGCGGCGGACCTGCGCGCCCGCTATCCGCGCCTGGACGACTTCCGGGCGCTGGTCCGCTCGCTGGATCCGGGCGGCACGTTCCGCAACCGGTTCGTGGCGGACGTACTGGACGGCTGAGGCCCGAAGCGCCTCAGTGATCCGCGCAGCAGGGGGTCGGGTCCGGGACCTCGAACGGGACGAGGGTGCCGCCCATGGCGGGGGTGGCGGCGAGCACGAGTTCGCCGTGCCGCCACTGCGGCCGGACATGGCTCCTCGTCACCATGCGCGTGCCGGGGTCCGGCGGCCGGGGTGTGCCCAGGACCGTCACCCGGTCGATCGCGGAGCCGGCGATCAGCTCCCCGACCGTCAGCGTGCCGGTGAGGGCCGTGACCCCCGGGTAGAGCACGGCACGGCCCACCTCGTCGGGCAGCCCGGGCGACAGCGTGCCGTGTCCGGCCGCCGTGAGCCGCTCCCGGGCGGTGCGCAGGAGCGGCTCCGACGGCAGGACGAGGGAGAGGGCCACCCGGGGCCGGTCCCCGCGGATCAGATGCGTACAGCCGAAGACGTCCTTGGGCAGCCGGAGTTCGGCCGCCAGCTCGTGCAGGCGGTGGTCGGCGGTACGCAGGTCCTTGATGCCGCCCGGGTCCAGGGTGAGGGCGTACGGCGTCACGACGGCAGGATCCACACGGGGTTGGCGTAGAACCACAGGTCGCGCCACGGGTCGGCGTCGCCGACGACGTCGAGGGCGGGACCCGCCGGGTCGACTGCGGCGCCCATCGCGCCGACGGCGGACCGGTTGCCGTCGGTGCCGCGCAGGCGGACGTAGAGCGGGCGGTCGACGCGGCCGAGGTCGTAGGTGAGCCGGACCGTGCCGGCCGATGTGCCGATGTCGTACGACCGGACGACCTTCGCCGTGGGCGCGGTGAAGGTGTCCTGGTCCGCGACGGGGCCGGTCACCTCGCCCTGGATGACGTCGACGCGGGCCAGCTCGGGCACGAATCCGGCCCAGTTGGGGCCGCCGGCGAGGGCCACGTCGGCCGTGAGGGTGACCTCGGTGCCCTTGCGGACGTGCAGGGCGCCGCCGAGGGTGGCCCAGCGGCCCCCGCCAAAGACGCGGACGTCGAGGCCGCCGATGAGCTGTCCGTGGTCGACCCAGATGCGGCCGGCGCGGATGCCGTCCATGACGGCGGCGTAGGAGAAGCCGTCGGCGCCGACGTGGGTGCGGCTGTACTGGCCGGCCAGGAGTCGCCCTGGCCGGTGTCGATCTGCCCGCCGTACACGGGGTCGGGGTGCTTGCCGTCTGCGTTGAAGTCGCCGCCCGCGCTGCGGGCCGTGGTGTCCGCGTACACCTGGTGGGAGTCGGAGTTGGCGGTGATCCACCAGGGGCGGCCCTCGGCGAGGAGGCTGTCCCACAGGCCGCCGACGGTGGCGGTCTTCCAGTCGAAGCCGCCCCAGGTGCGGTAGCTCTCCAGCGGGTAGCCGGGGAAGGAGTTGGCGGAGGGGCTGTTGTCGGAGATGCCTCGGGCCCCGCCGGGGCCGAGGGGTGCGGGCAGTCCGGCGGCCTGGTGGCCGAGGGCGCCCTCGAAGCCGACGGCGATCTGCCGGCCGCCGGGCGTGGCGTCGCGCCAGGCGCGGATCTCGTGCGGGGAGTCGATGCCCTTGCGGGCCGGGTGGTTGGCGAGCATCAGGGCGTCCTTGACCTTGCGCCGCTTGACCTGGTCGGCGAGGAAGGACAGCCCGGCGACGGCGAGGGCCTCGTTGGCGGGCGTGGAGTCGGTGGCGCCCTTGACGCCGCCGTCGTAGTCGGTCTCGAACTGCTTGAGGACCGCGACCTCGTTGCTGCCCGGGTGGACGAAGACGGTGCCGAGCTCGGCGGCCGGGATGTTCCACTCCAGGCCCTGAAGACGAGGGTGTCCTCGTGGGCGGCTCTGGCCGCGCGGATGTCCGGGTTGACCTTCTCGACGCCGATGCGGGCGTGGGTGGTGCTGCCGTGGTCGGTGATGACCAGCCAGTCCATGCCGTGCCGGGCGCCCTGGCGGACCTGGTCGACGACCCGGTACTTGTCGTCGCTGCTGTACTGCGTGTGGATGTGGTGGTCCCCCGCCAGCCACAGGAAGCCCTCGCGGCGACCGCTCCCGGCGGCCCGCGGGAGCGGCGTGGGCGGCGCCCCCG
>NZ_JAOCQE010000373.1 GCF_025290915.1 Streptomyces sp. 15-116A | reverse complement strand
CCGCACTGGCCGGCTGCGCCACGCTGGTCGGCGTGGTGGCGACCGCACTGGCGCAGAGCTGGCTGGAGGCCGTCCCGGGGAACTGGTGGGCGGTGGCCGGCACGTTCACACTGGCGACCCTGGCCATGGGCGCGGCGGTCGCCGGGCTCGCCGCGCTGCTGGGCCGGGCCGGGATCGCGCTCGGCGGCCTGCTCGTCATGCTGCTCGGCAATCCGTTCTCGGGGGCCGCCTCGGCGCCGGAGATGCTGCCCGAGCCGGCCGGAGCGATCGGCCAGTGGCTTCCCCCGGGCGCGGGTGTGACGCTGCTGCGCTCGGTGTCCTTCTTCGACGGCGCGGGCGCGGCGGGCCCCGCCCTCACTCTGACCTGGTGGGCGGTTCTGGGGCTGGGTGCCGTGCTGCTCGGCGGAGCACTGGCGCGGCACACGAGGAACGAGCAGCCCACGACAGAGCGGGCCCTGGCGCCCACCGGCTGACCGTCCGTCCGGAAAGACCGTGCACCCCCGCCGCTGCGGGGGTGCACGGTCTTGTCGTTCTGCCGGCTCTACGCCTCTGCCCGGGCCTACGAGGTGGCCGGACCCCGGTGCTCGGCGGCGATGCCGAAGCGCTGACGTTCGCCCGTGGCGGACGCCGGGGTGATCTCACGGACGGCCGAGACGGCGCTGATCACCTGCTCCTCGCCGGCCTCACCGGCTTCGGCGGCTTCCTGGAGCTCCTCGAGTCGTCGCAGGTCATCGGCGGAGACGAGGGCGACGAGGGGCTTGCCGTGCCGGGTGACGACGACGCGCTCCCCGCCGTAGACCACGCGGTTGATCAGGTCGGCGAGCTCAGCCCTGGCTTGCGTCACCGGAATCTCGTAGGCCATGTCCCCATCATAACGTCACGTACGTCCTGTACATTTTTTACAGACGCCGCACCCGCCGCGCTCTCCCGAGGAGGGGTACCCATGACCCGGCCGTACGCCCGTCACGTCCTGCCCGAGTTCACCGAGCGCACCGCCACCGGACAGCGCACGAGCGATCCGTACTCGAAGCTGATGGAGGAGCGGATCGTCTTCCTGGGGACACCGATCGACGAGACCTCCGCGAACGACGTGATGGCCCAGTTCATGTATCTGGAGCACCAGGCCCCGGAGCGGGACATCTCGCTCTACGTCAACTCCCCCGGCGGCTCGTTCCACGCCATGTCGGCGATCTACGACACGCTGCGGTACGTGACCTGCGAGGTGGAGACGATCTGCCTGGGCCAGGCGGAGGGGGCCGCCGCGCTGCTGCTGGCCGCCGGGACGCCGGGCAAGCGGTTCGTGCTGCCCGGGGCGCGTCTGGTGCTGCGTCAGCCGGCGCTGCCCGAGCCGGTGGAGGGACAGGCGAGCGATCTGGCCATCCAGGCCGGGGAACTGACGCGGATCCGGGCCCGGATGGAGGAGATCCTGGTCCGGCACACGGGACGCAGCGCCGAGCAAGTGCGCTCCGACACCGAGCGGGACACCGTGCTCGACGCGCAGGCTGCGGTGGACTACGGCCTCGCGGACCGCATCGTGCCCAGCCGCAAGGGCGCCCGCCCGGTCCCCGGCACGAAGTGAGCCGCCGATGCTGCCACCCGAACTGCCCCCGCTGCCCGCACTGACGCGCGCCGAGGCCGAGTTGATCGACCGTTACCTCGAAGTCGTCGATCTGATCGGCCGGATTAACCCGGCCCACGACGGCGACACCTACCGCGGACTGCGCGCCGCACAGGCGTTGGTCGGCAAGGCGGTCGCCCTGCGCGACGCGCTGGCGCTGATGCACCGGCGCGGCGAGACCGAAGTGCACGCCGCCACACTGGCCCGCGCGCTGCGGGTGCTGGACGGCGAACGCCGCACGGCCCGGGTCCTGTTGCCCCCGGTCTGAGCGGGCCCCGAGGCCGCGCTCGACGGACCGGAGTTGAAACGGACCAAACGGCGTACCTCCATCCGGCGTAGAAAAACCTACTGTTTCGGGGGTATCGAGGTTGCGCCCGGCAGGCAAGCGGAGGCCGGAACGGAGTATTCCGCCGCTGGTCCGGGGCCGGTTGACTCTCCCGACGGTGGTTCGAACACAGGCGTGTCCACCCGAACGGGTGAGTGGTGAGTAACAACACAAATCCCCGGTTCCGTTGGGAAATCGGGCGGGCCATGAGCCAAGATCCGTGACTGACGACAAGACCCCGCCGCCGCGGCGGGGCGATCCGGGCGGACGCCGAGTCCTGCCGCCGCCCGGATGACCGGTCGACAGGAAGTGGATCGGCAGGAGTGGAGGACCCAAGCACGACGGGTCGCCGGAACCGCGAGGTTCCGAGCAGCCCTTGGGGTGAAGCCGCATCCGTGCGGCCGGGCCACTTCGCCAGCCCGAATCCGACAGGTCATCCTTCACAGGCGGCTGACGAAGGGTTGCGCATGACTGCGCTCAATCGTGTCCCGTCTCTGATGGCCCGTGCCGGTACGGCCTCGGCCCTCACCCTCGCCGCCGTGGGCGGCTCGATCGTGATCCCCGGCGCCGCATCGGAGGCGGCCGCCGCGAGCCTCGGCACCAAGGCCCTGAAGATCGCGGCCTCCAAGAGGGGGGCGCCTTACCAGTGGGGTGCCACCGGACCTTATCGATTCGACTGCTCCGGACTGACCCTCTACTCGTTCAAGAAGGCCGGCAAGAAGCTGCCGCGCACCGCTGCCCAGCAGTACAACAAGACCCGGCACATCTCCTCCTCCAACCGGAGGGCCGGGGATCTGGTGTTCTTCCATTCGGGCCGCAGCATCTACCACGTCGGCATCTACGCGGGTAAGGGCAAGATCTGGCACGCCCCCAAGACCGGGGACGTCGTGCGCCTGCAGAAGATCTGGACCCGCAGCGTCTGGTACGGCCGGGTCAAGTGACCCGCACGGGGCGGCGACGCGGGAAGCGTCGCCGCCTCGCCTTGCCGTTCTCCCCCACAGCCGTCAGGGCCTTCAGGGCTCCGGCTGTCCCACCGCCGTGACCGGTTCGGCCGGCGCGGCGGTCCATGGGAGTTCCACGGAGACGGTCTTGCCGCCCTCCCTCGTGCGGCGGACCCTCAGCCTGCCGCCGCACTCCGCGGTCAGCCAGCGGATGATCACCAGCCCACGCCCGTTGTCCTGCTGAACCGCCGCCGGCAGCCGCTTGGGCAGTCGCGGGTGGCTGTCCGTCACGCCGATCCGCAGTCGCTCGTCCCGGTCGAGGACGAGGTCCACCGTGAAGGTGGGCGACTGCCCGAACGTGTGCTGCACCGCGTTGGTGGCCAGTTCGGAGACGATCAGCCGGACGGTGTCCGACACTTCCGTGTCCTCGGGCATGCCCCACTCCGCCAGCGTGCCCACCACATGGGCCCGGGCCGCGGAGACCGAGGCGGGATCGCTCGGCAGAGTGACGGATGCTTCCAGATGGTCTGCCATGGCGACGTCGTCCCTTTCCACGGGACCGCAGTCCGACACGGAGCGGATGATTCGAGTACGGTCCCGCACTGGTGCTTCGTCGCCAGAGTGCCATCACCGCACGGCGCAGGGCAGCGATCCACCAAGATATGCATATATCTGTCGCTCAAAGCGGTGAACTCTACGACGCGAGACCGTATGTGGGCGGCTCGGAAGGAGTAAGGAGAGGCCCATGCAGCACGGTCCCGCGGTGCGCCGCCGCAAACTGGGCGCCGAACTGCGCGCGCTGCGCACCTCGGCGGGGCTCACCAGCGGCGAGGCGGCCCGGCTGGTGGGCTGGCACCAGTCGAAGGTGAGCCGGATCGAGACCGGCACGAGCGGGGTGAAACCGGCCGATGTGCGGTTACTGCTCGACACCTACGGGGTGTCCGATCCGCAGTTGCGCCAGCTGCTGCTGGTCCTGGCCGGCTCCGACGACGGCGGGGGCCGGCACCACTGGTGGCACGCGTACCGCGGGGTGCTGCCGCCGACCTACCGGGACTTCATCAGTCTGGAGTCCCAGGCGAGCGCGATGCGCACCCTGGAGACCACGGTGGTGCCCGGGCTGCTGCAGACACCCGAGTACGCGCGGGCGGTCACGGCGGCGGCCCTGGAAGGGGCCTCCGAGGAACGGCTGGACGCCCTGGTGGAGGTGCGTCTCGCCCGGCAGGACGTCCTGCGGGCGGATCCGCCGCTGGAGCTGAGCGCGGTCCTGGACGAGGCGGTGCTGCGCCGGGAGGTGGGCGGTCCGGGAGTGATGGCCCGTCAGCTGGAGCGGCTGGTCGAGGCGGCCCGGTTGCCCCATGTCCGGTTGCAGGTACTGCCGTTCACGGCCGGGGCGCACATCGGCGTCACCGGCCCTTTCGTCATCTTCTCGTTTTCGCGCACTTCTGATCTGGATGTGGTTGTTCTCGACCACTTGACGAGTAGCCTCCATCTCGAGCGGAAAGAAGACCTCAGGGCGTACACGGAGGCCTTCAACGCCCTTTCGATCCACGCCCTTTCGCCCGAGGACTCGTTGGATTTCATCGCCGGGACCGCTGCCGGCGTGTAAGGAGGCACGATGCCACCTCGGAACCTTCCTTCTCTTCCTTCTCTTCCTTCCAGCACCGGACTGCACGGCGTGCGATGGCTGCGCAGCAGCTACAGCACGGGCGCGAACAACTGCGTCGAGACGGCCGCACCGGCCACCGGCCCCGCGGCCGGACTGCTCGCCGTGCGCGACTCCAAGGACCCGGCCGGGCCCGCGCTGCTCTTCTCCCCCGGGAGCTGGGCACGGTTCGTCCGCGGTCCGCTGATCCAGGACCGGTAGGCCACCCGACCGGTCAGTCCCGCATCGGGCGACGCACGGCCGTGCCACGCCGACTCACGGTCGCGTCTCGCCGATCACCTGTACAGCGCGATCGATCTCCGCCCCGGAGAGGTCGGCGCGGGCGGTCAGTCTGAGCCGTGAGATGCCGTCGGGCACGGAAGGAGGACGGAAGCAGCCCACGGACAGACCGGCCGTCCGGCAGTCGGCCGCCCACCGTACGGCCTGCTCCGGGGAGGGGGCGCGCACGGAGACGACCGCGGCGTCCGGGCGTACCGCATGAAGGCCCTCGGCCGTCAGCCGGCCGTGCAGTTCGCGGGCCACCGCGCCCGCCCGCGCCGCCCGTTCGGGCTCGCGGCGCAGCAGTCGCAG
>NZ_JAOCQE010000372.1 GCF_025290915.1 Streptomyces sp. 15-116A | reverse complement strand
GCGGCCGGGACCGTGGGCGGGGGCGGGCTTGGCGGCGGGGCGGCCGCCCCGGCGGGCCTCGATGAGGCTGACCGCGCGCTCGGGCAGCCAGGCGGAGGCGGTGCCGCTGTCGTCGGAACCGGAGCCGAAGAGATGCGGGGCGAGCTGGGCCTGGAGGTCGGCCGGGGTGGGCCGGGCCGATGCCTCCATCTGCATACAGGACTCGATCAGCGGGCGCAGCTCCTCGGGCAGCCCGTCCAGGTCGGGGCCCTCGCGCAGCAGCATGAACACCGTCTCGACCGGGTTGGCGCCGTGGAAGGGGGCGTGCCCGGTGGCGGCGAAGACGAGGGTGGAGCCGAGGGAGAACACATCGCTGGCGCCGGTGACGCTGCGGGAGTCCTTGGCCTGCTCCGGGGACATGTAGGCGGGGGTGCCGACGGCGACGTTCGTCATCGTCAAACGCGTGTTCGAGACGCCGGACGCGATACCGAAGTCGATCACCCGGGGGCCGTCCTCGACGACCAGGACGTTGGACGGCTTGAGGTCGCGGTGGACGAGTCCGGCACCGTGGATGGACTGCAGCGCCTCCGCGACCCCGGCCGCGAGCCAGCGCACCGCCTGGGCCGGGAGCGGCCCGCACTCGTTCACTATCTCCTCGAGGGAGGGCGCGGGGACGTACGCCGTGGCCAGCCACGGCACGGCGGCGCGCGGATCGGCGTCCACGACGGCCGCGGTGTAGAAGCCGGACACCGCGCGGGCCGCCTCCACCTCGCGCGTGAAGCGGACGCGGAACAGCTGGTCCTCGGCCAGTTCGGTACGGACCGTCTTGATCGCCACGCGCCGGCCGGACGCCGAGCGCGCGAGATAGACCAGCCCCATACCGCCGGCTCCCAGCCGTCCCAGCACCTCGAACGGCCCGATACGCCGCGGATCGTGCTGCGTCAGCTGATCCACCACTTGCCTGCCACCTCCCCGTACGAGTCGCGCCACCACCTGTGTCCGCGACCGAAGTGCAGCGTCTCACCACCGCACCGCCGTGGCGGCACGCACCCCGATTCTTCCTGGCCGGGGCCCTCGTTGCGAACCCACCGGCAATCGGGGTGTCTCACCATAAAGGAGACATTTACCCGGCTCGGTGGTGCCGCGGCGCGCGGCTCAGCAGTGCGAAGGACGCCCCTTGATTGTCGGTGACGACGGCCGCCGTGCCGTAGGACGTCTCGAAGGGCGGGACCTGGACCCGGCCGCCGAGCCGCACCACGTCCTCCATGGCCGCCGCGGGGTCCTCGACGGCGAAGTGGACGAGGAAGTGCGGCGGCATCTCGGCGGCGAAGACGTCGGAGACGGGGGCGCGGCCGAAGTCGGGCCGGGCGCCGGGGCCGAACAGGGCCTCGTGGAAGAGGTCGCCGTAGAAGGTGTTGGCGGCCTCGGTGTCGCGCGTGTAGAGCTGCACCCAGGCGAAGGTGCCCGGCTCGTGCCGGCGGCCGAAGCCGGGGTGGTTCCCGGGCTGCCACAGGGCGAAGACGGCGCCCCCGACGTCGGTGACGAGCGCGTGGACGCCGAGATCGCCGAGCGGCAGGGGCGCGGAGACGATCCGGCCGCCGGCCGCGCGGATCCGCCGGCACAGGTCCTCGGCGTCGGGGGTGGCGAAGGACACCGTCCACACCGTGGGGAGCCGGCCGTCCGCCTTGTGCGCGAGGGAGGCGATGGGCTCACCGTCCTTCAGCGCCCGCACGCCGTCCATGGGCAGGTCGGGCTGGTCCTGGAAGGTCCACCCGAAGAGCTCCCCGTAGAACCGCTTCCCCGCCTCCACATCGGGCAGCTGCGCGTCCACCCAGCACGGGGTGCCCTCTGTGTACTCCGATGCCCTGTTTTCGGCCATGCCGCCAAACTAACCGCGCCACCCGCACCCCGCAGACCAGGCACACCAGCCTTCGAGAATGCGCACACCCCATTTGCAGTCGGCCGAATCGCGCTCCGATCACCCCTCGGTAAGCTGACGACATGACAGGACAAGTGCGTACCGTCGACGGCCGCGTGGCCGGCCGGCGTGGGCAGGCGACCCGGCAGAAGCTGCTCGACTGCCTCAGCGAGATGCTCAGCTCCTCCCCCTACCGGGACGTCAAAGTCATCGATGTCGCCCGGAAGGCGGGCACTTCGCCCGCGACGTTCTACCAGTACTTCCCGGACGTCGAGGGCGCCGTTCTGGAGATCGCGGAGCAAACGGCCGCCGAGGGCGCCGGGTTGACCGAGATCGTGGCGGGTCGCTCCTGGGTCGGCAAGGCCGGCTGGCAGACCGCGCAGGAACTCGTCGACGGCTTCCTGGACTTCTGGCGCAAGAACGACGCCATTCTGCGCGTCGTCGACCTCGGGGCGGCCGAGGGCGACAAGCGCTTCTACAAGATCCGGATGAAGGTCCTCAACTCGGTGAACAACTCCCTCGCCGACGCCGTCGCCGAGTTGCAGTCCAAGGGCCGGGTCGACAAGGACGTGAACCCGGCGGCGATCGCCGGTTCGCTGGTCGCCATGCTCGCGGCCGTGGCCTCGCACCAGAAGGGCTTCTCCTCCTGGGGCGTGAAGCAGGCCGAACTCAAGCCCAACCTCGCCCTGTTGGTGTATCTGGGCGTCACCGGCAAGAAGCCGACGAAGTAGGCGGCGCCCGGCGCAGCACCCTTCCCTTTTCCCTCAAGTCCTGTCTGGCAGGCGGTGGTCCACTCCGGTGGGCCACCGCCTGTCGCGTTACGCGGGCAGGGGCCGGTCCTTCACCACGTGCTTCATCACCAGCGTCGACGTCAGCCGCTGCACCCCCGGCAGGGTGGCCAGGCGCTCGTCGTAGAGCCGCTGGTAGGCGGCGAGGTCGGCGGCGACCACCCGCAGCAGATAGTCGGGCTCCCCGAACAGCCGCTGCGCCTCCAGCACCTCCTCCACCTCGCTGACCGCCCGCTCGAACTGCACGACCGTCTCCCGGTCCTCCTGCCGCATGGACACGAACACCAGCGCCTCGAAGGTCAGCCCCACCGCCGCCGGATCCACCACCGCCCGGTACCCGCTGATCGCCCCCGACCGCTCCAGCTCGCGCAGCCGCCGATGACAGGGCGAGACGCTCAGCCGCACCCGCGCGGCCAGCTCGGTCACGGTCAGCCGCCCGTCCTGCTGCAGCTCGGCAAGAATCTTCCGGTCCATGTCGTCCATGGAGAAAATCCTGCCCCAGAGTGCGAGAGAGCGGGGAAACTTCGGAAACACATTCGGCCGTTTCTCTCCTAATCTCGCCACCATGGACTCCGCCACCCTGCTCTCCTTCCTCGCCCTCGATCTGCTGCTCGTCTGCGTCCCCGGTGCCGACTGGGCGTACACGATCTCGGCCGGGCTGCGCGGACGGTCGGTGTACGCGGCGGTCGGCGGCCTGGTCACCGGGTACGCGCTGCACACCGTGCTGGCCGCGGCGGGGCTCGCGGTCCTGGTCGCCGGTTCGCCGGTGCTGCTCACCGCGCTGACGGTGGCGGGGTCGGCGTATCTGGTGTGGCTGGGCTGGAGCGTGCTGCGCCGGCCCGGCACCCCGGGCGCGGACGGCACCGCCGCCGAGGAGAGCGGCGCCCGGGCCTTCCGGCGCGGTGCGGTGATCAGCGGCCTGAACCCCAAGGGACTGCTGCTCTACCTCTCCGTCCTGCCCCAGTTCCTGGTCACCGGCGACGGGGCGCACCTGCCGGTGCCGGTGCAGACGGCCGCGCTGGGTGCGCTGCACATGGCGTGCTGCGCCGCCGTCTATCTGTCGGTGGGCCTCGCCGCCCGCGCGGTCCTGGGCGCCCGGCCGACAGCGGCACGGGCCGTGGTCCGCACGTCCGGGGCGGCGATGCTCGGGATCGGCGCGCTGCTGCTGGTGCAGCGGCTTGCCGTGCTGTAGCCGGTCACCTGCGGCCGTCCGTGCTGTAGCCGGTCGCCTGCGGCCGGCCGTGCTCCAGCCGGTCACCTGCGCTGGAGCCGGAACAGCCGGATCTCGCGCTCCACCCGCGCCTGGTACGCGGCATACGGCGGCCAGAACTCCAGGACCGCCTTCCACACCGCCGTCCGCTCCTCCCCCTCCAGCAGCCGGGCCGTGACGGGGACGTCCTCACCGCGCCAGTTGATCACGGCGTCGGGGTGGGCGAGCAGGTTGTACGTCCACGCCGGGTGACCGGTGCGGCCGAAGTTGGAGCCGACCAGGATCCAGCTCCGCCCGCCGTCCTCCGGCATGCACGCCAGCGGGGTGCGCCGGGGCCGCCCGCTGCGCGCACCGGTCGAGGTCAGCACGACGCTCGGCAGCAGCCGGGCACTGAGCAGCACCCTTCCCTTGGTGAGCCGGTGCAGGCCGCGGTCCGCGGCGGGCAGCACATACGGCGCGACACGGGCGAAGCCCGGGGTCGCGGACACCTTCTGCACCCAGCGCTCCACCCACCTCATCACCCTCGACCCGCCTCCTCGCACTCGAAGACGCACGCCCGGTCGGCCGCGTGCGCCCGCAGCCGGTGGACCGGCCCGAAGAGCAGCTCGTCGCCCGTGGCGCGCTTGACGTACAGATGCGCGTCGTGTTCCCAGGTGAAGCCGATCCCACCGTGCAGTTGGACCCCCTCGGCGGCGGCCACGCGCAGGGCCTCAAGCGCCTGCGCCAGGGCGAGCCCGCCCACGCTCTCGCCGTGCGCGGTCGCCCAGGCCGCGTAGTACGCCGCCGAGCGGGCCGCCTGCACCTGGACGTACACATCGGCCAGCCGGTGCTTGACCGCCTGGAACGACCCGACCGGCCGCCCGAACTGCTCCCGCTGCCCGACGTACTCGACCGTCCGCTCCAGGATGCGCTCGGCGGCGCCCACCGCTTCGGTGCCGAGGCAGGCGGCGGCGGTATCGCCGGTGAGGGCGAGGGCGGTGAGGACGGCGTCGCTGTCGCCCTCACCCAACAGCTCAGCCTCTACATCCCGCAGTTGTACGCGCCCCTGGGGCCGGGTCGCGTCCAGGGTGGTCAGCCGGGTCCGGGTGAGGCCGGGCGCGTCGGCCGGGACCAGGAACAGCAGGGTGCGGGCGCGGGCGAAGCCGCCGGTGTGGGCCGGGACCACGAGAAGGTCCGCGCTGTGCCCGTCGAGGACCTGGTCGGCCTGCCCGTACAGCCGCCAGCCTTCGTCCG
>NZ_JAOCQE010000371.1 GCF_025290915.1 Streptomyces sp. 15-116A | reverse complement strand
GGGCGGCGGTCAGATGCGCACCGACCAGCGCGCGCAGCCCGTGGCCCGCCTCGGCGGCCCGTTCGCCGAGGGCGCGCCGGGCGGTGATCTCGTCCCGGGTGAGGCGCCGGCCGGTGGCCGCGACATCGGCGAGGAGACGGGCGTACCCGTCCAGATACTGCTCCGGTATCTCCTGCTCCACCGTCCCGCCCCCGTCACCCGGCGTTCCGTGAATTCCTGACGCCGCCCTGACGTCCTCCTGACGCGTTCTTGGCGCCCCACCGGCATGCAGACCCTAATGAACATTGCCGGGGTCCGGCAATGCGCGCCGGCGCCGGGGGCGGGCACCATGGTGCGCGGGGAGCACGGGGGACGGTTCCGGTGCCCGGTACCGGCAGGTGCCGGGTGCCGGAGCCGCTACGGGGGGCTCCCCCTTCTCAGCGGTCGGTCGGGTGCGCCGCGGACAGCGCGGCCAGCTCCTCCGGCGTCCGGGGGCCGTCGTCCGCGTCGCCCAGCAACCCTCGCGCACGCAGCAGTTGCCCCACCGCGACACCCCACGGCAGCCGCAGCCCCGCCGCCGCGAGCAGGTCGGTGCGGGCCAGCAGGTCGGCGGCCGGACCGGTCCGCGCGCCCGACGGGGTGAGCAGGGCGGCGTCGTCGGCCCAGCGCAGCGCGAGGTCCACGTCGTGCGTGGCCATCACCACCGTCGTGCCGCCCTCGCGCAGCCGGTCGAGCGTGGCGAGCAGCCGCTCCTGGCCGTCGGGATCGAGGCCCGCCGTCGGTTCGTCCAGGATCAGCACCCGGGGTCGCATGGCGACGGCGCCCGCGATCGCGGTCCGCTTGCGCTGCCCGTAGGACAGCAGGTGCGTGGGCCGGTCGGCGAGCGCGGAGATGTCGAGCGCGGCGAGCGCCTCCGCCACCCGGGCGCGCACCTCGGCGTCCGGCAGCCCGAGGTTGAGCGGCCCGAACGACACGTCCTGCCCGACGGACGCGGCGAACAGCTGGTCGTCGGGGTCCTGCACCACCAGCTGCACGGTCGTCCGCAGCCGGGTCAGCCCCTTGCGGTCGTAGCGCACCGGCCGGCCCTCGACCGTCAACTCCCCTTCCCGCGGGCGCAGTCCACCGCTGAGCAGCCGCATCAGCGTGGTCTTGCCGCTGCCGTTGCGCCCCAGCAGCGCCAGCGCCCGCCCCTCGCGCACCGCGAAGTCGAGGCCGGTGAGCACGGGCGGCCCCTCCTCGTAAGCGAACGACGCGCCCCGCAGGGCGACCAGGGGCGGCGCTTCGGTCACGACAGGGGCCTTTCCAGTACGACGGTGAGCGCGGCCAGCGCCGCCAGCAGGGCGAGGCTCGCGGCGGTGAAACGGACGGAGACGCGGGCCTCGGGGACCAGGACGCGCAGGGTGCCGTCGTAGCCGCGTCCGGCGAGGCCCGTCTGGAGGCGGGCCGCCCGGTCGAAGGACCGGACGAACGCGGTGGCGCCGAGACCGCCGAGCGAACGCCAGGTGGCCGCGCGGGTGGTGTGCCCGAGCCGGGCCGCCTGCGCCTCACGGATCCGGCGCATCGAGTCCAGCAGCAGGAAGCTCATGCGGTACGTCACCAGCGCCACGTCGACGAGGGGCGCGGGCACCCCGGCCCGGACCAGACGGGGCAGCAGGTCGGACATCGGCGTGGTGAACGCGAACAGCAGCACACCCAGCGAGGCCGCAGAGGTGCGCAGCAGCAACTCCCCGGCGCGCAGCGGCCCGTCGGCGGCGAGCGACACGAACCCGCCGGGCCCGCCCACCTGCACCAGCAGCGTCAGCGCCCCGGTGACACAGAACCCCAGCGGCACCCGGTACGCCCGCCACAGCCGCCGCCCCGGCACCCCCGCCGGACCGAGCAGCACGGCGAGCGCGGCCACGATCACCAGCGCCGCCCCCGGCCAGGGCGGCAACGAGATCGCCAGCACCGTCAGCCCGAGACCGAGCACCGCCTTGTCCACCGGATGCCGCCGGCGCCAACGACTGCTGTGCGCCGCCGCGTCGATCGGCAGCACGAGCCGTCAGCTCCCGGACCGGGAAGCGGCCCGGCCGCCCTCACCCGCGTCGGCCTCGACGCCTTCCGCCTCCTGACGTGCCAGCGCCCGCGCCTCGCCCTGGCGGCGTCCCCGGCGCAGGCCGAAGTAGTACGCGAGGACGCCCGCGCCGATGGCCGCCTGGAGGGCGAAAAGCGCCGACTCGATCTCACCGGACGGCGGTTCGTACAGCGGGGAGAACCACGGCTCGTAGTCCGGGTCGATCTCGGTGATCGCCGTCTCCGCCTCCGCGTCGGCCCCCGCGAACGGCTCCTCCTTGTGGTCGCCGAGCCCGAACACCAGTGGAATCACCGCGAGTGCGGCCACCGCGAGCAGCAGCAGGGCGTTGATCCTCGTGTCGCGCTTCATCGGGCCACCGCCTCCGGCTCCGTGTTCTTCTTGCCGGCCCTCGTCAACAGCACGCCCAGCCGGGTCAGTTCACCCCTGCTGGACTGCACCAGCATCCGCATCACCAGCACGGTCAGCAGCCCCTCGCTGACCGCCAGCGGGATCTGCGTCACGGCGAAGATGGAGCCGAACTTGCCGAGCGCGCCCAGGAATCCGCTGCCCGGGTCAGGGAAGGCGAGCGCCAGCTGCACACTGGTCACGCAGTACGTCGACAGGTCGGCGACGAACGCGCCGAAGAACACGGCCACCATCAGCGGCACGTCGTAGCGGCGCAGCAGCTTGTAGACGGCGTATCCGGCCCAGGGGCCGACCACCGCCATCGAGAAGACATTGGCGCCGAGCGTGGTCAGCCCGCCGTGGGCGAGCAGCAGCGCCTGGAACAGCAGGGTGATGGTGCCCAGGACCGCCATCACCGGCGGCCGGAACAGGATCGCGCCCAGACCGGTGCCGGTGGGGTGGGAGCAACTCCCGGTCACCGACGGCAGTTTCAGTGCGGACAGGACGAACGTGAACGCTCCCGACGCGCCCAGCAGCAGCGTGCTCTCGGGGTGTTCTCTCACTTCACGGATGAGCGACCGGGCTCCGTGGATCACGAACGGCGCCGATGCGGCACCCCAGGCGACCGCGTGCGCCGGTGGCAGAAAACCCTCGGCTATGTGCATGGCTCAGCAGACCCTCTCCAGCACCTCGTGGATGGTTGACGCGCCTTGGCCGGTCTCCTGGCTGACGGGTACCACCGCCCGTACTCCGCCTTCCCGGGTCCCAAGAGACCCAGTGGCTGTCCGCGAGGACTGGAGCCGGACTTCCCGATCACAGTGGCGAGGGCCGCACCGGTACCGCACCGGTTTCCCGTCACCAAGGCGTGGTGACAGTAGTGCCCGCCGCGGCCCGGTGACAAGCGGCAGCAGGGGGCGCGCGACGGGCGCCCGGCGGCTCGTGACCCGGCGCACACCTGCGGACTTGACACCGGGCACCCCGTCCGTCGCGGTGGGCGGACTGAGGGGAGGTGGTCATGGGTAGGCCCCTGCTGCAATTAATATGCAACAGCGATTTTCGGGCAACAGCGTGGCTCCACGGCGCGCGACAGTGATGTGAGGTTCGATGACCACCCGACGAATACGAGGTGCTGCCCTCGCCGCCGCGCTGGCCGGAGCGGTCACCGCCTGCTCGGCACCCGGCGGCGGCGCCGCGGACGCCGGCGCCGCCGCCGACTCCGTGGTGATCGGCGTCGCCTCCGAGCCGGACACCCTCAGCCCGCTCCTCGGCTACGGCAAGGACGGCAACTCCAAGATCTTCGACGGTCTGCTCGCCCGCGACGCCGACCTCAAGCTCAAGCCCGCCCTCGCGAAAGCCCTGCCCGAGGTCGGTGACGGCGGCCGCCGCTACACCTTCACCCTGCGCGACAACGTGAAGTTCAGCGACGGCGAACCCCTCACCGCCGACGACGTGGTCTACACGTACGACACGGTGCTCGACGACAAGACCAACAACACCGCCAAGAGCGAACTCGACGCCATCAAGGACGTCGAGGCCAAGGACGACCACCAGGTCGTCTTCACGCTCAAGTACCCCTACGCCGGCTTCGCCGCCCGCACCGTCCTGCCCATCGTTCCCGAGCACATCGCGGGCAAGCAGGACCCCAACACCGGCTCGTTCAACACCAAGCCGGTCGGCACCGGACCGTACGTCCTCACCGGCTGGAGCAAGGGCGAGAAGCTCACCTTCAAGGCCAACCCGGACTATTGGGGCGGCGAGCCGAAGGTGAAAAAGCTCACCATGGCGATCATCGCCGACGACGACGTCCGCGCCACCCGCCTGCGCTCCGGCGACCTCGACGGCGCCGTCCTGCCGCCCAACCTCGCCGCCACCTTCAAGAACGACGACAGCAGGAAGACCTACGAGGCCACCTCCTACGACTTCCGCGCCGTCACCCTCCCCACGGAGAACGAGGTCACCGGCGACACCGCGATCCGCCGCGCCCTCGACCTCGCCGTCGACCGCGAGGCCATGGTCGAGCAGATCCTCGACGGCGCCGGCCGCCCCGCCTACGGCCCGCTGCCCCTGGACGACCCCTGGTACGCCAAGGGCATCGACCGCCCCCAGAACCTCGGCCAGGCGAAGAAGACCCTCGACGAGGCCGGCTGGAAGACAGGCAAGGACGGCATCCGCGCCAAGGACGGCCGCCGCGCCGCCTTCACGCTCTACTACCCGGCCGGCGACAAGGTTCGCCAGGACCACGCCCTCGCCTACGCCTCCGACGCCAAGAAGGCCGGCATCGACGTGCAGGTGGAGAGCGCCGGCTGGGAGGTCATCGAGCCGCGCATGAAGCACGACGCGGTCCTCGCGGGCTTCGGCAGCACCGGCGACCCCGACTTCGGCCTCTACACCCTGCTGCACTCCTCGCTCGCCGGCGACGGCTTCAACAACATGGCCCGCTACGACAACCCGGCCGTCGACCGGGCCCTCGACACCGGCCGCCGCAGCCAGGACCCGAAGGACCGCAAGGCCGCCTACGACACGCTCCAGCGCGAGCTGGTGAAGAACCCCGGCTACACCTTCCTCACCCACATCGACCACATGTACGTCCTCGCCGACCGCTGGGACGGGCTCACCACCCAGGTCGAACCGCACGAGCACGGCTTCGCCAGCGGCCCCTGGTGGAACGTCGAGGACTGGCAGCCGAAGAAGTGAGCTCCTTGA
>NZ_JAOCQE010000370.1 GCF_025290915.1 Streptomyces sp. 15-116A | reverse complement strand
AACCGCCGTACCGGACAGGACCCGGCCGACCCCCTGCTCGATCTCCGCGTGGACGGCCTGGTCGTCGTCGGCACCCTGCCCGACCCGGCGGCGCTGGAGCCGGTCGCCGGGCGCATCCCGGTGGTGCTGGCGGGCGCCCGCGAGCCCGTGCCGCCCGGGGTGGACGTGGTCGCCGGTGACGACCAGCGCGGCGCCCGGCTGGTCACCGAGCACCTGATCGGGCTCGGGCACCGGCGGATCGCGCACATCGCCGGGTACGGCGCGGTGGGCGAGCTGCGCCGGCGCAGCTTCGAGGAGACCTTGCGCCGGCACGGCCTGGCCGACGGGGCACTGGTGACGGCGGGGGACATGACCGAGGAGGGCGGCTACCGCGCCGCCGTACGGCTGCTGAGCCGCGCCGACCGGCCCACCGCCGTCTTCGCCGTCAACGACATCGCCTGCGTGGGCGCCCTGTCCGCCGCCGAGGAACTCGGGCTCCGCGTCCCTGGGGACGTCTCCGTGGCCGGCTACGACAACACGAGCCTCTCCCGGCTGCGGCACCTGTGGCTGACCACCGTCGACAACGCGAGCCACGAGGTCGGCCGCCGCGCCGCACGCTGCCTCCTCGACCGACTGGAGTCCCCCGGCCGTCCCGGAGAGCTGCACCTGGTGCCACCGGCGCTGGAGGTCAGAGGGACCAGCGCCGGTCCCGGTTAGCCGCGGCGGGATCCGAGGGGCCGGCGCCAGTCCCGGCACTAGCCGAGGTGGATGTCGTACGCCTTGCGCAGGGTCTCGTGGACCGTCCACGTGGTGCGGTCGCCCTCGCGCAGTACGGCCATGTCGCCGGGGCCCACGTGCAGCGTCGGGCCGTTCTCCACCTCGATGGTCGCCGAGCCGCTGATCACCACGAACAGCTCGTCCGCCTCGGTGTCGGTGACGACGCCGGGGGTGATCTGCCAGATGCCGCGGATCCGCTTGCCGTCCGCCGACTCCCAGACGACCTTGCCGGTCACCTCCGGGTTGCCGGAGACGATCTGCTCAGGGGCGAGGGGTTCGGGGGTGAGATCGGCGTCGGGGATGCGGACGGTGAAGCTGGGCTGGGTCATGCGGCGACCGTAGCCGGTGCCCGCGCGGCGACGAGGGCGACAGGCTGTGCGGAATCGGGGGCCCGCGGCCGACACATCGTCGCGCGCTTGCACGAGAGAGGATGCCCCCGGCCCCGGCCAGCTGTACGTCACCACCCGCCCCGACGACCACGAACGCATGTCATCGGGCGTGGCGCACTGACGGTGCGGTGCCTCACCCGGCGCGCGGATGTTGTACTGTTGACCTGCGCGTTCACCGGAAATCTCCGCGGCGCGCACCGGGACGTGGCGCAGCTTGGTAGCGCACTTGACTGGGGGTCAAGGGGTCGCAGGTTCAAATCCTGTCGTCCCGACGGACACAGAGCCGTGAGGCTGTGTCAGGGCCTTGTCTCACCGCGGTGGGGCAAGGCCCTGGTTCGTTCAGGGGGAGTCCGGCCGCGGGATCGCGTGCGGCCGATCAGGGGAGTCCCGCATGCACAGGGTCGGCGGGGGCCCGAGCCTGGACGCATGAGCATCCGTCCCTGGGTCGTGGTCGATCCGCCGGACAGCCGTGGCCTTCGCCGGGTCGTCGTGGGCGGCGAGCCGGTGGGCACCGCCTGGTCCCTGCGTGAGCTGCGGCGCATGCTCGTACGCCTCGGTTATCCGGCGAGCATGGATCTGGAGGACCCGGCTGCCGTGTACTGGCGCGGAGGCGGCAGCACGGCATGGCCCGACCGCCCGTGGCGCAGACGTACGGTCACCCTGCTGATGACGGCGGGCCTGCTCGCGTCGATGGTCCTGAACACCCTGATCGGACGGCCGGACGCCCTCGGCGCTCTCACCTTCGCCCAGCGAGTCACCGGTGCCCTGTTCGTCGTGTCCGGTGCGGTGCTGGGCGCGGCGGCCGTCGCGGCGCTCGACCACTGCGGACGACGACGGCACAAGAACTCGGGGGCGGTCGTCCTGCTGGGCGTGCTCATCACGCTGGCCACCGGCAGCCTGCTGCTCGTCATGTGGTTCGAGGAGACAGAGTTCACGCCCTATGTCCCGGCCTTCACAGCGCTGTGGTGCTGGTCCCTGTGGGCTCTGTGGCTCCTCGTCCGCGAGCGGGCGTGGCAGGGAATGCCCCGGCCCAGAACCTTCGCGGCCGGGCTGGCCGCCACCGCGCTCGTGTCCGCGGTGAGCCTCGCCTACTCGACCATGTATCAGCCCACGGCGGCTCCGATGCACTTCGTTCTGAAAGCGGAATTCGGGAAATCGCGGCTCGATCGCCGGAATCCATACGTCCACGTGCCACTGAAACTTTACATCAAGAATGACGGACGGATTCCGGTTCACATCATCAACGACGACTACTCGGTCTACGGTCGCACCGCCGAATACTCCGACGACGCGGACCGGCTCGCAGAATGGAGAAGAAGTCTCGACGAGGGGCGGGAAGTGGAAGCAGAACGCTATGTCGACCGGCTGAGATTTCTCCCTGTGAGCAGCGGGCGCTTCTATCCTGTCGGTGGCTCGCTCGACGTCGGTCAGGAGTACGCGACGGAGCACGTGTTCCAGATTCCCAAGGATCCTGAGTTCGATACGATCAACATTGTCCTGCAGATCACGTATATGAGGAAGGACCGGGGGAAGCTCGATGTGAGCGAATTCCGGCGCGCGCATCGCTCGTGGGACAAGCGCGAGGGCCGTTATTACTGCCGTCCGGAGAAGTGCGGGGAAGAGCTGTATTACCATGGCCGAGTCAGACACAACAACAACCTTGTCAATGTCACACGCGAACCGCGGTACGTCACAGCGGTCTGGGGTCCTGGCCAAACACCCGATTACTCCGTTTCCACGTTCCATTTCGAGGGGCCGGTGGCGCGGTCGGAGGAGAAGCGGGAAGAGGACAGGTACGGTGTGTCGACGAGGTACATCGACACGTCCGTACCCGTCGCCGCGTTATTGGAGGAAGCCGCCGACTGACGCGGGCGGCCCTTACGACTTCTCCACGGCTTGGGCCAGCTCGAGCCAGGTCGCCGTCTCCACTCCCTGCCGGTCGAGCTGCCGGGCCGATTGCAGGCAGTGCAGGCCCGGAGTGCCGACGGTCGGGATGAGATCGCGTGCCGGTACGACGTCCTCGGCGAGCCGGGTGATGAGCCGTGCGACCCGGAACAGGGCGTCGTCGTGCTGGTTGTTCCGCAACTGGGCGTGCACGTCCAGGGAGTCGTCACCTGACCGTTCGGACTTCCAGTAGTCCTTCACCCCTGTGTCCTCCCACGGCGGGGGGCTGAGCTGCTTGAGCTTTCCGGCGAGGATCTGGTCGGAGACGGATTCGAACACGGCGTTGGTGCAGACCTCGGCCGCCTCGCCGAGCGGTGCGTCCGGCAGTCCCCGGGCCATGGCCTCGTCCTCCAGCAGTTCCTTCAGCCGCTTGAGCTGCTTGGCGAGTTCCTTGCGCGCCTCGGCCCGGTCCTCTTCGGACATCCTGGGGTCGTTCGCGTCCTTCGACGACCTGCTCGCCTCGTCCGTGGCGCCCGCGAGGCCGTTCCGGCGTCCGTCGGACGTCTCGGACTCGCCCGCGGTGGCCAGCGCGACGCCTATGCGAGCCGTGGCCTGGAAACCCTGCGGCGAGGCGCTGTTCGCGGGCGTCTTCGCTTCGTGGCTCATCATCAGGGCGCTGTTCGTCTGACGGACGCTGTTGATCAGGTGCTTCCGCAGCGCCTTGGACGTGGTGCGGTCGCCGATCAGTTCCAGCACGGACGCCGACCTCCGCACCGTCAGGACGGTGGCGGCCCGCTGCTCGGACGGCACACTCGGTTCACCGGCCACGTCGAGCGTGGCGACCACCTGCTTCACGGCCGAGATCAGACCTTCCCGTGCGTCCTCGGGGATCCGGGGATCATTGATCGCCTCGAGTGCGGCGGTGAGTTCCCGAGCCGTCTCGATGACTCCTTCCCTCTCCTGCGGTGGCGTCTCCGGAGCCTCCGTCTGCCGCAGAATGCCCGTCAGTTCCGCCACGCTGGGGCCGAGTTCCTCCGGGGCGTCCGCAGCGACCCGGCTGAGTTCGGCAGTTACTGCTTCAACCTCTTGGCGCTGGGCCTCGACGGTCCCGTCCGCCGACTGCTCATCCCCGTCAGGAGCGGAGGACTCCTCGTCCCCCGGTGAGTTGTCCGGTTCCGGAGTCCGGCTCGGTGGGCTCGTGGTCGGCCCCGTGTCCGGCGGCTCGCCCGGCGGCGTGGCCGGCGGGTCCGTGGCCGGCGGGTCCGTGGTGGGATGGTCCGACGGGGGCGTCGTCGCGGGTGGTGGGGGCGTCGTCTGTGCGGGTGTCCCGGCCGTCACCTCGCCGCCGGCGTGGGGTGCGGCGAGACCCGTGGTCAGACCTGCCGACAACGCGACGACCGCGGCCACGGCAGATGCACAGACCGTGCGGGGGACATACCGCCAGGAAGTTCGGGCCATAGGAGTGTCCAGGCATCCGGCTCGGCGCTACGTAACCGCTATGCCTCCACTCTTCACCCTCACGGCTCACCCCGCAACGCGTGCATGAGGCCCGGCCGGGGGGTGCGTCACGCCGCCCCGAACGCCGAGAACGCCCACCCGGTCGCCTGGTGCACCGCGTCTCCCGGCAGCGCCGCCCGCGCGTCCCGCAGGGACTCCGCCAGGGACAGACCCGCGCCGATGCCCTTGTGCAGCGCCAGCATCAGCGGAACCACCGCCGCGTCGTTGACCGGTGCGCTGCACGCCACCACACCCGCCGTGCCGAGCGGCAGCAACGCCGTGACCAGACCGAGGAGTTCGTCCGCGCCGACCGTGGCGAAGCGGGCGGTGTCGCAGCAGGACAGGATGATGCGGTACGGGCTGCGGTCCAGGCGCTCGAAGTCGTGCACGATGAGCGGCCCGTCCGCCATCCGCAGCGAGGAGAACAGCGGCCCGTCCGCGCGGAACGCGCCGTGCGCCGCGATGTGCGCCAGCGCCGCCCCGTCCAGCTCCGCCAGCACCCGCTCCACCGACGCGTCCTCGTGCTCCAGCACCGTCGCGGTGGTGTAGCGGTCGGCCAGTTCGGGCACCTCCGCGCCGCCCGTCGCCAGACCCGGACCGCGCACCAGCACCTGCCCGCCCCCGGCCGGCGGCGCCGTCC
>NZ_JAOCQE010000037.1 GCF_025290915.1 Streptomyces sp. 15-116A | reverse complement strand
TCCCCGTCGGCCGCCGCGGCTCCGTACCCGGCACCGTCGCCCGGGGCGACCGCCCCGTCCGGCGCCTCACCTCCCGGCCGCGCGGAGTGCGACGGCTTCCCGCCCCCGCCCGCACCGTCCTCACCGACACTCATGCAGCCGGCGGCAGCGGCGACGGCCACCACCGTGGCGGCCAGGCGGACGGGTACGAGCTTGCGGCGCACGAGGGCCACCTCCGAGGGGAGAGCTGAGTCAACGTGCCCAACTCCCGCCGCCCGCAAGAGGACACGCCAGTGACCGATCCGTGGACCTGTCCGCCGGCCTATCCGTAACCCAGCGCGTGCAGCCGCGCGTCGTCGATCCCGAAGTGATGCGCGATCTCGTGCACCACCGTGATCTCCGTCTCCGCGACGACGTCCTCCCGCGACTCGCACATCCTCAGCGTCGGCCCCCGGAAGATGGTGATCCGGTCCGGCAGCACACCGGCGTACCACTCGCCCCGCTCGGTCAGCGGAGTCCCCTCATACACCCCCAGCAGCTCGGGATCGTCCGCCGGCGGTTCGTCCTCGACGAACACCGCCACGTTGTCCATCAGCCGTGTCAGCTCCGGCGGAATCCGGTCGAGCGCCTCCGCGACCAGCTCCTCGAACTCCTCGCGTGTCATCTCCAGCACAGAGCCATTGTCAGGTACGACCCGTCCGTACGAGTCCAGCGCGGCGCCCGGCATATCCGGCGGCCCGCATGGGCATACGGGATCAATGGCCCGCGTCCCCGCCGCCGTACTGAACGCCCTGCACCGCATCCGCCGAGTCCCCCGCCGCCCCCGCCCCCGGCGGCCCGCACCCCCGACGATCGCGCTCGCCTCCGTGCCCAACCCGTGGGCCCGCGCCCTCGGCCTGATCACCGTGGTCGTCGTCGGCGCCTGGCTGGGCCTGCTCATCGTGGGCAACGTCCGGGTCCCCGTCGGCCCCATGAACACCACGATGACCCTGCGGCCCTCCCTCATCGGCGGCACGAAGATCAACGTCTCGCCGCTGGGCGCCCTGGAACTGGACAGCCACATCGCCCCGGTCCGTCTCGACGTCAACGTCGACCAGCTCGACCCGGACCGCTCCCAGGCCCTCGTCGACCACCCCGAACGCCTCTCCGGCCTCCAGGACGAGGTCACCCGGGACGTCGCCCACGGCACCGCCGACCTGGCCGTACGCTCCTGCGTCGCGGTCGTCACCGGCGCCACCGCCCTCGGCCTCGCCGTCTACCGCCGCCCCCGCCGCGCGCTCGCCGCCGGCGGACTCGCCCTCGGCCTGCTCGCCGCGTCCGGCGGCACCGCGTACGCCACCTGGAACCCCGACTCCGTCCTGGAGCCCAAGTTCTCCGGCCTGCTCTCCTCGGCCCCGTCGCTGGTCGGCAACGCCCGCAGCATCGTCACCGAGTTCGACGTCTACCAGAAGGAACTCGCGCGCCTGGTCACCAACGTGACCAAGCTGTACGACGCCACCTCCACACTCCCCGCCTACCAGCCCGACCCGACCACCATCCGGGTGCTGCACGTGTCGGACATCCACCTCAACCCGGCCAGCTGGAAGATCATCGCCTCGCTGGTGGAGCAGTACAAGGTCGACGTCATCGTGGACACCGGCGACACCATGGACCACGGCACCGCCGCCGAGAACGGCTTCCTCGACCCGATCGAGGACCTCGGGGCCCCCTACGTCTGGGTCCGCGGCAACCACGACTCGCGCGAGACCCAGCGCTATCTGGAGGACCTGAAGAACGTCCACGTCCTCGACGACGGCCGTGCGAAGACGGTCGCGGGCCTGCGCTTCGCGGGCATCGGTGATCCCCAGTTCACCCCCGACCGGTCCAAGAAGCCCGGAGCCGAGCAGTCACAGGAGCTGGCGGGCGCCCGCCTCGCCTCCGCCCTGCGCGACCAGAAGGCCGCCGGCACCCCCGTGGACGTGGCCCTGGCGCACGAACCGTCCGCGGCCCGCGAGGTCGACGGCACGGTCCCCCTGGTGCTGGCCGGCCACCTCCACCGCGAGGACACCGAGGTCATGAAGTACGGCACCCGGCTGCGCATCGAGGGCTCCACCGGGGGCAGCGGCCTGCGCGCGATCGAGGGCGAGCATCCCGACCCGATCGAGACGTCGATCCTCTACTTCGACCGCGACACCCGCCGCCTCCAGGCCTGGGACTCCATCGAACTGGGCGGACTCGGCCTGACGACGGCGGAGGTCAGCCGCCACCTCCCGAAGGAGAACCAGCCCGGCGCCACCCCCTCGCCCCAGTCCCCCTCCCCGAGCTCCTCGTAAACCGTTTTGGCGATCCCTCCCGCCATCCCATATGCTTCTCACGTCCCCGACGCGCTGAGAAGCGCCCAGGCGGGCCGATAGCCCTCATCGTCTAGCGGCCTAGGACGCCGCCCTTTCAAGGCGGTAGCACGGGTTCGAATCCCGTTGGGGGCACGCACCACCCTGTGCGACACTGTCGTACGACACACGCTTGGTCCTGTGGAGCAGTTTGGAGTGCTCGCCACCCTGTCAAGGTGGAGGCCGCGGGTTCAAATCCCGTCAGGACCGCTGGTTGTTTCACGTGAAACACCGCGGCTGGGTAGCTCAGTTGGTACGAGCGTCCGCCTGAAAAGCGGAAGGTCGCCGGTTCGACCCCGGCCCCAGCCACCGCAGCCCTCACCAGGGCTTGAGCCCCTCTCCGTCACTATCGGAGAGGGGCTCTTTCGTGCCGCTTACGCCAACCGGTACGCCAACGGCTCTCAGGAGAGGGTGTCA
Source organism: Streptomyces sp. 15-116A (assembly GCF_025290915.1). GTDB lineage: Bacteria > Actinomycetota > Actinomycetes > Streptomycetales > Streptomycetaceae > Streptomyces. Next base: position 33,851 of record NZ_JAOCQE010000037.1, on the reverse strand, counting down.
CCCAGCTTCCGGAGTGCCTTTCGCTGCTCGTCCAGTGAGGCGTGGGCGTAGACCTTCATCGTCACGCCGATATCGCTGTGCCCGACGACCTGACGGACGATGTGCGGCGGAACTCCGAGATCGAGCAGCAGCGACACGGCAGAGTGCCGAAGGTCGTGGAACCGGATCTCCAGCCCAAGCCGCTTGCGCAGCGGGTGCCAGCTCCGCCGCAGGTTGTCCGGTTCCAGTGGTGTTCCGATCCGGGACGTGAAGATCAGCCCGTTCTCCTTCCACTCCATGCCGGCGGCGGCCCGCTCCTGTGCCTGTCGCTCGCGGTGCTCGGTCAGCGCCTTCACGACCACAGGCGGGAGGGGGACGGTACGGACAGAGGCCAGAGTCTTGGGCTTCACCAGCCTCAGCTCCCCGCCGACCCGCTGAAGCGCGCGCTCCACGATGAGCGTCTCCCGGTCGAGATCCACGGCGTCCCAGCGCAGACCCAGCAGCTCACCCCGGCGCATGCCGAGAACCAGGGCGAGCACGTACAGCGCGTGCAACCGGTCGTCCGCTGACTCGCGGATGAGGAGCCTCGCCTCAGCGACGCTGAGCCCCTTCCCCGTGTCGTACGTCGGGGTGGGGACCTGAACGAGCTGGGCGACGTTCCGCACGATGAGTTCCTCCCGTACAGCGTTCTGCAGCGCGTTGCGCAGCACGGCATGGATGGACTGCACCATGCGGCGGGACAGCAGGGTCTTGCAGCACTCGCCGGCCGCGCAGCATTCGGGCTCGGTCCGGTCCTTGTCCCAGCCGTGCTTGCAGCACTGGCACTCCGAGGCAACGCGGGCGAGCCAGGTCCGAATCTCGGCCGCCCGGAGGGTGCGGACCTTCTTCCGGCCAAGTCCGGGGATCAGGTGGACGCGTGCCACGCTTTCGTACCCCTGGTAGGTCTTGGGGCGTCGGTGGACCTTGACCACGGTCGCGAGCCAGTAGGTCAGGTACTCCTCCAGGGTCATGTTCGTGTCGGGTACCGGGATGCCGTTGTTCTCCTGAACCTGTAGCTCGGTGATCTTCTGTCGTACCTCGTCACGGGTCTTGCCGTAGACAGAGACGCGCTTGCGGATGCCACTGGTCGTGGTCACGTAGACACGGCCGTGGTATGTGCCGTCCTTGCGGATGGTGATGCTGCCTTCGCCGTTCGCCCGCTTGGCCATCAGTTGTTGTCTCCCAACTGGTTCTGGATGTACGTGCGCAAGGCGTCTGCCGGGACGCGCCGAGCGCGGCCGATCGTGAAGCTCTGGAGTTCCTTGGACCTGATGAGGTCGTAGACCTTGAAGCGGCTCAGACGCAGCGCGGCCATGACCTCGGGAACCGTGAGCGCCTCGTGACTCGGGGGCAGAGCGGTGGTCATGCGATGACTCCTCCGGGCAGTCCTGCGGGGGGTCTCTCTGAGGGCCGCTACTTCCGCTACCTCCGCTACCGCGCAGGTCAGGGGCCTGTTCGGGGTAGCGGGAAGGGGTAGCGGTAGCGGATGGGTAGCGGCGGGGTAGCGGCTCGTGATGGCGGTTGCCGCTACCCCGTTTGCACTGGTCAGGCCGCGTTCTCCGTCTCAGGTAGCGGAAGTAGCGGACTTTCCGGGGGTGGGGGGCAGTAGCGGGCCCACGCGTCGGCGAGATCGGCGGCGTAGTAGCCCTTGAGGACGCTCCCGGCGGTCTTGATGTTGCGGGAAGTGATCGGCTCGTTGTCGGCCGTCATGTACTCCGCGAGCATCCGCGACAGGCGCCGGTTGTCGAGCGGCTTGCCGTTGAGGTCGGCCCACGGGGCGTCGTCGAGGGCGTTGAGCCGGTCGAGGATGGCGACGGTGGGCAGGCGGTCGATGCCGACCATGACGTGGTCGCGCAGGTCGGTCAGCAGCCGAACCCCCAGACTGCCCTTGTCGTTGGCCTTGGACGCATTGACCAGGGTCACGCACGCGGCGCGGGCGCGGTCGGGCCAGTGGCCGCCGGCCGCGTCGGCGACGGCGAGCAGGGGTTCCCACACGTCGGCCGGCCGGTCGGTCACGCCGTCCGGCATGTCCGGCCACGCCCCGATGACGGCATCGCGGACCTGTTCGGCCCAGGTGGCGAGGCGGTCACGGAGCTTGTGCCCTTCGCTTTCGTGGATGCGGGCCCGGAAGGGTTCGACCTTTTCGTTCCTGGCCCGGCGGCGCATGCGGATGATGACCGAGCGGGACAGGATCGTGTCGGGCAGAGAGCCGAGACCGGCGACCGCGACCGCGCAGTAGGAGGGAAAGGCCTGCACGGTCTGGTTGCCGCCGTCGCCGATGCACCGGTAGGTGACCCCGGTGCGGCGGTGCCCGGCGTTGAGGAACCCGCGCAGTTCTTCGTTGTCCCCCGCCTTGGGGCCGAACACCGTGTCGATCTCGTCGAAGAGGATGGTCGGCTTGGCGGTGCCGGCGGAGACGGACCGGAACAGGGCGGCGGCGGACGCGTTGACGGCCGTCATGGGCTGAGGGACCAGCGTCTCCACGATCTCCAGCGCGCGTGTCTTGCCTGATCCCGGTTCGGGGGACAGGAACGCGATGCGCGGGGTGGAGTCGAAGCAGTCGAGCAGGTGGGCATGGGCGTCCCACAGGGCGACCGCGACGTAGGCGGCTTCGGTGGGGAAGACGTTGAAGCGCCGGTGGAAGGCTTCCACCTGGTCGAGCAGCGTGGCCCCGTCGATGGTGGGGGTCATGCGGCGTTCCTCCGTTCCAGCGTGGCGGGGGTTGTGGTGCAGCCGGAGAAGTGGGCGGCGTACTCGGTGGCCAGCGCGGCCACAGCCGCCTGTCCGCGGGCGGTGCCGGTTCGTCCGCAGGGGCAGGCGTAGGCGGCGGTAGGCGTGTCTGCGTGCCGCTTGGACCAGCGGGCTCCGTCGTAGTGGTGGCGGTAGACCGGCGGGGCGTAGATGCGGATGCCGGGCCGGTCCGGCGTCGGGTCGGCGCCCGGCTGCACGTCGTCGGCCGCGAACCGCTTCGAGCGAGGAAGAACAGAAACGACGCCCTTACGGGCGGCGCCCTTCGGCTCGCCCACGGCCGCCGGGGGCGCGGCCGGTCCGGCGGCGCGCAGGTTCGTGGTCGGGGCCGGATGGCCTTCCAAGCGGGGAGGGTTGGGGGTGGTCATGCCGCCTCCCGGGGCCGGGCGGTGCGCAGCGAGCTGTCCAGGGCACTGCGCACCGTGGCGCGGCACTCGGCGGCGGTGAGTCCAGCCGCTTCTCCAGCCGCTTGGAAGGCGTCCTCTGCCACGTGGCGGGGGAGGTCGCCCCACGCGACGAACCGCCCCACCTTGAACGCGCTGCGGTTCAACGTGACGTTGCGCAGCCCCTCCGGTGCGGCGGCGACGGTCGCGCATTCGGCTTCCAGCGCGGCCATGGCGGCGCGGCTGCCGTCCACCGCCGGGAACCTGAGCGGACCCACGGCGGGCGCGGGAGCCGGACGCAGGATGCTCAGCAGCCAACCGGGCAGACAGGCCACCTGAGAGCCGTTCAGCGGCTCGTACCGTCCCGCCGGGGTGGTGCTCCCGGCGGCGACGACGTAGCCGCCCCACGCACGGGTGTCGACCGAATCCGCGACCGTGCCCGCCGTGTTGGACAACCGCACTCCGTCCGGAGCACGGAAGTACAGGTGCGTGCCGCCGCTCGCGGTCCGGGTGCGGTATGTGTCGGGGACGGCGTGCCCGGCGCGCTCGCAGAGCGCCCCGAAGGTCGCCGCGCCGCAAGGCGCGTCCGAACTGCCCTTGTGCTCTGGCGTGTCCAGGTCGACGACGATCAGCCCGGACGGGCCGGTGGCGATGCCGACGTTGAACGGCGCGGTCGACCACGCGGCGCGGATGCGGTCGGGGTCGGTGGTGGCGCGCTGTTCCCACTTCACGTGCCCGCCGGCGCACGGGCCGGTGCGGATGCAGGTCTTCTCGCCGTGCAGGGCGGGCCGCTTGGTGCCGGGCCGCAAGGGGAAGACGTGCCAGCCGCGTTCGGCGGCGTCCAGTGCCGCGCGCAGCAGCGCGGAACGGGTGTCTTGGGTCATGCTGGATGTCTCCAGTTCCTTGGTTGGTTCTGGCTGGACAAGGGCGACCGCGCGTCTTTGGCGAGAGGGGCGGTCGCCCTTGGCATAGCTAGAAGGGGGGTTCGTCGCTGTTGCGGTCGGGGCCCCACGGGTCGCGGCCGGGGCGGTGCCGGCGCAGCCACCGCGAGGGGCGCGGCAGGGGCAGCAGGAGCCAGCGGCGGTTTTCGTTCCAGCAGTGGCAGGGCTCCCAGTCGGTGCCCGCGTACTCGCCGGTCTCGGGGTCGCCGTAGTGGTGCTGGGTGCCGCCGAAGCCCTCGCAGTCGGGGCAGTCGGGGCGGGGCGTGTCGGTCAGGACCAGGGACCGGCGGGGCCAGCTGGTCAGCTCGATGCGCAGTCGGGGCACGGTGGGACTCCTTGGGGTCAGCCGTGGAAGTGGTTGCGCTTGAACGTGGCCTTGCGGATGTTCACCGTGGTCCCGCCCTTGCCGCTCGGACCCAACACCTGCACGGCGATCCAGCCGCCGAAGATGACGGCGGCGAGGATGATGAGCTGGGTGATGAACGCGGTCAGGGCCGCGATGAAAGAGGTGAGCAGCAGTAGTCCGCCGCATACGGCGAGGAACCCGACGCCTCCGAGGGCGACGTTCACGGCGGTGCGGGAGACGGCCGGCTTGGCGGTGACCGGCTCGGGGCGGGCGGGCTCGAGGGCGTAGCCGGTGACCACGCGGCCGTCGGGCAGGACGATGCTCGCCACCGCCGGGACGGTGCCCGGCTGCACCGGCACGACCGGCGCGGGGTGGACGATGGCGGGCGGGATCGGGGTCGGGTGGTGGACTTCCATGGCCCGTTCGGCGGGCGTGTGGCGGGTCGGTTCGGGGTGCATGTGGAATCCCTTCCGGTGCCGGTTCAGGGAGTCGGAGACACCCCCTGCGGGGGTGCCGGTGGAGGGGGTTTGAGGGGTGCTGACCTGCGGGCCTCCCTGCCTCCCTGCACGATCATCTGTGCAGGTCAAGGCCAGGGAGGCTAGTCAGGGAGGGGTTCAGGGAGTTCTCCCTGCATCCCTGACCCGGACGGGGGTGGCTCCCTGTCATCCGGAGGCGGAAGCGGAACCCTCGGTGTCACGGTTGGCGAGGGCGCGGGCGAGCCGGTCACGGCCGACGACCATCACGCCGTCGGACTTGTACGGCTCGGCTCCGGTGCCCTCCAGCACGCGCTTGAGGTCGAGGAACGACCACTTGCCGTAGGCGCCAGCGTTCAGCGCGGCGAGCCGGGTGATGACCTCCTGCGTGCGCAGCCGGGCGGCGTCCCCGAGCACGCTCGCGATGTCGGCGAGCGGGTCACGCTCCTCGCCCCGCTCGATCGCGTGCAGCGTGGTCACGCCGTCGCGCAGCCGCTTGGCGCGGGCGGCGATCAGTTCGGCGTCGTCGGTGCTGATGTAGTGCGTCCGCACCGTGATGGACGACTGTCCCTTGGGGATCTCGATGCCGTCGGAGGCGACGACCAGGGTGCCCTTGTCCAGGCCGGGACGCAGCAGGTTCGGGGCGGCGCCGCCGTCGACGGCCTTGTCCCCGAGCGCCATGCGGGCCTGCGACTCCGTGCCCAGCGCGAGCGAGGCACGCGTGTGGGCGCCCTCACGCACGAGCTTGGGAAGGTTCTGGTCGGTCGGGTCCTGCGTGCCCTGCCACAGCAGCACGTTCACCGCCCGCCCCTGGTTGTGGATCTTCCGGGCGGCCATGAAGTACCGGGACGTGGACGACGAGCCGCCGTAGGGGCGCTTGTCCTCGTCCTTGACCGGGCACATGAACGCCACCTGCGCTTCGTCGACGATGACAATGAGCGGCGGGAACGTGGTGCCGGGCGGAGCCTGGAGACGGCGGTTCATCTCCTCCACGGCGTCCTCCACCATCTCGGTGACCTGGATGACGTGGTCATCGGTCGGGCCCTGGATCAGCTTGGTGGCCAGGCCGTCGAACATGGCCCAGTCGCCCACGCCCTTGAGGTCGCCCATCCAGAACTCCACCGACCTATCCAGCGCCAGCCACAGGGCGAGCGCGCGCAGCGCGGCGGTCTTGCCCTGGTTGGACAACCCCGTGATGAGCAGGTGCCGCTGATACAGGCTCAGGGCGGCGGCGTCGCCGCGCAGGTCCTGCCCCCACGGTGCCTTGCCCTTGGCGTAGTCGGCGGTCAGCGTCTCATCGGTGACCAGCGGCGACGGGCCGATCGGCTCATCCAGCGCCCCGGAGTCGGCGATCCACAACCGCACCGTGCGGGCCGCCTCGGGGATGGTGATGAACACCTCGTGCTCGTGCCGGGTGAGGTTCTCCGCGAGCTTGCGCCGCTTGTTCTGCACCTCGTTGGTCGACACCCCGGAGGGAAGGGTGACGTCGACCTCGACACCGCATCCGGCGATCCGGATCGGGCCGAGCATGCCCGCGCCGGCGTCGCCCATCTCCTGAATCGCCTTGCGCAGCGCCGGGATGCCCAGGTCGCGCAGGGCCTTGACCACGATGGACGGCGTGATGGGCTCACCCTCACCCGTGCGGACGTTGGCGGGCAGTGCCCAGTTCGGTGCGGCCTGCTGCTTGCGGCCGACGGACCACAGGGCGAGCAGGGCCAGGAACGGGCCGATAGTGAGCGCAGGGCCCCAGACGATCTGCACGATGCGGATGAGCAGGGCGATGAAGTCGACGGTCGCGCTGAGCGGGGTGATGACGTCCCCGACCTGACCGGTGTTGATGGCCATCACGATGCCGAGGGCGACCAGCACCCCGATGCTCATGCCGGTGCCCACGGCCACGCCCTTCGCGGCGTCGACCGGGGAGTGCAGCAGGTCCATCCGGCGCCGGTGGCGGGCTTCGCGGAAGCGCTGCAACCGCTCCTCCCACTCCTCCGCCACCTCGTAGTTCCCGGACGCTTCGGCGGCGCGGAGCATGCGCTCGTAGCGCGAGCCGGTACGGCCGTCCCACGCCCTGCGGGCCACGATCCGGCCGCCGTTGAGGGTGTAGAGGCTGTGCCGAGCCGTCGCGCGGACGACCGTCTTCGTCCGCTCGTGCGTCACGGCCGTCTTCACCGCGCGCCCGGAGCGCACCCACAGCGGCACCGGCCGCGCAGGCGGGGCATCCGGCACGACGGTGAGCACGGTGGGAGCCGCGTCGGCGGTCGTCGGGTCGGTGGGCTTGTGGAGGTGGACGACGTTCTCAGACATGCTGGAAGTTCTCCTGACTGCCCCTGGCGAGGCGGGAGTGAGGGAGAGCCGGGGTGGCCCGAGCCGTGGCAGGGGCGGCCACCCCGGCAGCAAAAGACGTGCGCCGTCACACAGTGGTGAGGGGGCGCGGGGGCGCGGTCACCACCACCCCTTCGACTTCTTGGCCGCCTTCGCGCGGGCGGCCTCGGTGGTCAGCCGCTGCCGCTCGCTGTGCAGGGCGGTCAGCTCCGCGTTCAGCCGCATCTCCGCGGCCGAAGTGGTGGACTCCATCTGCGTCTCGGCCCGACCGGCGCTACGCCCCCGGGCCACCTTGTAGGCGCCACCGGCCAGAGCGCGGGCCATCGCGCGCCGCTCGCTGCCGTTCAGCGGCCACAACTCACCACGCCGCACGGCCTCCAACTTCTTCGTGGTCTGCCGGATCTCCCGATCCAGACGACGCAGGTCAGCACTGCTCATCGCGAAGTACTCCCTTCCGGCCCGCGCGGGCCGGGGTAGGCGCACGGCACACACATGCCGAGCGCGGCGGGGATGACGTATCCGGCATCACGCCGGCAGGACGGGCAGGTGCGGCGGGCGGCATTCGCCTTGTCGAGCGCCGCCCACCGGCCCGGCGTCATCGGCCGGACCGGCACGGCGAGGTCGACGCGGTACAGGTAGGCCACCAGCGGCGGGCGCCGACGGCGCGGCCGTTCGAGCTGAGCGGCAACCTCCTGACCGCCGGGCCGCAACCCGAGAGCGCGGAGTTGGCGGCGGGTGGCGTAGCCGTCCGGGGCCAGGCGCCACCGGAACACCGGCAGCGCCCCCATCACGCGGCCATCCCCAGCTCAGCGGGGTGAGACTCGCGCCGGGCGAGCAGACGCAGACGCTGCGAGGTGTCCGGTACGGTGCGGGCACCCCAACCGTCGGCGATGAAGTCCCGGCCGATGTACTCGGTGTAGGCGGGCGGTATCGCCTCGGTCAGCTCCTCATGGACGTCCGTCCACGTGATGCCCATGGCCCGCTGCATCTCGCGGATGCTGCCCTTGTCACCGCCCTTGCCGTACGCGGCGATGTAGGGCCCGTCGCGCCAGACGCCGTGCCGCCAGCCGCGCACCGGGCCACGGTGCGGCCGGTGCGCAGCGGGGGCGGGTCGCCAGTACAGTCCCAGCTCGAAGTAGCGGTGCCGGATCACCCCGAGCCCGAACATCTCCCCGCACAACAGCAGGTCCTTGCGCAGCCGGGCGCCCTGCACGTTCTCGATGACGTACGGCACGCCGTACCACTCGCACACCTCGCGGACCTGCGGGATGAGGTCGATGTGCGAGCGGCGGCCCCGGTTGGTTCCCTTGGTCAGCGCGCAGGACGCCTGACACGGCGGGGAGTAGTGGACCAGATCGAATTCCTGGCACAACTCCCGCGCCGCATCCAGAGCGTCCCCTTCGACGAACGGGAACGGGTACGCAGCACGCCGGACGATGTCCACCCCGACCACGTCGAACCCGGCCCGCCAGTAGCCCATCGACGCCCCGCCCGCGCAGCAGAACAGATCCAGCACACGCGGCCGGCGCATCATGCGACGCGCTTCCACGCCGCACGCAGCCGGACCTCGGAGGCGGAATGCCCGGCGGCCCGGAAACGGGAAGCCATCTCGCGGTACGACAGGGCGGGCGTCTCGCTGTGCCGGATCTCCTGCACGATGACGTCCAGCGCCTCATCCGTGAGCGCCGGACCAGCGTCCAGCGGCAGCGCCGCCACCGGCTCGGTCGGCCCCCACACCGGCAGCTCCCAGCGGGGGGTGACACCGGGTGTGACGCGGGCCGTCACACAGTTCAGCGCCCTGCCCGTCTCCTCACCCTGGCGGGCCGTCTCCAGCGTCGACCACGCCGTCGAGAGCGTCTGCGCAGTCTTGGCCTGGACGCGGGCGACGCGGGCACCGGCCTCCGTCACGGCCGTCAGCCGGGTCTCCTCGGTGGCCGCCTCGGCTCGCAGCCGGGCGCGGGCCACGGCCGCTTCGTCGCGGGCCTCCTGCTGGATTCCCCGGATGGCGTCCAGCGCGTTCGGGGTCAGCGCGGTCCGCTCCCACAGCCCGTGCACCAGCCACAGCGCCTTCGCCGCAACCGGCAACCAGGCGACCGCCAGCCACGCGGCAGCAGAGTGGTCCACGGTCAGCGCATGCGCGACCAGGACACCGGAAGCAAGGAGACCGAACGACCAGCCGACCGTGGTCACGGTGCGGTTGTGGTCGCCCTGCGCGGCGAGGCGGCGCTCGTAGGCGAGGGTGGCCAGCCAACCGCCGTCGATGCCCAGACCGACGACCAGGGCGACCGGCCACGGCACCGCCGTACCGAGCCACATCACCACCACAGCCAGGGTGAGGACCATGGACACGGCCGTCATCGCGACGGCCGGAAGAACAGTCTTGGCACTCATGCCGCACCCCCTTCCTGACCGCGCACCCTGACCGCCGCGATCAGCAGGACCGGGGTGGAGTCGTCGTCGGGGTCCTGGCTGTCCTCCGTCCAGGACCACACCGCACCCGGCGCCACCTCGTAGCCGAGTGTGCTCAGCGCCATCCGGCGCTCCGCCACGGTCGGCGCCGGGCCGGACCGCTCCCACCGGAACGTGGGCCAGTCCCGCTCCTCGAACAGCACGACGTACAGACGCCAACCGCTGCCGTCGCCCGACATCTGCGCGGTCAGCGTCCTCATGCGGCACCTCCCGCGGCGAGCAGGGCGGCGAGGACGAGCAGGGCCCCGCCGGTGCGGATCAGGTCGACCGCGTGGCGCAGGGCGGTGTACTTGGCGACAGCCAACCGGGACAGCCCGGCGATGTCGGCGGACAGGTCCCGTTCGACCGCCGTGGTGATCTCCTCGGGGGTGAGCGTCGCCCACAGCGGGAAGCCATGGCTGCCGCTCAGCGGTCGCACCGACCGCAGCAGCCGACCGGCCGCCACGACCAGCAGCGCCACCCCGACACCGCCCGCGATGCAGGCCGGCCGGTTCAGCGGCAGATCCCGGGCGACCGACCAGACCCCGGCGAGCACGGCACCGACGAACGCCAGCAACAGCGCCGCCTTGGTGTCCGTCCGCGTGATCTCCGCCTTCACCTCAGCGTGCGCGGCGGTCAGGTTCGCGTCGGCGGCGCTCATGCGGCACCCCCCGGCAGGCTCGCGTCGCAGCCGCGGTTGACCAGCGCGACCCGCGCGGCGAGCGCCCGGCGGCGGGCCCGGCGGATCCGGCGGGCGTCCAGCTCGGTCGGCGCGCGGTCAAGCGTGATGATCTGCGCGTCCAGCAGGTCGACGTCCGCCAGGATGACGGACATCTCCCGCTCGATCGCGTCCAGCTCCGCATTCGTCGGCTCCATGAAGTCGGCGAACGCGGTAACAGCGTCCCGAACAGTGACGATGTGCTCCATGGGTCGTGAGTCCTCTCCGAAAGATCAGCGGCCCGTTGCGGCTCCCGGGGTGCCACCCGGGAGCCGCTCGCCGTTGGGGTCGGAAGATCCGGCTCCCCGCGCCCCCGCCCGTACGCCCAACGCGCTGCGCTGAACGGACGGGCGGGAGAGGCAGCCGGCCGCAGCGTCAGCGCTGCGAAGCCAGAGCGGACCGAACTACAGCGGCACCGCCGGCCGGTCCGAACCGGCGGCGCCTGGATATGTCGTCGGTACACACCGACCTCCCGCGTTCGCAGGGACATGAGGGCGCGGCCTGATGCCACGCGGTCCGTCTTTTCGACTCGGGGAGACGGGGCCCACCTATGCAGTTCTCAAGATCCCTGCGCTTCCTTCGAGCCCTTCAGAGCCCTCCGGGCGGCGTGATGTCAGCGCAGGCAGGCACACTCATAGGTGCTGCACCACCTGCTCAACTTGTTGGTACAAGCTGATGCAGTGATGCTGCACCCACGGACAGTGAGTCGTCAAGGGATTGGGGCCCACATGTACCAACAAGTTGCGCGAGTGCGTCATGATGAGGGCATGAACAAGCAGCCGAAGTACCGGCAGGTGGCCGATGCCCTGCGCCGCGAGATCGACAACGGCACGTTTCCGCCGGGGTCGCGGCTGCCATCCGAGAGCGAGCTACAGGCACGGTTCGACGCATCGCGGAACACCGTGCGGAACGGTCTCAGCCTGCTGGTCGGCGAAGGACTCATCGCGTCCAGCCAGGGGCTGGGGTACGAGGTCAGGTCGCACGAGGTCTTCGAGCTGAACGCGTCACGCTTCGAGAACCTGACGTTCCCCCAGAACGGCGACGCCTACAACACCAACGTCACGAACGCTGGGCGTCGGCCGCACCAAACGTTCCGCGTGGAGATGCTCCCCGCACCCGAAGACATTGCCCAGCGACTCCGGGTAGAGGCAGGCTCCAAGACCGTGCTCCGGTTCTGTCACCGATACGTCGACGACGTGCCGTGGTCGACGCAGGCCACGTACTACCCGGCATGGCTGGTTGAGCAGTCGCCACGGCTGGGCGACCCCGGAGACATCGAAGAGGGCACCACTCGCTACCTGGCGGCCCACGGCATCGAGCAGATCGGGTACTTCGACGAGATCTCCACGCGTATGCCGACCCCGGACGAAGCCCGCCTACTGGAGATCGGGGCAGGCGTCCCGGTGCTGCTCTGGACGCGCACCGGCTACTCCGTGGATCGCCCCATCCGCTGCACGATCACGACATTCCGCGGTGACCTGAACCGGATGAACTACGAGATCGGCGACCTTGGCGCCCGAAATGAGGATGCGTGATCATCGCTCCCGCGGAGCCGCACGACCTTGCCAAGCTGCTCGCCTTCCGTGAGGAGGCAGCGGCTTGGCTGCGTGCTCTCGGCTCGGACCAGTGGAGCCGACCGTATCCGGCGGACAAGCTACTGGCCACCATCGAAGCCGGAACTGTGTTCATGCTGCGCGACGGACACACGACGGCCGGCACCATCACGCTCACTCCGGACGCCGAAGACGGGCTCTGGACGGATGCAGAACTGTCCGAGCCGTCCATGTTCGTCAACAAGCTCACCGTGGCCCGTGAGTACGCAGGTCAGAACCTGGGTGGTCGTCTGCTCGACTGGGCCGGGGACAGGGCGTACCACGCCGGGGCCGAATGGCTTCGGCTGGATGCGTGGACGACGAACGAGGGGCTACAGCGCTACTACCTAGAACAGGGATTCACGCACGTCCGCACGGTCCGCGAAGGCAACGCGGTGAACGGGGGACCGCGCGTCTCTGGGTGGCTAGCACAGCGACCGGCCCGGACGGCGGACCACGGATTCACGGATCGCACGCCAGCGCCGACCCGCCTCCGGTCTGCGGCGTAAGTGCAGGTAGCGGACACCCCGGCGTACGCCAACCCGTACGCCAACAGCAGCGCACATCCGCATCCAACCCAGGCTGTAGGCGCCCACTGTGACCAGTCCCCTCCACCGCCGGACACGGCCTGAAAAGCGGAAGGTCGCCGGTTCGACCCCGGCCCCAGCCACCGCACCAAGGGCCCCGTTCTCCGGAACGGGGCCCTTGTCGTCGTGCTCAACCCAGGCGGCGGACCGGAGTGCCGGCCAGGAACGCCTCGATGTTCTCGACGGCGTCGCCGTAGTACCTGCGGTAGTTGTCCTCGGTGACGTAGCCGAGGTGCGGGGTCGCCAGGAGGCGGGGGGCGGTCCGCATCGGGTGGCCGTCGGGGAGCGGCTCGATGTCGAAGACGTCGATGCCGGCCCCGGCGATCCGCCCCTCGTGGAGTGCGGTCAGCAGCGCGTCCTGGTCGACGATGGCCGCACGCGAAGTGTTGATCAGGTACGCGGTCGGCTTGAGCAGGGCCAGCTCGGTCGCGCCGATCAGGCCCCGGGTCCGGTCCCCCAGGGCGAGGTGCACGGAGACGAAGTCGCTCTCACGCAGCAGCTCCTCCTTGGAGGGCGCGAAATGGACGCCCACCTCCTCGGCGCGCTCCCGGGTGAGGTTCTGGCTCCACGCGCTGACCTCCATGCCGAAGGCGAGGCCGATCCGCGCGACCCGGCTGCCGATCTTGCCCAGGCCGAGCAGGCCCAGCCGGCGGCCGTGCAGATCGGCGCCGACCGTGGACTGCCAGGGGCCGCCGGAGCGCAGGGCGTGGTTCTCGGTGACGAGGCCCCGGGCCAGACCCAGCAGGAGCGCCCAGGTGAGCTCGACCGGCGGGGTGGAGGCGCTGCGGGTGCCGCAGACGGTGACGCCGTTGCGCGCGGCCGCGGCGTAGTCGATGACCGTGTTGCGCATGCCGGAGGCGACGAGCAGTTTCAGCCGGGGCAGCCGGTCGAGGAGGCCGGCGGGGAAGGGGACGCGTTCCCGGAGGGTCACCACGATGTCGAAGCCGGTGAGTGCCGCGGCGAGTTCGTCCTCGTCCGCGATGTGCTCCGTGAAGCTCACGACGTCCACCTGGTCCCGGACGGGGCCCCAGTCGGCCAAGGTGGTGGCGATGTTCTGGAAGTCGTCCAGGACGGCGCAGCGCAGCCGCATGTCGGTCATCTCCATAGGTCCGGTCCGGCGGGCAGGGTGATCATCTTCCGTGGAGTGTGCGACGCGCCACCGGGGCCGGGGACAAAACCATTCGCCGGGATTTTCGGCGGGATGAGATCCTGGAATCCGTATGTCCACGCATCCCGCCCCCGCCCCCGCCCTCGGTGCCCTTGCCTCCCGTCTGTCCGAGCTGTCGTTGCGTGACGCGCACCGGCTCGGGCGGCGGCTCGAAGGTGCGCGCAAGATTCGTAAGCCGGAGGCCCGGGCCGCCGTGCTCGCCGAGATCGAGGCGGAGGTCGGCCGGGCCGAGGAGCGGATGGCCGCGCGGCGTGCCCGCGTGCCCGAGGTCACGTATCCCGAGCAGCTGCCCGTCAGCCAGAAGAAGGACGCGATCGCCGAGGCGATCCGCGACCACCAGGTCGTGATCGTGGCCGGTGAGACCGGTTCCGGGAAGACCACGCAGATCCCGAAGATCTGCATGGAGCTCGGGCGGGGCGTGCGCGGCATGATCGGGCACACCCAGCCGCGTCGTATCGCGGCGCGCACGGTGGCCGAGCGGGTGGCCGAGGAACTGCGGACGCCGCTCGGCGAGGCCGTCGGCTGGAAGGTGCGCTTCACCGACCAGGTGAACCCGGACGCCACCTTCGTCAAGCTGATGACCGACGGCATCCTGCTCGCCGAGATCCAGACCGACCGCGAGCTGCGCGCCTACGACACGATCATCATCGACGAGGCCCACGAGCGGTCCCTCAACATCGACTTCCTGCTGGGCTATCTCGCCCAGCTGCTGCCGAAGCGCCCGGACCTCAAGGTCGTCATCACCTCGGCGACCATCGACCCGGAGCGTTTCTCCCGGCACTTCGGCGACGCGCCGATCATCGAGGTCAGCGGGCGGACCTACCCCGTGGAGGTGCGCTACCGGCCCCTTCTCGAGGAGGACTCGGACGACGCCGACCGGGATCAGATCACCGCGATCACCGATGCCGTCGAGGAGCTGATGGCCGAGGGGCCCGGCGACATCCTGGTCTTCCTCTCCGGCGAGCGGGAGATCCGCGACACCGCCGACGCGCTGACCAAGAAGCAGTACAGGTTCACCGAGGTGCTGCCGCTGTACGCCCGGCTGTCGCACGCCGAGCAGCACCGGGTGTTCCAGCCGCACAGCGGGCGCCGGATCGTGCTGGCGACCAACGTCGCCGAGACGTCCCTCACCGTCCCCGGCATCAAGTACGTCGTCGACCCCGGCTTCGCCCGTATCTCCCGCTACAGCCACCGCACCAAGGTGCAGCGCCTGCCGATCGAGCCGGTCTCGCAGGCCAGCGCCAACCAGCGCAAGGGCCGCTGCGGCCGTACGTCCGACGGCATCTGCATCCGCCTGTACTCCGAGGACGACTTCCTCGCCCGCCCCGAGTTCACGGACGCGGAGATCCTCCGGACGAACCTCGCCTCCGTCATCCTCCAGATGACCGCTGCCGGCCTCGGCGACATCGAGAAGTTCCCCTTCATCGACCCGCCGGACCACCGCAACATCCGCGACGGTGTGCAGTTGCTGCAGGAGCTCGGCGCGCTCGACCCGGCGCAGAAGGACCCCCGCAAGCGGCTCACCGAGACCGGCCGCAAGCTGGCCCAGCTGCCCGTGGACCCGCGCCTGGCCCGCATGGTGCTGGAGGCCGACAAGAACGGCTGTGTGCGCGAGGTGATGGTGATAGCCGCCGCGCTGTCCATCCAGGACCCGCGCGAGCGCCCCGCCGACAAGCAGACCCAGGCGGACCAGCAGCACGCCCGCTTCAAGGACGAGACCAGCGACTTCCTCGCCTACCTGAACCTGTGGAAGTACATCCGCGAGCAGCAGAAGGAGCGCGGCTCCAGCTCGTTCCGCCGGATGTGCAAGCAGGAGTATCTGAACTTCCTGCGGATCCGTGAGTGGCAGGACATCTACACCCAGCTGCGCACGGTCGCCAAGCAGATGGGCATCCACCTCAACGAGGACGAAGCCCCCGCCGACCGGATCCACGTCTCCCTCCTCGCCGGTCTGCTGTCGCACATCGGCATGAAGGACGTGAAGGACGGCAACAAGAACGAGTACCTGGGCGCGCGCAACGCCAAGTTCGCGATCTTCCCCGGCTCGGCCCTGTTCAAGAAGCAGCCGCGTTTCGTGATGTCCGCCGAGCTGGTGGAGACGAGCCGGCTCTGGGCGCGGGTCAACGCGAAGATCGAGCCGGAGTGGGTCGAGCCGCTCGCCGGGCATCTGCTCAAGCGCACCTACAGCGAGCCGCACTGGGAGAAGGACCAGGCGGCCGTGATGGCGTACGAGAAGGTCACGCTGTACGGCGTGCCGATCGTCGCCCAGCGCAAGGTGAACTACGGGCGGATCGACCCGGAGGTCTCCCGCGAGCTGTTCATCCGCAACGCCCTGGTGGAGGGCGACTGGCGCACGCACCACAAGTTCTTCGCGGACAACCGCAAGCTGCTCTCCGAGGTCGAGGAGCTGGAGCACCGCGCCCGGCGCCGGGACATCGTCGTGGACGACGAGACGCTGTTCGACTTCTACGACCAGCGGATCCCCGAACACGTCGTCTCCGGGGCGCACTTCGACTCGTGGTGGAAGCGCAAGCGGCACGAGCAGCCGGACTTCCTGGACTTCGAGCGGGAGATGCTCATCCGGGAGTCGGCGGAGGCGGTCACCAAGGCCGACTACCCGGACACCTGGCGTCAGGGCCCGCTGAAGTTCAAGGTGACCTACCAGTTCGAGCCGGGCGCTGACGCGGACGGTGTGACGGTGCACATCCCGCTCCAGGTCCTCAACCAGGTCACGGACGAGGGCTTCGACTGGCAGATCCCGGGCCTGCGCGAAGAGGTCGTCACGGAGCTGATCCGCTCGCTGCCGAAGCCGATCCGCCGCAACTACGTGCCCGCGCCGAACTACGCGAAGGCGTTCCTGGAGCGGGCGGTGCCCCTTCAGGAGCCGCTGACGACGACGATGGCGCGTGAGCTGAAGCGCATGGTCGGCGTCCCCTTCGAAGCGGACGACTTCGACTGGGCGAAGGTCCCCGATCACCTCAAGATCACGTTCCGGATCGTCGACGAGCGACGGCGCAAGCTGGCCGAGGACAAGGACCTCGAAGCGCTGAAGCTGAAGCTCAAGCCGAAGGCACGCAAAGCCATTTCGCAGGCGGCCGCCGCCAGCGCGGTACGCCAGGGCGGCGAGTCGCTGGAGCGCACGGGCCTGACGGACTGGACGATCGGCACGCTCACCCGCGTCTTCGAGACGCGCCGCGCCGGCCAGCCGGTGAAGGCGTACCCGGCGCTGGTGGACGACGGCGACACGGTCTCGGTGCGCCTCTTCGACACCGAGGAGGAGCAGGCCGAGGCGATGTGGAAGGGCACGCGCCGGCTGATCCTGCGCACCATCCCGGTCAACCCGGCGAAGTTCGCGAGCGACCGTCTGACGAACCCCCAGAAGCTCGCCCTGTCCGCGAATCCCCACGGCTCCGTCCAGGCACTGTTCGACGACTGCGCGAGCGCCGCGGCGGACAAGCTGATCGGGGACTTCGGGGGGCCGGCGTGGGACGAGGAGTCGTACCGGAAGCTCTACGAGAAGGTCCGCGCGGAGATCGTCGACACGACGGTCCGCACGGTGGGCCAGGTGCAGCAGGTGCTGGCCGCCTGGCAGGCCTGTGAGCGCCGCCTGAAGGGCGTACGCAGCCCGGCGCTGCTGCGGAACCTCCAGGACGTACGGGCGCAGCTGGACGGGCTGGTGAAGCCGGGCTTCGTCACGGAGGCAGGGGTGCGGCGTCTGCCGGATCTGATGCGCTACCTGGTGGCCGCCGATCGCCGGCTCCAGCAGATGCCGACGAACGTCCAGCGGGACACCACCCGCATGGAGAAGGTCCACGAGATGCGGGACGAGTACGCCTGGCTGCTGGAGCAGATGCCGCAGGGGCGGCCGGTTCCCCAGCAGGTCCTGGACATCCGGTGGATGATCGAGGAGCTCCGCGTCAGCTATTTCGCCCACGCGCTGGGCACGGCGTACCCGGTGTCGGACAAGCGGATCGTGAAGGCGATCGACGCGCTGGCGCCGTGACGGAGCCGGTACGCAGGGTGAGTTCGACCAGGGGGCTCCCCTCCTGTACAGTCTCTTCTCGCAGCGCAACGCACGAATCGCACTGCGAAACCTGGTCCTGTGGAGCAGTTTGGAGTGCTCGCCACCCTGTCAAGGTGGAGGCCGCGGGTTCAAATCCCGTCAGGACCGCATAGTTGATGAGAAGCCCGGGTCTTCGGACCCGGGCTTCTTCGTGTTCGCCCGTGTCGGCGGCCTCCGTGCGTCGCCCGTGAACCCTCTCCCGGCCTCCTCTCCGTCTCGCCCGTGAGCCCTCCGTGCCCCTGTGCGGCCTCTGTGCGGCCCTCCCGGCCGTCTTGACGGTCCACCGCTCTCCCAGTACGTCAGAAGGCAGGGCCCGCTTTCCCGGTGGCCCCTCGGAGGTGGCGTATGGCGGGATCGGGCAGGCATCAGGCGCGGGCGCTGCTGCGGGCGCATCTGGCGGCGGCCGCGTCGTATCGGCATCTCACGCGCCACTGCCCGATCTGCCATCGCCTGCTGCGGCTGGCCCTGGAGTCCGGTCCCCGCCCCGCTGACGGCGAGGGTGCCGCCAACGCCCGTTCCCTCTAGCGCATATGCCACGGGCTCAACAAGCCGACTGGTATGTGACGGGTGTCACCGGATGAGTTTTGGGAACTGCTCTCCTTAACCCCCTCCTACAACCCGTCAATTTAATATGTGCCATTGCACTGTCCTCACAGGCCCCCACAAGCCCGCGCACAACCCCAGCCCAGCCGCCCGGCCGGCGCACAAAAAAGATCGCGCTGGACCCGG
Organism: Streptomyces sp. 15-116A; assembly: GCF_025290915.1. Classification (GTDB taxonomy): domain Bacteria; phylum Actinomycetota; class Actinomycetes; order Streptomycetales; family Streptomycetaceae; genus Streptomyces. The sequence goes on along the minus strand of NZ_JAOCQE010000037.1, from coordinate 15,312 downwards.
CGGAGTCCAGCGCGATCGACGACGCACCCTTGTTCAGTTGCTGACGAAGCTCTGATCGGCTTGGGCGAGGGGCCTGTTGGGGCAGTCCCCGCGTCGCTTGGAGCTAAGGGTTCTGGGCGCTTCGGCGGGTTGGGGGACCTGCCGGTTTGCCCGGATATTCAGTTGTTCAGGCCTCGCTGCGCTGCTGCGGGATGCCCGCGAGCAGAGCGCGGACCTCGGCCTCGCGGTAGCGGCGATGCCCGCCGAGCGTGCGGATCGACGTGAGCTTGCCGGCCTTCGCCCAGCGCGTGACCGTCTTCGGGTCGACGCGGAACATGGTGGCGACCTCAGCCGGGGTCAGCAGCGGCTCGGCATCAGGGGTGCGAGCGGTCATGAGCGGCCTCCTCGGGAGAACCGAACCTTCTCGGTTCTTTCCTCTAAATTCTGCACCTTGACCCGCGTTGCCCGAAATGGCGGACGCGAGTCGAGTCGGTTATAGGACGAACGGCTTGTCCTCGGCACTACAACTACACCATCTGTCCAGCGGCGTCGGCCAAACCGACGGAATTGCCCTCCCAGGTGTTCATCAGCCGCGGAAGCCGATGGACCATGCCATAGCGGACAGTCACGCCGCTGTGACGATCAGTCACAGGACGATCAGGAGTCACCAGATCCCCCAAAGCGTGCAATGCTGAGATTCCGCCCGCAATGGAGCACAGCAGGACGGAGGAGTCCTCCCCGGACTCCTTGTCCTATTTTGGCATGAGGGTGGGCAAGCGACGCAAGGGCCGTGTAAGTGCGGTCCGTCACGCTTGTCCGTTGTCAGGTGCGTGTTGACGCAGCCTCAGGGCGAAGACGAAACCCCAAGAAGAGCGTTTGGTCAAACGTCAGTTCGCGCTCGCCCGCTCACGCTCGGTGCACACCGCCCGCTCCCGCTCAGTTCGCGGAGCGCAGGTCCCGCACCGCACGCCACCGCTCCACCAGCCGCCCGTACGCCGCTGTCGCGGTCTCCCCGTCGCCGGCGCGCAGGGCCGCGATGCCCTCCGCCACGTCCGCCGCCGAGTGGTCGTCCTCCAGGGCGCCGGACGGCAGGGCGTGCACCAGGCCGCCGTAGTCGAGCTCGACGTACGAGCGCGGGTGGAACTCCTCCAGCCAGCGCCCCACGTCCACCAAGCCGTCGATCAGCGGCCCCTCGTCCATCGCGTTCCTCAGCGCCCGCAGCCCCCGCGCCACCCGTCGCCGCGCCTCGACCATCGGCGTGCGGTAGCGCAGCACCGGCGCCTCGTCGGCGGAGCCCTTGTCGTACTCGCGCTCCTCGTCGGTGAACAGCACGAACCAGTTGATCGGCACCTGCCAGGTCGCCGTGCGGATCCACGGCCGGGCGTCGGGGTGGTCGACGAGCCAGCGCTCGTAGTCCTGGGCGGCCTGGCGGCGTACGACCGCGGGCAGCAGGGCGTCCAGGACGGGCAGCGGGAAGTCCTCGGCGAGCTCGCCGAGCGCCTGCCAGCCGCGCAGCCGGGTGCGCCAGGGGCAGACGCAGACCACGCCGTCGACCTCCAGCACGAACGCGTCGTCGCTCTCGTGCACCGGCACGGCGACCGGCGGGGTGGGGACCAGGCCGGCCAGGGCCCGGCGGAGTTCGTCCTGGTAGGAGGGGCGTTCCGGGCGGCGGGCGTACCGCGCCCAGTGGCCGCGCTCCGGCTCGGGGAAGGCGGCCAGGGGTTCGTAGACGCGCAGGTAGGTCGCGTAGGGGACGATCACCGAGGACACCTTGGGCACGCCTGCTCCCTCCCCCCCGCACCGCCGCGAAAACCTCCGGGAGCCCCCGCGGCGGACACGCGGGGGCATGCGGGAAATCCATGCAAATCGTCGCACGCGGGTACTCCGGTCGGAGGTGATCCTGAACACGCTGCCGCCGTCGGGGCCGACAGGCTCTAATCTCGTGCTCAACAGTCCCCGCCACCCGTACGGGAGCTGTCCTCACCCGCCGCTACTTACTCAGGAGTCACCACAGTGACCGACGTATCTGACGGCGTCCTGCACACCCTGTTCCGGTCGGACCAGGGGGGTCATGAGCAAGTCGTGCTCTGTCAGGACCGTGCCAGCGGCCTCAAGGCCGTCATCGCCATCCACTCCACCGCGCTGGGCCCCGCCCTCGGCGGTACGCGCTTCTACCCGTACGCGACCGAGGAGGAGGCCGTCGCCGACGCGCTGAACCTCGCGCGCGGGATGTCGTACAAGAACGCCATGGCCGGTCTCGACCACGGCGGCGGCAAGGCCGTGATCATCGGCGACCCGGAGCAGATCAAGAGCGAGGAGCTGCTGCTCGCCTACGGGCGGTTCGTGGCCTCGCTGGGCGGCCGGTACGTCACCGCCTGCGACGTCGGCACCTACGTCGCCGACATGGACGTCGTGGCCCGTGAGTGCCGCTGGACCACCGGGCGCTCCCCCGAGAACGGCGGCGCGGGCGACTCCTCCGTGCTCACCGCGTTCGGCGTCTACCAGGGCATGCGGGCCTCCGCGCAGCACCTGTGGGGCGACCCGTCGCTGCGCGACCGCAAGGTCGGCGTCGCGGGCGTCGGCAAGGTCGGTCACCACCTGGTGGAGCACCTGCGGGCCGAGGGCGCCGAGGTCGTCATCACCGACGTCCGCGAGGACGCGGTGCGCCGGATCCTCGACCGGCACCCGGTGGGTGTCAGCGCCGTCGCCGACACCGAGGCGCTGATCCGCACCGAGGGCCTGGACATCTACGCCCCCTGCGCGCTCGGCGGCGCGCTGAACGACGACACCGTGCCGGTGCTGACCGCCAAGGTGGTCTGCGGCGCCGCCAACAACCAGCTCGCCCACCCGGGCGTGGAGAAGGACCTCGCGGACCGCGGGATCCTCTACGCGCCGGACTACGTGGTGAACGCGGGCGGTGTCATCCAGGTCGCCGACGAGCTGCACGGCTTCGACTTCGACCGGTGCAAGACGAAGGCGTCGAAGATCTTCGACACCACGCTGGCCATATTCGCACGTGCGAAGGCGGACGGGATTCCGCCGGCCGCCGCGGCCGACCGGATCGCCGAGCAGCGGATGGCGGAGGCGCGTCCGGTGCGGTGAGTCCGGCGCACTCGGGCGAGCCGTCCGACGCGCGAGCGGGGTTCGCACGTTTGACCGGTACCCGCCGGTGGGCAGTTAGAGAGAACTCTCACTTCTCCCGGCGGGTCGCCCGTCGATAAGTGGTTAAAATCGCGATTGACCAGCGAGGACGGGGCGCCTCGAAGGTCCTGGGCGCAGGCACGTCCTGCGGGCGACGTACCGTATGGGCGCGGGCTCAGGTACCGTGGAAGCCCTACGGACCGGCCTCTCCACGGAGAGTCCGTTCCGGACCATGAACGCGTGTCAGACTCTGGGGCCGTCGAGCCCCGTCGTTGAGGGGGTCGAGCCATGGGGCGCGGCCGGGCCAAGGCCAAGCAGACGAAGGTCGCCCGCCAGCTGAAGTACAACAGCGGTGGGACGGACCTCGCACGCCTGGCCGAGGAGCTGGGCGCATCGACGTCGAACCAGTCGCCTAACGGCGACCATTTCGAGGACGATGAGCACGACGACGACCTGTACGCCAAGTACGCCGACCTCTACGAGGACGACGAGGAGGACGAGGACGACCAGTCCTCGCAGCAGCGTCGAGGCGCTTGACCTTGTACTGAGCATCAACCCGGTCGGGTGACGAGAGTCACCGGCCGGGTTTAGTGCTGCCCGCACCGCGTTCAGTGCTGCCCGCACCGCGAGGGCCCGGGCAGCACCCCCGATGATCAGCTCGCGTAGTCCCCGACCAGGGCCGCGCCCGTGGTGTGCTCGCCGCGCTCGGTGATCTCGCCGGCCACCCAGGCGTCCACCCCGCGGTCGGCCAGCGTCGCCAGCGCCACGTCGGCGGACTCCTCCGGCACGATCGCGATCATGCCGACGCCCATGTTCAGGGTCTTCTCCAGCTCCAGCCGCTCGACCGAACCGGTCCGGCCGACCAGGTCGAACACCGGGGCCGGGGTCCAGGTGGACCGGTCCACGATCGCGTGCAGCCCGTCCGGGATCACGCGGGCCAGGTTGGCCGCGAGGCCGCCGCCGGTGACATGGCTGAAGGCGTGCACCTCGGTGGTGCGCATCAGCGCCAGGCAGTCCAGCGAGTAGATCTTGGTCGGCTCCAGCAGCTCCTCGCCGAGGGTGCGGCCGAACTCCTCGATGCGGGCGTCCAGGGCGAGCCCGGCCTGGTTCAGCAGGACGTGCCGGACGAGGGAGTACCCGTTGGAGTGAAGCCCGGAGGACGCCATGGCGATCACCGCGTCACCCGTACGGATGCGATCCGCGCCGAGCAGCCGGTCGGCCTCCACGACGCCCGTACCGGCGCCGGCGACGTCGAAGTCGTCCGGGCCCAGCAGGCCGGGGTGTTCGGCCGTCTCGCCGCCGACCAGGGCGCAGCCGGCCAGCACACAGCCCTCGGCGATGCCCTTGACGATGGCGGCGACCCGCTCGGGGTGGACCTTGCCGACGCAGATGTAGTCGGTCATGAACAGCGGCTCGGCACCGCACACCACGATGTCGTCCATGACCATGGCGACCAGGTCGTGGCCGATGGTGTCGTACACGCCGAGTTGCCGGGCGATGTCGACCTTGGTGCCGACGCCGTCCGTGGCGGACGCGAGCAGGGGCCGCTCGTAGCGCTTGAGGGCGGAGGCGTCGAAGAGGCCGGCGAAGCCGCCGAGGCCGCCGAGGACCTCGGGGCGCTGCGTCTTCTTCACCCACTCCTTCATCAGCTCGACGGCGCGGTCGCCCGCTTCGATGTCGACGCCTGCAGCCGCGTAGGACGCACCGGAAGCACCGGTAGATGTCTCAGACATTGCCTGGGATCTTTCGGGTTGGTGAAACGTACGAGGCTTTACGGGCGGCGGATCGCGTCGGCCGCGGCCGTGGCGGCCGGACCGGCGGCCAGCTCCGTCTCCAGCAGCTGCTTGCCGAGCAGCTCCGGGTCGGGCAGGTCCATCGGGTACTCGCCGTCGAAGCAGGCGCGGCACAGGTTCGGCTTGGCGATGGTGGTCGCCTCGATCATGCCGTCGATGGAGATGTACGCGAGTGAGTCGGCGCCCAGCGAGGTGCCGATCTCCTCGATCGTCATGCCGTTGGCGATGAGCTCCGCGCGCGTGGCGAAGTCGATGCCGAAGAAGCAGGGCCACTTCACGGGCGGCGAGGAGATCCGGATGTGGACCTCGGCGGCGCCCGCCTCGCGGAGCATGCGGACCAGGGCGCGCTGGGTGTTGCCGCGCACGATCGAGTCGTCCACGACGACCAGACGCTTGCCCTTGATGACTTCCTTGAGCGGGTTCAGCTTCAGGCGGATGCCGAGCTGCCGGATCGTCTGCGAGGGCTGGATGAACGTACGTCCGACGTACGCGTTCTTCACCAGACCGGCGCCGAACGGGATGCCGGAGGCCTCCGCGTAGCCGATCGCGGCCGGGGTGCCGGACTCCGGGGTCGGTATGACCAGGTCGGCCTCGACCGGGGCCTCCTTGGCGAGGCGGCGGCCCATCTCGACGCGCGAGAGGTACACGTTCCGGCCGGCGATGTCGGTGTCCGGGCGGGCCAGGTACACGTACTCGAAGACACAGCCCTTGGGCTTCGCTTCCGCGAATCGGGAGGTGCGCAGTCCGTTCTCGTCGATGGCGACGAACTCGCCCGGCTCGATCTCGCGGACGAAGCTGGCGCCGCAGATGTCGAGGGCGGCGGACTCGGAGGCGACCACCCAGCCGCGCTCGAGGCGGCCGAGGACCAGCGGGCGGATGCCCTGCGGGTCACGGGCCGCGTACAGGGTGTGCTCGTCCATGAAGACGAGGCTGAAGGCGCCCTTGACCTGCGGGAGGACCACGTGCGCGGCCTGCTCCACGGTCACCGGCTCGCCGTCGGCGGCGCGCTGGCCGGCCAGCAGGGCGGTGATCAGGTCGGTGTCGTTGGTGGCGGCGACCTTGGGGGCGCGGCCGTTCTCCTTGGGCAGTTCGGCGACCATCTCGGCGAGCTCCGCCGTGTTGACCAGGTTGCCGTTGTGGCCGAGCGCGATGGATCCGTGCGCGGTGGCGCGGAACGTCGGCTGGGCGTTCTCCCACACGGAGGCGCCGGTGGTCGAGTAGCGGGCGTGTCCGACCGCGATGTGACCCTGGAGCGAACCGAGCGAGGTCTCGTCGAAGACCTGGGAAACGAGGCCCATGTCCTTGAAGACGAGGATCTGGGAGCCGTTGCTGACCGCGATTCCCGCGGATTCCTGACCCCGATGCTGGAGGGCGTAGAGCCCGAAGTACGTGAGCTTGGCGACCTCTTCGCCCGGAGCCCAGACACCGAAGACGCCGCAAGCGTCCTGGGGGCCCTTCTCGCCGGGGAGCAGGTCGTGGTTGAGTCGTCCGTCACCACGTGGCACGTCTCCGAGTGTAGGCGAGGCCGCGGGCTGGTCCGAATGCGGGATGCGGGGTCAGGAGTCGATCACCGCGCGGCGACGGCCCGGACGCTCGTGCCGTTTTCGCTGGTCAGCGTCAGCGTTCGATGATCGATGCGGTACTCGACCGTGCCGTCGAACAGCTTCATCAGCGCCCGCTCGCCGTCCATGAGTGAGTCTTCGCACATCATTCGGGTCGCGGCCGGAGGGCCCAGGATGATACGGCCGTCGCGCACCGTGGCCTTCGCGTTGACGTCGTTGCAGCCGAGGTTGCCGGAGACGGTGCCCTCGTCCTTGTCGAAGGTGAGGTGGGCGCGGCTGTCGGTGGCGGGGGTGGTGACGGTCCACTTGGTGCCGTGCAGCGCGGCGTCCTGGCTCCTGGTGAGGCGGATCGTGGCGCCGTCGGCGGTGGTGAGGGTCAGGCGGTCGTCGTTCACCTCGGCCTTCAGGGCGCCACCGTCGGTGAGGGTGCGGGCGAGGGTGCTCTCGAAGGCCATGGGCTTGTCGTCGCAGGCCATCTCGGTGGACATGGCGTCGCTGAGACGGATGCGGTCGCCGTCGACGTCGGTGCGTGCGCTGAAGGTGTTGCAGCCGTAGCTGCCCTCGGAGCGGCCGTCGTCGGCGAGGGTCACATGGGCGTCGGAGGGCGCCCGGTGGGTGGTGCCGTCGACGGTGACGCTGTCGATGCTCCAGCGGATGCCGGTGACCGGTGCCGCGGGCTCGGCGGAGCTGCTGCCGCCGCCCGCCTTCTCGGTGCCGCACGCCGCCGCGAGCGGGACGAGCGCGGCGACGGCCGCCGTGAGGATCGTGCGCTGCGTGTGCCGCTTCTGCCTGTACATGTCGATTCGACGGAGCGGCGGAGGGACTGGTTCCCGTCAGCGCAGCAGAGGAAGGTACGGGCCGAGGTCCGCCCGCTCACCGCTGGCGCTGACCTTCGCGTCGGACACCGCGTCCGCCCAGGCGGTCCGGCCGGTGGCCAGGCGGATCCAGGTCAGCGGGTCGGTCTCGACGACGTTCGGCGGGGTACCGCGGGTGTGCCGCGGCCCCTCCACGCACTGCACCACCGCGTACGGCGGGATCCGCACCTCCGTCGATCCGCCGGGCACCTTCGCGGCGAGCGCGTCGGCGAGCAGCCGGGTGCAGGCGGCGAGCGCCTGGCGGTCCTGCGGGATGTCGAGGCCGGGCACGGCGGCGTTGAGGTCGTCGGTGTGGACGACGAGCTCGACGGTTCGGGTGACCAGGTAGTCGGCGAGGGTCATGGCGCCGGTACGGGCGGCGAGGAGACGGTCGCCGGGCGCCTCGGCCAGCCTCTGCGTGAGGCGCTCCTCGGTGCGGGCGTACAGCGCGTCGAGGTCGGGGTGAGCGGCGGCGAGGTCACGGGTGCCGTCGGCGATGTCGGCGGCGCGGCCGGCGGTGGCGAAGGGCCAGTCCAGCAGGGCCAGCTCGGCCTTGGCGGGCTCCTCGCGGTCGAGGTTGCGGCTGACCGTCTCCACGGCCATGGTCACGTGCGCGGCCAGCTCCCGGACCGTCCAGTCCCCGAGCCGGGTCGGCAGGGCGAGCTGCGCGTCGTCGAGCCCCTGGACGGCCCGGCGTACGTTCCCGAACTGGGCGAGGACGGCGGCGCGGATCTTGGCGGGGTCGTAGGAACGGGTGCGTTTCTTGGCCGGGGGCATGGCGGCAGCGTAGGCGATCCGGACGGGCGGCCGACGGAACAATCGGAGTAGTGGATTCCTATTCACGTTTTCACGGGGCAGGAATGTCTCATTCCGGAGAGGCGATCGCGCCATTGGCCAAAACTCGCCACGGCCGGTGCGACAACCCGCGGAGCGGCCGGAATAAACCGTTTTGCCCTGTTGCGCAGGGCAGGGAGGCGCGTTAGGCGGAGCCGCGAAACGGGCACTTCCCGGCGGCCGGGGCGTCCAAAGTGCGGGGCAACGTTCAGTAAAACCCAGACAAAGCAAGTAAAGGGTTCCTTGTCCGTCATACTTGGCACCGCCTCATTCCGGGACTGGCCGGAACATTGCGTAAGCGAGATCTTTCGACGGGATCGGTCTTGCCCCGTACTTCTTCCTGTCGAAGGATTGCTTCGCGGCTCGATGCACCGGGTGAATGCGAATTCACACCGAATTCGCGCGGGATTCATCGCCGCCAGACCACGTTTTTCATTGTGCATTCCAGGGGGTAACCGATGATCAACCGGCCGGGTGGTCGCGTCCTGTGCGCGGCGGCAGCCGTCTGCACGGTCCTGTCGGCGGCGGGCCCGGCCGCGGCCGGCGCCTCCGGCACGGCGGCCGTGGAATGGTCGGCCGCCCACGGCACGTCCGTCGCGTCCGGCACGCGGTGGACCGAGCCGAGCGGCACCGGATTCGGGGCCGCGCTCGTCGTCGAGGGAGAGCTGCGGAACTCCGGCACGGAGTGCTTCTCGGTCTGGGTCCGGTGGACGTACGACTTCGTCCCCGGGCCCTACCGCAAGCACGCCACGCAGTGCGGCACGGGGACGGCTCCCGTGAGCGTCCGGCTCGATCCCTACCGGCCCACGACGACCGGTCAGTTGACGGTGTGCCGCGGCAGCGCGGACACCCGTGACTGCGGGCCGGCCGTCTCCCTCACCAGCTGGCCCGTGCGCGGCTGACCGCACCGCACCGAGCGGGCCCCTTCCCAGACTTGCCCGGCGGCTCGTCCGTCAGGCATGCCCGGACGCTTCTTCCCGGTCCGGGGTTCAGCACCACAAGGAGCACGACAGCAGACAGGAGACAAGCAAGTGGAGCAGAAGATCTCTGCCTTCATGAACGAGCTGGACCTCGGTCCGCTCGAGGGCGGCTACCAGGACGACTCCGGCCTGCAGGTCCTCGCCACCCCGGCGGCCGTCGCGACCTGCTGGTACATCGCCGGCGGCGTCGCCGGTGCCGGTGCCGTGGTCGGCGCCTACGTGGCCGGCCGCAACGAGGGCTGATCCACCAATCCCCCCACGAAGGAGATGGAATGAGCAAGATCATCGACAGCGTCGCCGCCGTCACGCCGGCCGAGCTGACGGACGAGACGCACGGTGAGTTCGGCGCCATGATGCCGGTTCAGGCCACCCCGGGCCTGGTCGCGTTCGGCGTCGGCTTCGCCGGCGGCGCCGGTGTCGCGTGGGTCACCGTCCAGGCGTACGAGGCGGGCGCCAACGACTGACCGTACGCCCCGACTGAGCACCCCCTGCTGATCAGCGAAGCGGGCTTGTGAAAGCTCCGCGGCGGGTGGGTCACAAGCGCTGTCGGGCCGCGCCGGAATCGCGGCCCGACAGCCTTCCCACCCTACTGGCGGCAGGTTCAACACAAAGGAAAAGCCGGGTATGATGCGAATAAAGAAGATCGCCTCTGCGCTGTTCTCGCCCGTCCCGATAAACCGGGACCGCGCGATCGGAATTTCCGAACGACTTGCCGCTCTTTCCAGCCTCTCCTCCTCCCTGGAATACCTCCATCAGCACCGGAATCTCGGTCCTGGCGGTCTCAACGACTGGGAGATCATGAAGCAGACGCCGGAGAGCAAGATTCCGGCCGTCCAGAAGATCACCGACGTCGTGAGCGGCCGACGCACGACCCTGGCCCTGCACGCCACCCGGGTCGCCTGCAGCGCGGCCATGCTGCTGCCCGGCAACGGCAGGTGGCGGGCCGCGGGCAACCTCTACCTCGCCGCCACCACCACCCTGCTCCAGGCCCGCCACCGCTACGGCACGGACGGCTCCGACCAGGTCGCCACCCAGGTGCAGGCGGTCAACGGGCTCGCCCGGCTGGCGCCCAGCCCGCAGGTCAAGGACGCCCTGATGTGGTACCTGGCCCTCCAGGCCAACATGTCGTACGCGGCGTCCGGCTGGGCCAAGATGGCCGGCACCAAATGGCGCGACGGCTCCGCCCTGCCCGGCGTCATGCGCACCCGCACCTACGGCTTCGAGCCCGCCTACCGGCTGACCCAGCGCTACCCGCGGGCCAGCAAGGTCGTCCAGCACTCGGTGCTGGCGATGGAGTGCCTCTTCCCGGTCGTCTACCTCGCCGGCGGCCGGCTGACCCGGCCGATGATCGCCTCGGCGGCCGGCTTCCACGTCGCCAACGCCTTCGTCATGGGGCTGGGCCGGTTCATGACCGCGTTCCCGGCGATGCACCCCATGATCGCCTACACGACCGCGCCGCGGACCCTCCCCGCGGTCGCCGGCCGCGACGACCGGATGGTGAAGACCGCACTCGTGCTGCTCGCCGGGGGTGCCGCCGCCGCGGGTGTGCTGGCCACCCAGCGCCGCGCCCGAGCCGTCGCCGGCTGGCCGAAGTCCCGTACCGTCACCACACGGTGCGGCAACATCCTGACGTACGACGTCGGCGGCCGGGACCACCCCGACCGGCCGATCCTCGTCTTCAACCACGGACTCGCCTCCACCCCCGAGCACTTCGCCTGGATCATCGAGCGGCTCGCCTTCGACCACGGGCAGCCGGTGGTGAGCTACGCCCGCGCCGGATACGGGCCGAGCCGCCGGGTGCGCAGCGCGCCGTACACGCTCCAGGAGTCCGTGGACGACCTGGTGGACCTCGTGCGCGAGGCGCTGCCGGACGACCGCAAGGTCGTGCTCGTCGGGCACTCCCTGGGCGCCGAGTTCAACCGGCGCGCGGTCGCACAGCTCGGCGACCGGGTGGCGGGCGTCGTCTACCTGGACCCCTCGCACCCCGGCCAGCTGGTGCGCTCGGACAAGCAGCGCAAGGGCATGGAGCTGTTCACCGACTCCACCCACGAGATGGCACGGTGGACGAAGGCCGGGTTCGGCGCGCTGATGACCCGTCCGCGCTGGGTGGACGAACTGCCCTACCCCTACCGGGACAAGGTGTTCTCCCTCTACACCGACGCCCGGCTGTGGTCGGCGGCGTCCCGCGAATGGGACGTGGTCCGCGAGGAGTTCGGCCGCTTCGAAGGGGACCTGGAGCCGGTGCCCGCCCCGGGTCTGGTGGTCGCCGCGCAGCTGACCGTGGACGTGGACCCCGAGCAGCTGCTGATGTACCACGACCTCGTCCGGGCCCACCAGGCCGCCGGCCGGCCCGGGGACGTCACCGTCGTGGAGCGCGCCGGGCACGACACGATCCTGACCAACGCCCGGTTCGCGCGGACCGCCGCGGACCGACTGGCCGCGTTCGTGGAGCAGCACTGCATGCCGTCCGACCCGCAGACCGCCGCGGCCCCTCAGCGGGAAGCCGCCGGGAAAGGCGAGTGAGCCACCGTGAACCCCACCGCACTCCTCAAGGACGCCTTCACCGGCCCCGGCGCCCTCACCCGCGTGGCGGGCGCGGCCCTGCTCGTGACGACCCTCGCCGCGCAGCACCCGCACCCGGCGTTCGAACGGGCCCGGGCGAAGGACCTGTTCTCCCTGATCCCCAACTGGAAGTTCTTCGCCCCGAACCCGGCCACCCACGACTACCACTACCTGTACCGCACCCTCGACGACAGCCGCCGCACCTCCGAGTGGGTGGAGCTCGACCTGATCGAGCACCGCAGGATGAGCCAGGCCTTCTGGTTCGCCTCACGCCGCTCGGAGAAGGCCGTCTTCGACATCTGCACGGCCATCATCAAGAGCATCGCCAAGGGTGAGGACCCGACGGACTCCCCGGGCTTCCGCGTCCTGGCCGAGTTCATCCGGCGGCAGATCAGGGACTCCGCGCAGGTGTCCCAGGTACGCGGCTTCCAGTTCGCCGTGGTGCGCGCCGCCGGTCACGACGACAGCGAGGACCCCGAGGTCCTCTACGTCTCCACCTACCAGGCGATGAAGCCGGTCTCCCCCGGCTTCCTGAAGGCGGCCTGAGCACCGCGCCGCCGACGGGCGCCACGCCGGCACCGGACCCCAGCAAGGCACCGGACCCAGCAACGAAACGGAGAACCAGTGACGATCGCGGACATCGGCTACGGCAAGCAGTTCGAGGGCTGGTACGACCGCGTCTTCGGGGACGAGGCCTCGACCCGCGCCACCGTCGACGCCCTGACCCGTCTCCACCCCGATCCCTCCTGGGGCACGCTGGAGTTCGGGGTCGGCACCGGCCGCATCGCGCTGCCGCTGTCGCACCACGTGGGTCCGGTGCACGGCGTGGACTCCTCGCCCGAGATGCTCACCTCCCTGGAGAAGAAGGCCGACGACGGCCAGGTCACGGCCGAACTCGGCGACATCCGCACCTACCGGGCGGAGCGGACGTACGGCCTGGTCTACTGCGTGTGCTCCACGCTGGCGCTGGTGCTCGACCCGCAGGAGCAGCGGGCCGTCGTCGCCCGCGCGGCCGAACTGCTGCGCCCCGGCGGCCGGCTGGTCATCGAGACGCACAACCGGCCCGGCATCGTCGCCCAGCACGAGGGCCTGACCCGTACGACGTTCTTCGCGCCGTACCCGGAACCCAACACCGGTATCCAGATGCACGCCACGCTGCTCATGGACCAGCGCATCTGGCAGGTGTCCACGGTGTGGTTCGAGGCCGACGGCACCCACCGCATCGGCACCGAGACCGCGCGGCTGCTCACCCCCGACGAGGTCGACGGCTACGCGCGGGACGCCGGGCTGGAACCGGAGGGCCGCTACAGCGACTGGCGGCGCGGCGCCTACGTGCCCGAGGCCGGCCTGTTCGTCACGACCTACACCAAGCCGGCATGAACCTGAAGGACATCGTCCGCCGCCACCGCCTCCTGCTGATCGCCGGCATCGGCCTGGGCCTGGCCGGAGCGGCGGCCACGCTCGCACAGCCCTGGATGCTGGGCCGGCTGATCGAGGCCGTGTCCCGGGACGAGTCGCTCGCCTGGCCCCTCACCCTGATCGCGCTGTTCTTCCTCGCCGACGCGGCCCTGAGCGCCGGACACGCCTACGCGATCGGCCGCGCCGGGGAGAACATCGTCTACGACACCCGCCGCACCCTCGGCGGCCGGTTGCTGCGCAGCCGGATACCGGACTTCTCCCGGTTGCAGCTCGGCGACGTCTTCGCCCGCACCGTCTCGGACACCTCCATCGCCTGCCTGGTCATCGCCCAGGCGCTGGCGCAGATGGTGACCTCCGTGTTCATGGTGGCCGGCGGTCTGGTGCTGATGGCCGGGCTGGACTGGAAACTGCTGCTGACGACCGTCGGCTGTCTCGGCACGGCCAGCGCCGGCGCGCTGCTGCTGGCCCGCCAGGTGCGCAGGGCGGCGCTGCAGAACCGGGAGAACGTCGGCGCGTTCGGCTCCGCGCTGCAACGCGTGCTCGGCGCCATCACCACCGTCAAGGCGTCCCGCGCCGAGGAACGCGAGACCGAGGAACTGGCCGCCCTGGCCGACCGCGCCCGGCACACCGGCATCCGGGTCACCGCGTACGGATCGCTGCTCACCCCGGCGATGAACGTCGGCACGCAGCTCTCGCTCGCCGTCGTCATCTCCTGGGGCATGGCCCGGGTCGCCACGGGCTCGCTGTCGCCCGCCGACCTGACGTCCTTCGTGATGTACCTCTTCTACCTGGTGTCGCCGCTGGTGATGCTGTTCATGTCGATCAGCCAGCTCCAGCAGGGCCGCGCCGCCGTCCAGCGCGTGACGGAGCTCGGGGCGATTCCCCAGGAGGAGGAGCAGGAGGCGGCGGGGACGACCGCCGGTGACCTGCCCGTCCCCGTCACCCCGGCCGACGCCCCGGCGGTCCGCTTCGAGGCGGTCGGCTTCTCCTACCAGCCGGGCGCCCCGGTGCTGCGGGACGTCTCCTTCACGGTGCCCAGCCGCGGCCTGACCGCCATCGTCGGCCCGTCGGGGGCCGGGAAGACGACCGCGTTCCAGCTCATCGAGCGTTTCCACACCCCGGACTCGGGCACGATCCGGGTCGCGGGCCAGGACGTGGCGGCGCTGCCGCTCGCGCGGCTGCGCTCGCTCGTCGGGTATGTGGAGCAGGACGCGCCGCTGCTGCGCGGAACGATCCGGGAGAATCTGACGTATGCGAACCCGAGCGCCGATGCCGCCGGCATCGCCCGCGCGCTGCGCCTCGCCAGTCTGGAGGACTTTGTGGCGGGCCTGCCCGACGGGCTGGACACGGAACTCGGCGAGCGCGGCGCCGGTTTGTCGGGCGGCCAGCGGCAACGCCTGGCCATCGCACGGACGTTGCTCCAGCGGCCGGCGGTGATCCTGCTGGACGAGGTCACCGCGCATCTGGACAGCGACACCGAGGCCGCGCTGCGGGACGCGATCACCGAGGCCGCCCGGGAGTGCGCGGTGCTGGCCATCGCCCACCGGCTGTCCACCATCGTGCAGGCGGACCGGATCATCGTGATGGAGGAGGGCAGGGTGCGCGCGGTCGGCACCCACCGTCAGCTGCTCCAGGACGACGAGGTGTACCGGCGGCTCGCGCTGCAGCAGTTCGCGGCCGAAGAGGCGGCCGTATGACGCGAGTCGACGTCGCCGTGGTGGGCAGCGGGCCGAACGGCCTGGCCGCCGCCGTCACCCTGGCCCGCGCCGGACTGACGGTGGAGGTGCACGAGCAGGCGCCGGCGCTCGGCGGCGGCCTGCGCGGCGAGGCGCTCTTCGACTCCCGGATCCGGCACGACCTGTGCGCCGCCGTGCACCCGATGGCGGCGGCGTCCGCGTTCTTCCGGGAGTTCGACCTGCCGGCGCGGGGCGTCAGGCTGGTGCAACCCGACATCGCCTACGCCCACCCGCTGGACGGCGGCCGGGCGGCGTTCGCCCACCACGATCTCGCCGCGACCTGCGAACGGCTCGGCCCGGACGGCCGGGCCTGGCACCGCCTGATGGCGCCGCTCGTGCGGCACAGCCGGAGCGTGACCGACCTGCTGCTGTCCGGCGGGCGTACCGTGCCGCACGACCTGGCCGCACCCCTGCTGCTCGGCACCCGCGTGCTGGGGCAGCTGCTGCGCGGG